>NZ_OZ026472.1:0-318574 GCF_964019805.1 Candidatus Lariskella endosymbiont of Epinotia ramella | reverse complement strand
ATTCACTCAAGGAGCAATCAACAGGTGAAACTTTACTATTTTCTATATAATTATATGCTAGCTTGTCTAAATTATGTGCAACTATACTACCTGGCAAGCTTACGATCGATCCAAGTTCATTTGATATGAGTTTTTTGCAATATTTACTTTCACTAGCAAATGCAGAATCACCGGATGCAAAATAATGCGATAAAAAAATAGCCGCTCTTTCATATTTGAATTTTTCTATATAGCATCTTGCAAGATAATAATTAGACGCAGGATATTTATCACAAAATATTTTCAAAAGTTTAAATCTAAATATCGCATCATTTAAATATCCTCGCTCAAAGTGATATACTCCTAGCTTAAAATTCGTCTCTGCTAAATTTTTTAATTTATCAGCATACGTATACCACATATCAAGTAACTCTTTATTTAACTTTCCTATGCTAATACGACTCACAATATCTTTTGTTAAAGATATATATTCCACTACTCTTGCTTTCAGGTTATTAAGCATGTCATTATCAAAGATTAATATTTTGTAAGCTAAAGTTACATACTAATCTTGAAAAATAGTTTTTGACAACCAATTTCGGAAGATAATAGCCGATTATATCAGCTTTTAATAAATACATAATGCGTGCTACCATAGATTGATTGCAGGCAGCAACAGATTAGAGCCGTTCACAAAAATAGTATAATTATTAAGATATGTTACTATGACACTGCTAGCGAAGCCACTTACGCAGATCTTTTTGGTCTGATTTTTAAAGTATGACTTCGTTCATTTCTTTATAAATATATATTTGATTCGAAAATTAACTGGTACTCTCAAAAATCATGCCATTAAAATCTTCGCGCCTGCACTTGTGAAGGTAGCGCCATATTTGTATAGGTTGCTAACTTTGTCGTTCAAAATTATCCAAACTGCCTTCATACTTATATCAAATATTCTAAAATTACCCGAGTTGCCATATACTCGTGCTATTAAACAGCAATTCGTATTAACAAATAAGTAGTGACTAACAAAGAATGGCTAAATTTTTGAGTATTCCCTTTACACGCAATGTTTTCAATATATTACTTTCTCAAATAGAGAATATAGCAGCAAAAAACGCATCCTATATAGCATATTCATCTAAACTATATTCCAAACTTGCACTATCAGATTATTTGGTTATTCTGCCAAATCATAGATCTATCAGAGAATTCCATGAATTCATAAGAACACAAGGTAATTTAAGCATCTTGCCTTCTATACTTTCATACTCAGATCTTGCGGATAATATGTTAGAACTTATAAGCAGAGAGGAGAAGTTAAGTGAATTAGAATTACTGCAACTACCAAATACATTCCAAAAATCACAACTAAACTTCGCTATTTACACAGATTATATTGCTTACATAAATAAGGAAGGTGAAAACTGTCGCCTCAAAACATATGAATCAAAAGATCAATTGAAATTTAAAGAATCAGAATTAGCAGAAATTACAAGGGCGTTATCTGAATATTATCATAATCAATATGATATTGAATTATTAAAATCTGGTAGTGATAAAGAACAGCTATTGAGTTACTTAATAGAGAATTTAAAGCAACGTGGAGAAACAGATGGAGTCGTTACAGAACAACAAAGACAAGTCATAGCAGCACAGCGCATAGAAAAGATACTCAGCATTTACAAGAAAAAAACTATATTTGCTTTGTTACCAGCAAATAATACTCCCTACATTAAACAAATTGTAAAAGCTATATCCAAGCTTGAGAACTCATATATATTTATTCAAGGCACGCCAAGTAATAGTATTGTGAAAACAAACCAAGAATTTCATACAAATCGAATAAAACCCAACACATCACAGCAATCATTAGATTTTGATGTTAGCGATTCACAAAGTAGTTTTTTATCTGGCAAATTAGACGCTCAAGGCAGTGGTCATTTTGCAAAATTCAGCACGATGAATGTTCATCAAAAACATTACACATGGCATATTGTTAACCATTTAAGCGCTCTTATAAATAATAAAGATGATGTACTAGATGTTGCTTGCGAAGTGCAAGACCAAGGATTTCATAATATATTAGAGCTTTTCATATCACAGATACTATATCCACCTGAACTTATGGGAAACTTGATAGGGACAATACAGCATGAGTATGTTGCTGCTCTAGATCATGTTGAAATAGTAGAAGCAAAAAGTCAAATTGAGGAAGCAAAAATCATCTGTAATGCAGTACAAATTGCGATGCAAGAAGATGAAAATGCAAGGATTGCTATTGTAACAAATAACAGAGAGGTAATAAAAATTATCTCTGCACTGCTTGATGCGCATGTGATTCGCTATGATGACTCAACACCAATGCAGCATGAACAATCACATATAATACAGCTTTTTATATTAATACTGAAAGCTGCAACTGAGGGCAGTTCTGACTTTAAGATTTGGTTATCATTGTTCAAACATCCATCTTCTATAGTATTTGAGGAGCTTCGAGAAAGTGTATATATGTTTGAAAAAAGAATCATACGTCATTCTGAATATACACAAAATATAGATTCATATTTCAAACTTTCTAGTAAAAATAATTTGTCTTGCGATATAGAACCACTAAGGAACTATTACGAAAGAATAATGCACTTTAGAGACGTGATGCAAAAAACGTCATCTTTTAATCAAGTTCTCGTTGCTCATTTTGAAACATTTTGTCATTTGATACACCCTCAAGCTCGTGAATCTCAGCACTTTTATATTTTGGAAGAATTAGTGCACAGCACTACATCAAATCCTGTTGTTACTTGCAACTTATTATTTAAAGAGGATTATAATGAGCTATTAAAGTCTCTATTGAAAAATCTAGAATTGCGTAAATGTGAAAAAACTGAGCATTGTGTTGAAATTTTGACTCCAATGGAGGCAAGGTTTTTAAAATTTGATTTTGTGGTAGCAGCGGGGATGCAAGAATCCTTTTTTCCCAGTTATCTCATAGATCACGGATATATATCGCAAGAAGTGAGAGCAAAGAAGAATGACAATATTATAATGAAAGATGTAGAAATTGGATATGCAGCTTTTGATTTTGCACACTTGCTTGCACAAAAACGAGTCTTATTTTCTTATTCCAAATCAAGCAAAAGCGGCGCGTTACAAGCTTCAAGATTTATTGATCGCTTAATTGCATATATAAGACTCATGAAGAAAATTAATTTAGATGATCTGATATATCATAGCAAAGTCAGAGCAGAATATTCAAGAATTCCAAGACATAGTGCTAAAAGGCCAATTTTTAAAATTGCAGCACTTGCTTCGAGTTGCACATCGTTTCTTAATATTGATGTGAATGAAATTATGCCAAGTAAAATATCTGTTAGTGGTATAGAACGATTGATGAAAAGTCCTTACTTATACTACGTGCATGATGTGTTAAAATTAAGACCATTAGAACCAATACCAACTCCTGGTATATCAAAAAAGCGTTTTGGGATTATTTTACACGATCTACTGTCCAATGCTGTAGAGAAAGACATATCGTCAGTAGATAATCTTGTGTCCCTTTTTTACAGCAAATTTGGCGCTTGCACAAATGACCAACTTAAGCAGCAAGTGTTGGAATATTTCTTCAAAGACTACATAAATCAAGTTGCTGATCTATTCTTGTGTTACAAAGAAAAAAATCTAAATTCTATAAAGCAGAGTGTCACAGAAGTAAAAGGTACTATAAAGTTTTTAACAGATGAAGGAAAATTGGTCTGTGTTACCGCAATAGCAGATAGAGTTGATTTGCTAAAAAACGGAGATGTCAAAATAATTGACTATAAAACAGGCAACATACCAAGCTCTAGTGAAATAAAAAGAGGGCTTGCACCTCAGCTTCTTATAGAGGGTCTCATATATTTATATGGCGATGCCTTTGGTATAAAAAAGCAGCTAGTACAGAAAAAAGACGTGGATCTTTATTATATCTCACTTCATAGAAAATCTATTTTAAATGAGAGGATAATTACATGCGATTTTCCATCCACTTATGATGCACTGACAAAGTTAATAAATAAATTTTTTACACATGATGCTGTTATATTTCCCTCTATGTCTGCTATAAAAAGTTATGAGAGAGAGCTGTATTCACATATCAGCAGAGATGAAGAATGGCTGGGTAGATGATATAATTCAAATAAAAAATAAATGTTACATCCATTTTCTAAATTTGTGTTATATTCCAACCAGTTGTGTATCTTATATTGACCTGCCATTTATTCACTAGCTTTATTCGTTCTTTAGCTTATCTATTTAGCAGATAAACATAAGATACGCATCTCGTTGCTTCTTTTGCAACAAAGTCTAGGTTCTGTGTGCGCTGAAATTTTAAAGAAAAGACGCAGCTAAAGTGTTCTGTTATTTGGGGATTTGGTATAATATGGAAAATCAGTTCAAAGGAGTTTGCGCAAGCGGCTTTGCCGGCAGTGCCATATACCCCAGGTAAATGAAGAATTGGTATTTATTATATATTTTAACGACGCCAATTTTGAAAAATATGACAAGTATATACGATAATTTTTCAAAAGTACTCAGCATGCAAGATTCCGATATGATAGCGCTATTTCACCAAGATTCTGTGCAACGTGCAGAGTTTACTGATCTTATAAAATACAATCCAAACTCTGTGATTTTAGGACTCGATGTTGGACAGAAAAAAATAGGAATTGCTAAGTGTAACATGTCTATTAATGTTGTTCTGCCACTCATGGTGATGAAGCGTCACTTTGCGATTGAGGAAGATCTTATTGAGATAAATAGTATAATAAGCTCAACAAGCCCAGAAAAAGTGATTGGATTTGTTCTAGGATTGCCTCGCCAGATGAATGGAACACTTGGCCAACAATCGGAATATATCATTTCATTTGCTAATGCTTTAAAAGAATTTTTCAAAATGCCAGTCGCTTTATATGATGAAAGACTGTCTACCAAAGCTGCAGATAAGCTTTTAAGTGAAACTCAACTTAGCAGGAAAAAACGCAACTCTATAGATGATAAATTTGCTGCAGCTCTGATATTAGATTCCTTTTTAAAGAGTCTTTCTATATTTTGAACTTGAATTATCTTCAATTGCTGTTAAAAGAAATCATTCAAGCATTTCATAAACATGAGAATATTTATCACAGGAACAGATACAAATGTTGGCAAGACACTTGTATCTGCTTGGCTTTGTCTTCATTTTGGGTTTTCTTACTGGAAGCCTATACAATCTGGATCTAGTGAAAGTCTTGATAGCGATATTATAAAAAGCATAGGAATTTTTACGTATACTGAAGCATATACACTGAAAGCTGCAGCTTCTCCACATTTAGCAGCACGTTCTGAAAATATTAAAATTAATTTAGATAATATTTTAGAAAATATTCCAGATTGTAATCGTTTGCTCATAGAAGGAGCTGGAGGCGTGATGGTTCCTCTGAATGAAAATGACTTAATAATAGATCTTATAACAAAACTCAAAGCTCAAGTTATAGTTGTTTCTAGAACAACTATTGGAACCATTAACCACACTTGTCTTACTATCAATGCACTGCGCGCGCGCAAGATTCCAATTCTTGGTGTGATTATGAACGGAGAGCCAAATCTTGAAAACAGAATGGCTATAGAAAAGTACAGTAAAACACGAGTATTACATGAGTTACCTTTTTTGAATCTAATCTGCCGCGAATCCTTAATCGAATCTAAACCTTCACATAAATTATGCTTATGAATTAGAGGTTATTTCTAAATTATGCGAATATACTGATCAAACTCTATTCAAGAATTGGCATCACTTCTCTTCTGGCGTGCTTTCTCTCTTTCCCAATCTCTTTGCTTGATTGTTTCACGTTTATCATGTTGCTTTTTCCCAACTGCAACTCCTAGAGATACTTTTGCTCGGTTTCTATGGTTAAAATAAATGTTGAGAGGGACAAGGGTAACACCTTTTTTCTTAATGAGGCCTATGAACTTCTTAATCTCACTTGCATGCAATAAGAGCTTTCTTGGGCGCAGCGGGTAATGGTTAAACCTGTTGCCCTCGGTATATTCAGGAATATGCGCATTTAAAAGATAGATCTCACCCTCCATCTGCGTCGCGTGAGATTCTGATATGCTGACTTTACCATTGCGCAATGACTTCACCTCTGTGCCAGTAAGTACGATTCCAGCCTCCATTGTTTGCTCTATAAAATAATCGTAACGAGCTCTCTTATTCTGAGCGATCAGCTTGCGTATATTTTTATCCATTTCAAGATCACATAATACAAATTAACTCTCTCCTCCTGAAGAAATTTTTGAACATTCAAGCATTGTCTTAGAATGTCTAGAGACGGAATTAGTCATAAAATAATTGTGAATAGGGTTTTCTATCACATCACTCTGAAATTCTCTAACTTTTTTTACAGCTTCCATATTCATTTCATTCTTCACTATACATCCAACATTATCAAAAACATTTGAGATGGAGCACATCTTCTTTCTCACATCTTGAATTGAAGTATATTGTAAGTCATGGCCTAAAAATTTTGCTAACTCATTAATTATTTCCCAATCAGCCTTGGCATAGTTTGGTGGATATGAAGCAATACGAGTTCTTTGAGCTCTTCCCTCAAGGTTCACATATGTTGCATCCTTCTCAGTATAAGCAGCGCCAGGAAGTATCACGTTTGCTCTATGCGCTCCTAAATCACCGTGATGTCCTTGATATATTATAAAAGCATCTTCTTTCACTGTACTAAAATCTAATTCATCCGCGCCAAGCAACATGATTATATTTGCATCTGTCATAATCTGCTTTGTACTTAAAGCACCAGAACCTGGTAAAAAACCTATATCTAAACCACCAACTCTTGACGCAGCACGCTGCAAAATATTTAATCCATTCCAATCTTCGCGCACCATTCCAGTATTTTCAGCAATAACTCTTGCGTAATGTAGGAATACTTCATAATCAGGGCGAGCCAAAATACCTGATCCGATTATAATCATCGGATTCTTTGCATTCTTTAAGTCAGCAAAATAATCATGCTCGGCATCTGCTATCTGTTTTAAGATCCATGGGTTTACACCTAGATGCTTATACCTATACGTTAAATCAACTTGCTCTCCGATCAATGCAACATTCATGCCATTATGTATGCATGCCTTCCTAAGACGTGCATTAAGTATAGTCGCTTCATGTCTTGGATTGCTACCAACTATCAAACAAGCATCAGCATCTTCTATCCCTGCAATCGTAGTATTAAAAGTATATAATGCACGCACCTGATTTCCAAGAAGACTTCCATCCTGCCTGCAATCGAAATTATAGCTGCCTATTTTTGTTAATAATTCTTTAGTGAGGAGCATTGTTTCAACATCTATCAAATCTCCTGCGATCGCAGCAATCTTGTCAGGAGACGAAGCAGAAATTGCAGCGCCAATCGCCTGATAAGCTTCAAGCCATGATACTGTTTTAAACTTACCTCCAGCTTCCCTTATCATAGGGGTGTCAAGCCTTTGATATTTCAGCCCATCATATGAGAATCTGGTTTTGTCAGAAATCCATTCTTCATTAATATCTTCGTTTAGTCTTGGCAAAACTCTCATTACTTCGCTACCTCTTGAGTCAACTCTAATATTTGAGCCAACTGCATCCATCACATCTATAGTTTCTGTATTGCGAAGCTCCCAGCTTCTTGCTTTAAATTCGTATGGCTTTGACGTTAGTGCACCGACAGGGCAAAGATCTATGATGTTTCCAGATAACTCTGACGTTATGGATTTCTCGATACATGTAGAGATTTTCATATGCTCACCTCTACCAAGCGCTCCAAGCTCTTGCGTTCCTGCGACATCTTCTAAAAACCTGATGCACCTAGTGCAATGTATGCACCTTGTCATATGTGTAGTGATCAATGGACCTATGTTTTTATCTTCTACGACTCTCTTACATTCATTATATCTACTGACGCCTCTTCCATATTTTATGGCTTGATCTTGAAGATCACACTCTCCACCTTGATCACATATTGGACAATCTAGCGGATGGTTTATAAGTAAAAATTCCATTACACCTTCTCGTGCTTTTCTCACCAGTGGAGTGTTTGTGTGCACAACCATCCCATCTGATATAGGATGAGCACAGCTGGCCACAGGCTTTGGAGACTTTTCAACCTCAACAAGGCACATCCTACAATTTCCTGCTATCGCCAGTCTTTCGTGGTAACAAAATCTTGGAATCTCTATACCAAGCATTTCACATGCTTGAATAACAGTAGTCCCATTCTCTACTTCTATATCTAACCCATCCACCACAATCTTTGGCATTGGCCGAATTCCCCTTGTTAAATTAGTATTTTATCAAAATCCCGCTTGAGTAAAAATTAATAATGCAGCAATACAAGGACATAACCTTCAAAATAAAACCGGTTATCAGCGCATTTCAAAAACATAAATCACAAGAAGGAAAGTATGTATATTGCTAATAATATATAATGTATCCCTTAAGTGCAGCTAAATTTTATATTAAACCAAAGTATATAGCTATAAAGCTGCACTTAAATAAAAAGTTGCCTGCGTCATAATTCTAAGAAGCCCAAGGATTTATCTTGGCCTACAAGTAATTATGATGCAGGCAAAATCCAGCAGAAAAAGTGGCAAAATTGCCAAAAACCTTATGGATTTTATTAAGTAATATTTGCAACTATTAGAAATTATATATCCGAAAATTAGTGCATGGCATTCCCCAAGCTAATTTTTGTACATTTAACTTTCCGCAAAAATTTATTTGCGAGAGGCAAAAGAGATTTTTGACGGACAGACACATTAAGACATATCAGAAATTTGCCTACAGAGAGCATAAACCAATATGTCAAATTCTTCCAATGTTTTAAATGATAGTGTGATTGAGCCAGAAGAACCACTTAACTTTATCTCAGTTTTGCAACCAAGATTATTGGACATTTTCTCCTCCAGTGATAGTAAATCTAGATCTTTTTCTTCAGGAGCGTTTCCAATATTCTCAGAAGATTTAATACGAGTCACAGTTACAGAATCTTTCTTAACTTTTTTTGCTCTTGCAAGTTGCTCGGTCTCCCGCACGTTAAGTCCACGGTCTATAACCTGCTTTGCGAATTCTACAGGCTCATCGCTTGTGAATATAGCTTTTGCATGCCCGACAGAAATCTGATTTTGATCGACCCATCCTTGCACTTCTTGAGGAAGCCTTAGTAGTCTTATCATATTTGCTATATGACTTCTGCTTTTGTTCAGCTTCTCTGCAAGCAGATCTTGTGTATAACCAAATTGATCTATTAATTGCTGATATGCTTTTGCTTCTTCAATTGGAGTTAAATCTTCTCTCTGTATATTTTCAAGGATCGCAATCTGCAAAAGCATAAGATCGGAGCAATTCTTAAAAATCACAGGTATTGTCTTGAGACCCGCAATAATAGAAGCTCTCCATCTTCTCTCGCCGGAAATTATGCAATATCTCTTATTTTTGCCTTTAGCAACCAAAATAGGCTGAAGCACTCCATATTCTTTGATAGAATCACTCAACTCCTGAAGTTCATCACTTGTCATAGTACTCCTCGGCTGGTATGGATTAACCTCCACATCATCTATCGAGATATATATCATATGCTCATGATTTCTTTCATCTAACTGCAGCAGTGATGCTGCATCTGTAGAAATCAATGCTGATAATCCCTTACCAAGGACTTTACGTTCAGTTGTCATTATAGTAAATTATTTTTAATATCTACATGCATACTAAATCATACTTCAAAATTGGCGCCTTTTAAAGATCGCTTGTTATAGGTGTTGCTGGCAGTGCTTGTATTGATTGATTATACATGCAACCTTAGTTCTTCCTAGCCCTTTTTGAAGTCTCACTTCGTATGTGCGTAAGTTAAATACCAATTCTTCTCTTCTCAAGAGAGGCAGTACAAAAAGAGAAGTAACCAAAATATGTTGTGACAAATCATCAGATCTTTTTGATGCTCTCTTTTCAGGGCTGCAGTGCTTACCTAAGCTACATGCTAGTTAATTAATAAGTATTTTTAGCTAAAAATTCTTTTGCAAGCATCATATAAGCTATGGAGCCAAGGCATACAAAATCATACAAAATTGCTGGCTTGCCATGCGAAGGAGCTTCAGACAATTTGACGTTTCTTGGTATAACAGTATCATACACTAGTTTTTTCAATTTTTCTCTTACGTCTTTTGCAACTTGTTGAGATAACCTATTTCGCTTATCACTCATTGTTAGCAAAACACCCTCTATATAAAGGTCACGATTTACTGCCGATTTTATAAGTTGTACAGTATTAAGTAGATGTGCAAGTCCTTCAAGCGCAAGAAACTCACATTGCAAAGGAATAAGTACGGAATGAGCAGCTGCCAATGCATTCATTGTCAGAAGTCCAAGAGAAGGGCAGCAATCTATAAATATATAGTCGTAATCTGCATTCATATGCCTTAGCCTTGATTTGAGCAAAAACTCCCTTCCATCAAGATCAGCAGTTTCAGATTCTATAGCGGCAAGGTCGACAGTTGCTGGAATAATATCAAGGTTTGGAATCTGAGTTTTTACTATAGAAGATTCTACTGCAAGTCCATGCGACAATAATTTATATACATCATTCTCTCTTTGTTGGTTTGATAGACCAACGCTTGTACTAGCGTTCCCCTGTGGATCAAAATCTATGAGTAATATAGAACTTCCAACCGCGGCAAGCGCAGTGGACAAATTAACAGCAGTAGTGGTTTTACCCACTCCACCTTTTTGATTAGCAATAGCGATGATCTTAGAGCGCGTCATGTCTATTTTTCTGCAGATTAGAAATCGATATAATACTAGAATTCGGCTTATGAATATTATTATAATTTTCGAGATCAAAATGCCAATCTCTCATAAGGCTACTTACTTCTTTCTGCCAATCCTTTCCTTTATGTAGCAGATAATTAGTATTTTGCCCAGCAATGTGTTTCGTATAATCAAGCAGCATCACAGTATCACAAAATGCTCTTGATACTATCACATCAAATACACTGCTTTTTGCATCTCTAACATCTCCACAGACCACTTGCGCATTAATTTTAAGCATTCCCTTGACTTCTAATAAAAACGCAGTCTTCTTGCTGTTTTTCTCAAATAATACGCAATTATAGCCGAGTATTGCAAGTATCATTCCAGGAAACCCACCTCCGCTTCCTATATCTGCTATACTAAAATGCTTATTTTGAATAAATCTGCTCAAAAGTGCAGAATCTAATATATGTGGAATTAGATCTTCATATGTCAAGACAGAGCGGGAGACAAGATTTATTTTTTTATTCCAGAGCAGCAGTAGTTCAGAATATTTCTGCAATAGCTCTAATTCTCTTGTACCAAAATAATCATTTAAACTTTCTTGCATATTCATTAATAAAACATAAAACAAAATGTAAAAGTTACTTATAGATAATTATTTTTAGTTTATGATGTTTAATCACTATGAATATAGAACATATCTACTCTGCAAAAACATCGATTTTAAAAACCTTAGTAAGATTGCTCACGGCTCAATTTTTGCACTTATTTAAATAATTTATCCATTATAAAATAATTAACATAACTAACAGCTCTCGTTAAGTTAATTCATTTCCCAAGCAAAGCCATCAAATCTGACCATTCACGTTTAGATATGCCGCTTTCTTCTTGAGCAACAATCTTACCATTAATCATCGCTCTTATCACATTTAACGCAGCTTCCGATATGTGAGCCCCACCGAGTTTATAATTGCTGAAAGCTTCGTATGTGTATGGCACCCATTTCTTCACAAGTTCTAGTATTACACCAGCATATTCTCTAATCTCAAACTGCGCATGAGGATCAGCGCGCAGTTTCAAGAAATGCAGCAGATTATGTAAATCTATCTTCCAATACCACTGTGTATAATAATTTAGTGATAGATTCATCCTTGCAAGTTCTCTAGTAAGTCCATCTCTTCCTTGATCTATGACTTCACCAGTTGCGTCATCCATATTCAGCATTCGCATATAATTGCGATATAGCATGCTTGCATCATGTTTTAGAAGCTCTAGCACTTCATTTGCTTCGTGATCAGAGAGCAATGCATCGCGTCCCTGTTTATTTAATGAAGATTGTTTTGCTAAATGTTCACGCTTTGGAATATAAAACTCTCTATCTAAAACAGAATAACGCGCTGAATATTCATTCACACTTGCAGTTCTATGTCTAATCCACTGACGTGCTATAAATATAGGAAGCTTTATGTGCAACTTTATCTCACACATCTCAAATGGCGTGGTATGAGAATGCCTCATCAAATAATTTATTAAGCCTTTGTCTTCATTTGCTCTTTTTGTCCCGCGGCCGTAAGAGACGCGTGCAGCTTGCACTATAGCTGCATCATCTCCCATATAGTCTATAAGCCTTACAAACCCATGATCTAGCACAGGCAAAGTTTTCTGCAACATTTCCTCTAGTGCTGGGACTGTAGGGCGCAACGTCTTATAAGACTCTCCTTGCAATTCTTCTGACATGAAATTTAATTAGATTAAATATGAAGCTCTAAAACAGCAAAATCATGATAAAAATAGCTTTCATAACTTACTGCATAGAGACAAAACAAATAGAAATTTTTGAGAATGTTAGCGCAAGTCAAAAACTTTTCCAATAATTAAATACAGAATTAGCATGTAAAATTAAATATTCAAGATATTACCTGTATTATAAGCGCTGCCTGTAAAGTTATTGTGCAGACTACTTTGGCATGATTTTCCATATAATACCAACTTCCCAAGCAACAGAATACTTTAGTTTAGTTCTTTTCTTTAAAATTTAAGTACGCGCATGGTAGCTTGTGTTTTTAGTGCAGCTAAACTCCAATCTTATCTTAAATATATAAAAGTATTTGATTCAGAAATTAACTTGCGCTCTAAAAAATCATGCTTTTACAATCCTCCAATCCTCGCGCGTGCACTTACTTGAGTCCAGCGCATAATTCGACAAATGAGCAAGCAGAAATACTCACTGTACTACTAGGCAATCTTTTTATCATCATTAATCTTGCAAAATTCCCACATGCTTTTCAGACAAAATGTAACCAGCTATATTATTTAATATCAGGTACACACATCAATATATATAATCATCATACTTTTCAAAATTGACGTCTTGTGAAAATGATCTTTATATATTTCGTTATACATTGCATATTAATTCTTCTAGCTCTTTTTGAAGTTTAATACCAACTCTTCACTTACTTGCGGTATACATCAGCTTTTTCTTATTTATTAAATAATTATTTTGGCTGTAGATACTGCTTTTCGTATATATAAAACTATAAACACAATAGTTTATTTATTGTCATTCTTATCGTTTGTTATCTCACTCCAAAAATTCTTTACCTTACTAAACAAACCTTCATCTTCGGACTGTGCATTTGTGTATTCATTGTCAAATTCTTTCAGCAATTCCTTTTGGCGAGCTGTCAAATTTGAAGGAACTTCCACTTTAACACGCACAAACATATTGCCAAATTTATTTGATTTTAAAATTGGCATGCCCTTTCCAGTCACTTTCAATTGCGTATCAAACTGCGTTCCTTGTGGTACAGCGACTTTAACCAAAGAACCATCCAAACACTTTACTTGAATTGCGCCACCAAGCGCTGCGGTAGTCATTTTTATACTCACAGTACAATAAAGATCATCTTTTCTTCTCTCAAAAATAGGATGTTGTAAGATATTAATAAATATATATAAATCACCTGCAGCTCCGCCACGCACTCCACATTCGCCCTCTCCAGCAACTCTGATCTTTATGCCATCTTCGACACCAGCTGGGATATTCACAGTAATCTTCTTCTCATTTTCAATTCTACCTTGACCGTGACAGCTTCTACACGGATTTTTAATTACAACACCCGCTCCTCCACACGTTGAACAAGTTCTTTCAACCATGAAAAATCCTTGTTGTGAAACTGTTACACCTTTTCCTCCGCATGCTAAACACGACATGTTTTCATTATTTTTGTCAGCGCTGCCACTCCCTGTACAGCTCTCGCAACGTACTGCAGTTTTATACTTAATATCGTATTTCTTACCAGAGCAAGCTTCTTCAAGAGTAATAGATAGATTATATCTCAGATCTGAGCCACGTACCTTAGTTTTTCTCTTATTGCCAGATCCTCTTGGTCCTCCACCAAAATCCTGAAAAATTCCATTAAATATGTCTGCAAAATCTGAGAAGTCGTGTGAAAACCCAGCTCCAGGCTGTCCTTGCATGCCATCAAACGCAGCAGAGCCATATCTATCGTAAGCAGCTCTTTTATTCTCATCTTTTAATACATCATATGCTGCTGTTAGCTCTTTAAACTTTTTTTCAGCTTCTGGGTTCCCCTGATTACGATCTGGGTGATACTGCATTGCAAGCTTTCTATAAGCTTTTTTAATCTCATCGGCAGATGAATTTCTACTGACTCCAAGTAGAGCATAATAATCTTGTTGCACAGGTTCTCCCTAATTTTAATCCTGTTAATTTTTCAAACTTACAACCAGCAATATGCTAATAAAAGGTTGCAAGCAAAAGCTCCTTAATATGCAAAACAATCAGCCAATTTGCAATATAAAAAGTACAATATCTTGCTTCAGACGAGCCACAGAACTACATCTTACCCTGTGTCACATGTGGTTTCGCAGCCTTATATATTCCTTATACTTTTCAAAATTGGCGCATTTAAAAAGCTCATTATGTATTTTATATACACACGCGCTACAATTCTTCATAGCTCTTTTTGAAGGCTAACTTTATATATACATAATAAATATCAACTCTTTATTTATCTACGGTATATAAGTGAAATGACACTGTTTTAGATAGTGCAAAAAGTGAAAAATTCAATGGCTCATCAAGATAAAATATATCTTTCTACTAAATATATTGCTTGTATAATATCAACTCTTCATTTACCTGCGATGTACACATGATTATCTTTAAGGTGTGAAGTACTATATTATTGCTTGTAATATCTACACTCGCTAAATTTGCAACAAAACTCTATTTCATTGAATTTTTATCATATCAAGATAAAAATTTGAGATCTAGCAGCGATTTGTTAATATATGCTTAATATATTTAATGCGACAATGTTGCTCAAACCTACTGCTGCAAAGGCTTATCAAGCAAAGTTATCATGAAGAATAAAAAATTATCGTATTAATCATCAAAAGAATATATTATTGATATCTGAAGCCTGAATTTTAGGACTCCTTACATTTATGACATTAATATTCACATTTTATTTGTAGACTTCACTGTGAGTTTATCGCATAATCACCTCCCGCAAGGTTGTCATCAAAAAATGTAGGACGATGAGGGTGTATAATTATATTTTACGTTTTATTTATATTACGATATTCCATTCTATTTTGTGCTTTTATACTACTTGTTACGCATCAGAAAATGTAGCGATAGGCAATAACTCTTTAAAAAGCCAATTGCACCAGAATGCTGCTGTAGTAGATCTAAATAATGCTATATATAGCGCTCCTGTAGTTAATCAGGCTCAGAATATTGAGCCACAAGATCACAATCACTGTGTTAGTGCTATTTCTATATATGAAAAAAAGTATGGTTTACCTAGAGGTTTGCTTCAGTCTATTGCTCTAGTTGAATCCGGTCTATGGAGCAAAAGTAAGAAAAAGCTGTTGCCACATCCTTGGTCTCTAAATATAAACGGTAAAAGCTATTACTTTAAAACGCAAGCAGAAGCTTTAGCGTTCTTTAAGTCTTCTCTTGCACGTGGAATTGAGAATATAGATGTAGGATGTGGTCAGGTGAATTGGCGTGTACATGGCAAGTATCATTTCAAGAAACCTGAAAATGCTCTTAATCCAACTTATAATATAGCTTATGCTGCTTATTTTTTATCAAAAAACTTTGCAGAAACTAGAAACTGGAGAGGAGCAATAGCAATGTATCATTCCAGAAGCAAGGAAAAAGGGGAAGAATACTATGCGAAAGTAAAGAACGCATGGCAAACAGTCAATAAATCTGCTCCAAGCGTGCTTTATGCTGCACATTCTAATACTAAAACTCCTATGTTGAATGGCTCTAGGACGCATCATAAGCTGCTTGTACAAAATACACAAAAAACGCTTGATAAAAAAACAAAGTCTAGCACTACTGTAAGCGTTGATTCAAGCGATGCACTGTCAGACGATATTATAGTTTTTGCTCGTAGTGGTGTAAATTCATCTGAAAGACCAGCAGTAATTCAGTAGATCTATATCAAATTTTGATTGATGAATTAGTACGTGCGCTTATAAAAGTCTCGAAAGTGCGCATGAAATAGTGCTTTGGGCGCAAAAATAGCGCTTTAAATCCGTAAGAAAATATTATAATAAACGCAAAACCCTTACGTATTTTGTAAAAGTAGTGTTTGCGCGCGGTACATGGCAAATTATAATTTTTGGCGGATGAGCGAATTAACAATAAATTATGTTTTTACTTATAACAAACATGTCAGTTTAAGTGAGACTATGTTTATGGGTACTTATTTAGCGTAAGTATGCTTGCTTATGTTCTATAATATGGAGAAAGAGGAGTATGTGTCTCTTTCTTAGCTCCAAATTATTTATTTTTAACTACCAAACCTTGCATTTGATAAATCATTTATAGCAAAAGCGTTATAAAAGGAGTATGAGTGAAGGATTTGCTATGCTATGCTATCAAAGGTATAACTATAGAGAAAAAAATGACCTATCCGCTCTCATTCAGAAAAAAGATATTAAAGATCAAGGCAAAAGAAGAGTTATCATTTTCTGAGGTTGCGAAGAAATTTGGAATATCCAAAGCTGCAATATTTCGTTGGAGTCAAAATATTGAACCACAAAAGTATAGGCATAAGAAATGGAGCAAAATAGACGTTGTAGCACTCAAGAAGGATATAGAAGAGTATCCAGATAGCTATTGCTATGAAAGGGCAGCACGCCTGTGTGCTAGTACAACCGGGATAAGAGATGCGCAATATCGCTTAGGTGTTAGCTATAAAAAAAACTCTAAATCATCCAAAAGCGGATCCAGAAAAAAGATCTATGTTTTGCCAAAGGATTGCTGATTTGGAAAATGAAGGGAAGCAAATTGTTTATATTGATGAAAGCGGCTTTGCTCACGATATGCCTAGAACACATGGTTATTCGATTAAGGGACGGCGTTGCTATGGCAAGCATGATTGGGGTGCCAAAGACAAGAACGAATGCTATTGGGGCTTTGATGGGAAGCACTTTAGTTGCTATTGGGTTGCTAACAGGATCGGTTGATACATCAGTGTTTACATGTTGGGTGGAAAACATTTTATTACCCAATATTCCCCCAAATTGCGTGATTGTAATGGATAATGCAACTTTTCATAAAGGTGTTGATATGCAGCAATTGATTGGAAATTCTTGCCACACATTGCTTTATTTGCCTCCATATTCTCCAGATTTAAATCCTATTGAGAAAAAATGGGCCCAAGCTAAACAAATTCGACGTAATACCAACTGTACGCTTGATGAACTCTTTACAAACTATTTGTCATAATCTTTTTATGACGCTTTAGCTATAATAGTCAGTTGAAAAGAGCAGGGAGCTTTATGTTTAAGGTCAAGTAAAAGATTTTTATGACATTAAAAGCTTCATCTGCTTGCAAGTGCTATTTAGATAGAAACTAAAGATATAAAGCTCATGTAGTGTTTTTAGCAAAAACTTTGCTATTTTTTCTAGGGAGCTTTGACATGAAGCCGTGAATCACGGCAACTTTCAAACATTGCGTTTTGACGATTATCTATTTTTAGTATGCACTGATGAAGGCAGTGCTATATGGCTAAAGCGTTATAATACTATTTCTCTCTAATGCAGTCAAAAATTGAAAGCCAATTTTGAAACTCTTCTATATTATTTACTATAATTGGTGCTTTGCTGTCATGTTGGCTTAAGAATCCTTCTTGTTGTATTCGATCCATCTGCTTTATTATATCATCCCAAAATCCTAGATAGTTGAATAGCACTATTGGTTTTTTGATCATAGCAATTCTATATAATACCATAATTTCAAAAAATTCATCTAAAGTTCCATATCCCCCAGGTAATATTAAAAATGCATCAGCAATTTCAATCATAACTTTTTTTCTAGTTTGCAGGCATGGTGTTTTAATGAGTTTTGTGCTATTGGTATTTGGAACTTCAGATTTCAAACCATCAGAAAGAATACCTGTTACAAAACCACCTTCAGAGACAGCTGCTGCAGTTACAATGCTCATAAGACCTGTGTTGCCACCACCGCATACTAGATTTATATTCTTCCTTGCGATTATTTTGCCAACAATTGTTGCAAGTTCAATAATTCTGTCATTACGACCTTTTTTTGCTCCACAAAATATGCAGATAGTTTTTGTGATTGGCATAAATTTTTATATTTTATAGTCCATCCGCCAAAAATTTATTTGCACAAGCAAATCAATTTTTGCAGAGAAGTTCAATGTACAAAAATTAGCTAGGGAGCTGCCATGCACTAATTTTTGGATATATTAATTGCTCCTGTGCCGCGCGCAAACACTACTTTCACAAAATCCGTAAGGTTTTGTGCTTATTACGGATTTAAAGCGCTATTTTAACACTCGTGGCAGCATTTTATGCTGCTTCTGAGACTTCTGTGGGTGCGCGTACTTTATAAGAGCTATAATACTTGAGATATATTCTTCGTCATACTTCAAAAAGAACTAGAAAGTCTTTCTGTCTGTCAAAAATCGATTTACTACACAAATAAATTTCTGCTGAAAGTTAAATGTACAAAAATTAGCTCTTATATCAAATTGAAGTTAATATAGATTTTTAGTTTTTTCTCAAGCTGCTAGGATGTTTTCTATTTTCCATATCTTCTATCACGAGAGCTAAAGTCTTTAATTGCATCAATCAAATCAGCTTCAGAAAAAGCAGGCCATAGTTTATCGCTAAAATAGAGTTCAGTATATGCAATTTGCCATAGCAGAAAGTTACTAATCCTTCTTTCGCCGCCCGTTCTTATAAGCAGATCAGGATCTGGAATATCACTACTCATAAAGTTATCAAATAACTTGCTTGTAATCGTGTTAGGCTCAATTTTATTTGAAATAACGTATTTACACATTTCGAGCGCAGCATTTCTTATTTCATTTCTTGCACCATAACTAATAGCAATTACTAGGTGAAATTTATTATGTGCAGAGGAAGATTCAGCTATTTGCATTAATTCTTGTATTGCAGGATCTAAGCTTGATTTATCTCCTATGAATATTACTTTGACGCCACTGGATATTAGATCTTCTGTGTTATTTAGTAAATACTTATGTAGCAAGTTCATTAAATTTGACACTTCACTATTTGGTCTTGCCCAATTCTCAGAAGAGAAAGCATATAGTGTTAAATATTTGACGCCATTTGCTATGGAGGCTTTTAATATTCTTTCTGCCGCTACTATTCCCTCTCTGTGTCCTTCTTCCTTCCTTAGTCCATTTTGTAGAGCCCAGCGCCCGTTTCCGTCCATGATGATTGCGATATGTTTAGGGATCTTTTGCATTTTAGCTAACTATATTATTCCTCACAATCTTTCAAATAATCTATAGAAACTTTTTTGAGACCTGTTCGATCGAATAGGACTTGAGCTATACTATCATATACATTTAAGATTATTCCAGTTCCGAACACATTATGTTCTACTTTCTTACCAGATTGAGTATTGATTGGCTGTTTTGTTCGTTGAGCGTTATTGATATCTTTTTTCTTCTTCATCAGCAGTTCTGACATATCTTGGCAGCTTTCGCTAGGTAGCTCATCTAAAAATCTAGATGGCGTGGAAGATTGAATTGACCCATATACGCTTCTGGTATTTGCATATGAAATGTATAGTCTTTCTTTAGCTCTTGTGATTGCAACATACGCAAGGCGTCTTTCTTCTTCTATTCCGGTATTTCCAGATTCTGAGACCGTTCTTGCACTAGGGAATAACCCTTCTTCCCATCCAGGAAGAAAAACATTAGAAAATTCTAGTCCTTTTGCGGCATGTATGGTCATTACGTTCACTTTATCATCATTATAAATCGCGTCTGTATCTCCAAGGAGGCTTACATGCTCTAAATACGTTGACAAACCTGGAAACTCTTTAATGCTATTTACTAATTCTTTGATATTGTCCAGTCGCTCTTTTGATTCTTCTGTATCTTGATTCTTCCACATTTGCTTATATCCACTTTCGTCAAGCATGATATCTATGACTTCTGTGTGATTCATATTGTTCAATAAACTTCTCCAGCGTGCCAGTTGTTCAAAAAATGATAGAATTGCGGCAGCTGTTTTCCCCTTGATAGTTTGATTTTCCACCATATTGGATGCTGCTGCAAATAAAGATATACTATGAGTTTTTGATGTCTCATATATTTGCTGCATTGTTGCATCTCCTATTCCTCTTTTTGGAATATTGATTGCTCTCTCTAGTGCAAGACCGTCATCTAAGTTAACAAGCAATCTTATGTACGCAATGATATCTTTAATTTCTGTGCGCTCATAAAATTTTGTACCTCCGACTATACGATATGGTATTCTAAAAGCGTTTAAACTTTCTTCAAAATTTCTTGTTTGATAACTCGCGCGCACAAGGATTGCGACTTCTGAAAGTGGTTGTTTATGTAATCTATGCAATACATCTATCTCATCTGCTACAAATCTTGCTTCATGCTTATCATTAAAGAAGCTGTATAGCTTTATCATTTCCCCATGAGAATCTGCTGTCCATAAGGTTTTGCCATGTCTTGATCTATTATTTGAGATGAGTTGAGCGGCGCAATTTAAAATATAAGATGTGGATCTATAATTTTGTTCTAGTCTTACAACTTTAGCATTGCGAAAATCTTTCTCGAATCTCAGTATATTCGCAACTTCAGCGCCGCGCCATCCATATATTGCTTGATCATCATCTCCAACGCAGCATATGTTACTATTGCTTTGCGTCAGTATTCGTAGCCACAAATACTGAATTACATTTGTATCTTGATATTCATCTACAAGTATATACTTAAATTTTTCCTGATAATATGATCCGACATCAAGGTTTTCATTAAAAAGAACTACATTATATAGTAGAAGATCACCAAAATCCAAAGCACCAAGTGATAACAACCTATTTTGATATTCCGCATAAAGCTGGCGCATCATCCCTCTTGCAAACCCACCAACTTCAGATTCTGGAACTTTATCTGGTGTCCAGCTTTTATCTTTATATCTGCCGATGATGTATAGCATTAGTTTAGGAGGATACTGTTTTTCA
Organism: Candidatus Lariskella endosymbiont of Epinotia ramella; assembly: GCF_964019805.1. Taxonomy (NCBI): domain Bacteria; kingdom Pseudomonadati; phylum Pseudomonadota; class Alphaproteobacteria; order Rickettsiales; family Candidatus Midichloriaceae; genus Candidatus Lariskella; species Candidatus Lariskella endosymbiont of Epinotia ramella. Next base: position 297,241 of record NZ_OZ026472.1, on the reverse strand, counting down.
TCAATACCAATATCTCTTAGAATTTGTTTTGCGATTCTCAATTGGTCTTGAGTATCAATGATTGTGAAATTATTTGACAATCCCACTTTACTCGCATGGTAACGCAATATCTTTGCAGCTATAGAGTGAAAAGTCCCGATCCACATTCCATCCACAACGTCACCAACAAAGCTTCTGATTCTCGATTTCATCTCGCTTGCAGCTTTGTTTGTAAATGTCACTGCAAGTATTTGATTTGGTGAAGCTGCGCCAAGTGATATAATGTGTGCTATTCTAGTTGTAAGCACTTTTGTTTTTCCTGTGCCCGCTCCTGCAAGAACAAGTATTGGGCCGTCAATGTGTGAAACAGCATCCATCTGATGCTCATTTAGTCCGTATGGATATTCAAGTTGTGCTTTATTCATCTATTTGTGCCATTTGTTGCATGTATATTGCAATTAAACTAATGTATTAGTTGGGAATTAGGAGTTTGTTAATGATAAGGGAAATTTGCAAATATAGCTTTGATATTTTACATGAGCTATGAATGCTATGCAAGTTACATTACTACATCATACTTTCTATGTTCATATGCATCTTCTGAATCATCGGTTACATGTTCATACTGAGCATCAAATTCTTGATGTTGAATATGTGAAAACAAGATTTTTCCTTGCAGTGTTAATGCCTCACAACAGTTGGAAAAAGCGCTATGTATTTCCTCTTTAACATAATATGGGAATCCATGTTCTGTTTGGATTTCACACTCTAACTTTCGTAGGCCAGACTTACTAGTGAATTTGCCATCCATGACAATTGGTCCAAGATTACGCAAATCTATTTCTAATTTAAAATTTAGTGTTTTATCTGGATTTTGAGAATTATCGTCATCTTTTTTTTCTTCTTCATTCTTGATATAAATCTTGCAGAACTCAATTTTCCCGTCATAAAAGAAAGGCAACATTATAAGCTGATACTCTAGAGATGCAGTTTGTGTATAAACCTCTCTCAGCAAACTTAATATATTTGTTTTTTGTGTTGATGGTGTGTTTTCTGTGGATTCATCTTTAGAGGTTCGCTTTATTCCAGCAAGTAGTGCCATCATTTCAAAAACAACATTAGACCTCTTGCATAACCATATAAATTGATTAAAATCCTTGATTTTATCAAGGATAACATGAAGTTTGAAAACATCAAAGATGAATACGCAGAAGAGTTTCGCAGGCTTACTGGCATTAAACGAGGAACGTTTGAAGTTATACTAAGTATATTAAAAGAAGCTGAAGCTATTTTAAAGTCTCAAGGTGGAAAACCCAATAAATTGGCTTTAGAAGATCGATTACTCATGACGCTTGAGTACTTGCGTGAATACAGGACATATTTTCATATTTCCCGCAGTTATGGAATAAGTGAAAGTGCCTGTTATCGTAATATACGTTGGATTGAAGATACTCTAATTAAAGATAAACGATTTTCACTACCTGGACGTAAAGCATTACTAAAAAGCGATTCTGAATACGAACTTGTGTTAATTGATGCTACTGAAACACCGATAGAACGACCTAAAAAAAACAGAAGCACTTTTATTCGGGAAAAAAGAGGCGACATACTCTAAAAACTCAGCTTATTGTGGATAAAAGGAAAAAAGAAATCATTTGCACTAATTTTTCTAATGGCAAGCGTCATGATTTCAGGTTATTTAAAGAATCCGGAGTTCACATCCACCCTGAGATTAAAGTTCTTACAGATACTGGTTATCAAGGCATTGATAAGTTGCATTATAATTCAGAGTTACCAAAGAAAAAGACAAAAAAGCGACCACTAAGCAGGAAAGATAAAAAGAAAAATCGTCAATTGTCTAGTGAACGTGTTTTAAATGAAAACGTCATAGGCATGATCAAACGATTTAAAATTATCGCTGATCGTTATAGGAACAGAAGAAAACGATTCGGTTTAAGGTTTAATTTACTTGCTGGTATCTATAACTTTGAGCTTTAAATAGGTTATGCAAGAGGTCTATTGATTTGTGAATGATGATTAGTTTCTTTTGAAAATGATGGAAGTAAACCATAATCCATGTTTTTTATGTCGCTTACGTTTCTAATAGTTTCTTCCGCTTTCTGAATTAAATTCTTAAGTAATTCGAAATTCTCAGCAATTTGTACTTTAGTTGGGCTGGTTATGGTAATGTTATCTTTGTTCATTTCAAGTGATGTGAGTTGAATCACTAAGAACTCATCTCCTTTTTTCATGTGCATCCAGGAATAGCTGTCGTGGATAAAGCAGCCAAGCATAGTTTTGATAGATGTTACATTATATTGTTCATGAGTGATCAAATTGCATTTTAAGTATAGTGCTCCATCTTCATTTATCAAAAACTCTTTTCCAGCCATACGAGAAATAACATTACTATCTCTGATTATAACAAAATTTCCTTTTATTTTATCTTCTGGTTCTATATTTGCCGATAACAATTCATTTGAAAGTAGTTTTCTTGCCGGTGAATTTTCCGAAAATATTAGACCTCTTGCATAACCATATAAATTGATTAAAATCCTTGATTTTATCAAGGATAACATGAAGTTTGAAAACATCAAAGATGAATACGCAGAAGAGTTTCGCAGGCTTACTGGCATTAAACGAGGAACGTTTGAAGTTATACTAAGTATATTAAAAGAAGCTGAAGCTATTTTAAAGTCTCAAGGTGGAAAACCCAATAAATTGGCTTTAGAAGATCGATTACTCATGACGCTTGAGTACTTGCGTGAATACAGGACATATTTTCATATTTCCCGCAGTTATGGAATAAGTGAAAGTGCCTGTTATCGTAATATACGTTGGATTGAAGATACTCTAATTAAAGATAAACGATTTTCACTACCTGGACGTAAAGCATTACTAAAAAGCGATTCTGAATACGAACTTGTGTTAATTGATGCTACTGAAACACCGATAGAACGACCTAAAAAAAACAGAAGCACTTTTATTCGGGAAAAAAGAGGCGACATACTCTAAAAACTCAGCTTATTGTGGATAAAAGGAAAAAAGAAATCATTTGCACTAATTTTTCTAATGGCAAGCGTCATGATTTCAGGTTATTTAAAGAATCCGGAGTTCACATCCACCCTGAGATTAAAGTTCTTACAGATACTGGTTATCAAGGCATTGATAAGTTGCATTATAATTCAGAGTTACCAAAGAAAAAGACAAAAAAGCGACCACTAAGCAGGAAAGATAAAAAGAAAAATCGTCAATTGTCTAGTGAACGTGTTTTAAATGAAAACGTCATAGGCATGATCAAACGATTTAAAATTATCGCTGATCGTTATAGGAACAGAAGAAAACGATTCGGTTTAAGGTTTAATTTACTTGCTGGTATCTATAACTTTGAGCTTTAAATGTATTAGTCGATATTTTATCTTACATTTGGTAAACTAAATTAGTTATTAAATGGAGATAAGCAATGAACTTAAATCAAAAAATAATCAAACCTAAAATTGGTTTACTTGAATTGGCCAAAAGCCTTGGTAGTATATCATCTGCATGTAAGGCAATGGGTTATAGTAGAGATAGCTATTACAGATTTAAAGAACTATATGAAACAGGAGGAGAAGAAGCGCTATACGAAATAAGTCGTAAGAAGCCAATAATGGCTAATAGAGTAGATCCTAATGTAGAAAAAGCAGTAATTGATATGGCGATAGAGTACCCAGCATATGGACAACTTAGAGTATCAAATGAGCTGAAGAAGAGTGGTATACTTGTCTCACCTGGTGGAGTCAGGTCAATTTGGTTACGTAATGATTTAAATAATATCAATAAAAGATTGAAAGCATTAGAAGCTAAGATGGCCCAAGATGGTATTATTTTGACTGAAGCACAGCTGCAAGTACTAGAGAAACGTAGTAATGAAAAAGAAGCACATGGAGAAATTGAGACACAACATCCAGGTTATCTAGGTTGCCAAGATACATATTATGTAGGAAATTTCAAAGGGATAGGAAAGGTTTATGCTCAGGTGTTTATTGATAGCTACAGTAGATTTGCTGATGCTAAACTGTATACTGAAAGAACTGCAATTACTGCAGCTGATATGCTAAATGATCGAGTGTTACCATGGTATGAGAGTCAAGGGATACCAATGCTTCGTATTCTTACAGATCGTGGAGGAGAATATAAAGGGAATATAGAGCACCATGCTTTTGAGTTATTTCTCAGTATAGAAGGTATAGAGCATACTACAACTAAAGCATATTCACCTCAGACTAATGGTATGTGTGAACGTTTTAATAAAACTATGAAACAAGAATTCTTTGATACAGCTATGCGTAAAAAGATTTATACAGCATTAGATGATTTGCAATTAGATCTTGATATTTGGTTAGAACATTTCAACAATGCAAGACCTCATTCTGGTAAATATTGTTATGGAAAAACTCCTATGCAAACTTTTTTGGATAGTAAAAAGTTTGCTGTGGAAAAGAATAATGAAATCTTGTATCTCAGTTACATATCTGACAGTCAAAACTTAACTGACAAGCAGATATAAAATTTATAACTGTCTGTAAGATCAAATATTGACTTCTACACTTTAAATAGGTTATGCAAGAGGTCTATTGAATTCCAAAACTGTTTATCTATGTAAATGCTTTTTAGTTCTACTTCTGGTCTTTGTATTCCCATGCTTATTTTATCTCGAATGACTGGGATTTCACTATATTTCACTTGACTATCTGCGTTTGTTGTAGCATTACTTGCGAGATTTTTATTTATTCTAATTTCAAGCGTTTTAGGAGTTTGCGGCCTTTCTTGATGTATGTCTGAGATATTTTGTTTTTCTTGTGTTATTTTGAGTGTTATTAAAGAATCTGTTAATTGTTCCACTTCTATTTGAATGGCTCCGTTAAAGATTGAGTGTCTTCCTTGGCGCGTTAGTACTATTTCTCCAAAATTTGTTTGAATTAGAGTTTCGCCATTTTGCATTTCTTTCGCCAAGCCTTTGAAACTTGCACCGTTTTGCAGATTTTTGAAGCTGTCTGAGATTGTAACGATACTACTTGTGTCAATATTAATCTTTCCGGTATCAGATACTTGTAATTGTGCGTTTATAGGCGTCGTTGTGTGCATTTTATTTTAGTAAAAATGGTTTTACTAGTTGAGATGTAAGTTTCCTACTTCAATAAAGCTGGACATTATACTGTAGCTTATACAAAATGTAAGCGGTATAATTAAATTATCATCTAGCATTCTACTTGCGAGGTATAACTCAGCAAATGTGGTAATGATGATTGAAACAAGCAGTACAGCTATAAATTGTAGATTAGTGTTATTGTATAATATTGCAGTAGGAAAGACAGCAAAAATCGATGCTATAAAAAATGCACATGTTCCTTCTAAAGTTTTCTCTCTTATCTTATATTTGCCATATGTCTTCCCTATAAGTGCTGCTGCAGAATCCGCAACTGCTAGTATGAAGAATGCCATAACAAATATAATTTTTGGTACGAATGTTATACATATGACTGCGCCTAAAAGCAAATAACTTGCTCCGCTTATTCTTTCGTTTTCATGTTCTCTAAATATTGAGGATATTCCTGTAATATTTATGAGGTTTTTAAATATGCTGGAGTCTTTTAATACCCTCAGTCTTAATAAATCGAATATTAAACATAGATTTAATATAATGATAAATATAATGATAGAAGTGGAAAAATCGGTTAACATATAAAAGATAGGTATCAAAACCGATGTCATGTGTACAGATTTTCTTATTACCTCTTTTTTGAGTGATCTATTCATTTGAGCTACTAGAATTTTTAGTGTTTCTCGTGATTACAATGATTCGAAATTTGGAATATTAGTTAAATATAGACGAAGATTGTTTGAAGAAAAGTATTTTAGAATATAGGTTGCACTTTCCTTATTTCTGCATACTCTAGTATATCATATATATATAAAGGAAAGAGATGTAGTAATAAATCTATCGTATGTCATATGTAACCTGAGTGGTCGATTAATAACTCGTGTTACCTAAAACAGATATATAACAACAAAATTCTATGAACTATTATTACTACATGTTCTTTATTGCCTCAATAGCATGCCTGGTTACTATAGGATTTTATATGCTAGTTGTGTATCTTTATAGGATGTATAGCGCAAAGCAAGTGGACAGAGCTATACAGTCGATAAGGTCATCGTCACAATATTTGTCAGAGCAAGGAAAGAAAAAAAATGGTAGCGAAGGTAAGTCTTCTAAAATGCGTGATGTAAAACTTGAGAATGCTGAAAAGTCTGTAGTAAAATCAGAAGATATGTTATATGACATAGAGCAGACTCAAGGTGTCACTAAGTATGACCCACATATGGAAAAAGGCAAGGTTCAGGTGGAGGTTAGCGAAAAGATTGTAGGAGTGGTAGAGCCAAAGGGATTTTGGTCAAAATTTATAGCTTCACAAAAAATAGGATATATTCTCGCTAGAATGAGTATGCAAACTGCTGCGGAAAATGGGTTTTGGGTTAATTTGATAAAAGCACAATCTGCATCTCGTGGAAAAAATCAAGGAAAGGGGCGTTAGTAGCTGAAGTAGTTGCTATAAAATATTTATAGATCAGTTATAGCGCATTTGATTGCAGAAATCGTCACGCGGCGCTTTGGGAGACACTCATAAATTAGATAATATTCAAGGAATTCTACTTCCTTTCGAATAGTAGAGAAATATAGCGATGATATATACAGCCGGTAAATGAAGAGTTGGTATTGAACTTGCGCACATAATGAAGTGAGACTTCAAAAAGCGCGAGGTAGTATATAATCAATACATAACTAGCATCTTTAAGGCGCTAATTTTGAAAAGTATGACTATTATACATATTCACTGCATCACCTCTAGCTAATTTTGAATATTTATAAATAAAACTTGTATTTTATAAATCGTTTATTTAATTACTTATGGAGATATTGCTGAATATGGTGATCTTTAATCGTTTGATTTTTTTATATTATCATTCAATAAAGCGCCAGAATTTGTAATGAGATTATATTTTAAATAGATTATGTAGTATTTTTGCGGAGGTAAAAGTTGTGGTAGACAGAGGGAAGATATTGCCAAAAACACTTTTTCCATTCATATGGTATTTTTTGCGAGAATATCAATCTATAGTACTGGTTTTTGTTTTACTGGTTTTTGCTGCAGGGTTTTGGGGCCCATTTAACAGCATACTTGTGAAGCATGTAATCAATCTTCTTCCGCAAGTGAGTGATGGCGATGTATCAATTCTCTACTTCCCTGCCAGTCTAATTGTTTTGAATTTTATCGTGTTTGATAATTTTACTTGGCGTGGAGTTGGATATATAAGCTATAAGTATCGTGGAGTTATCAAAACAAAGATTGTTAAGACAACATTTGAACATGTAATTGATGGTTCACATCAATTTTTTCAAGATAATTTAGCAGGACGTCTTTCAAATCAGATTACTACTCTTGCAGATAGTATCGAAATGATTTTGCATAGGATTTCAGTTGATTTTATAAGAGGTACCTCGTTGCTGCTGATGTCTTTTGTAGCAAGTTTTAGCGTGAATCCAACGTTTTGTTACATTTTGCTCATGTGGTTTATTTGTTTTTCATCGTTTAGCGTTTGGATGTCGAAACGCTTAATCACACTTGCTGATTGCCATGCTGCAAGTGAATCTTCAGTATCTGGTCAGTTGGTTGATGCTATTTCTAATCACGCCAGCATTCGCATTTTTTCGCGCAAAGTTTTTGAACTTGCTAGAATGGATGATTTCTTTAGAAAAGTCTTGAAAGCGTCTAGACAAAAAGAAGGGTTTATAGTGATCCTGCATACCACTCAAGGTGCAATGATTGCAGCTATGATGTGTTTTAGTGTTTATTTTCTTATTTATTTTTATAAACTGGGAATTGTGAGTGTTGGTGACTTTGCTCTTATTTTAGGTCTTTTTATGGAACTAGGGCATATGATGTGGTATACAATGTCTCGCGTTGATGATTTCAATCAGGCTTATGGAAAGTGTAAACAAAGTCTGTCGGCTTTAATAATGCTTTTGGAAATTCAAGATAAACCAAATGCAAGCATTTTGCAGTGCAATCGTGGTCAAATAATCTTTGATAATGTTAAGTTTAATTACAAGGGGAATGAGACTCTTTTTCAAAACGAATCTGTTGAGATACTTCAAGGCCAGAAGGTGGGGCTTGTAGGCTATTCTGGTAGTGGAAAATCCACTTTTGTGAATCTAATACTTAGGCTTTATGATGTAATAGATGGTGCTATTCTCATAGATGGTCATGATGTTGGAGACATAACACAAGAGTCGCTACGTACAAGTATTGCTATGATTCCACAAGATCCAAGTCTTTTTCACAGGAGCTTGATGGATAATATTCGTTATGGTTTGATTGATGCAACTGATGAAGAAGTGATAAAAGCGGCTAAAAAGGCTCATGCACATGAATTTATTATAAAGCTCCCGCAAGGTTATAATTCACTGGTTGGGGAGCGTGGTGTTAGGCTTTCAGGTGGGCAGCGTCAACGCATCGCAATTGCAAGAGCAATTCTGAAAAATGCACCAATTCTTATTTTAGATGAAGCAACTTCACAGCTCGATTCGGTAACAGAAAGTTTTATTCAAGAAAGTTTATGGGAATTGATGAAAGACAAAACAACGATTGTAATAGCGCACCGCTTATCTACCCTGCTGCGTATGGACCGCATACTCGTCTTCGATCGAGGTCGGATTATAGAGGATGGTGCGCACAATAAATTACTTGCAAAGAACGGTCTCTACAGGCGGTTATGGAATGCACAAGTCGGTGGATTTTTAGGTGATGAGAAATACGAAGATTAAATATGGCTAATATGGCTGAGCAAAGATATCCTAACCCTAATACAGTGTATCCAATAAATGGTATAACACGAACTGTATATCTTAAAAATATCATTAATAATCCGCAAATTATAGTTGGTGACTATACATACTATGATGACCCTGATGATGTATATAATTTTGAGAACAATGTGCTTTATCTCTTTGAGTTCATTGGAGATAAGCTAATATTTGGTAAGTTTTGTCAAATAGCAACAGGTGTTCGGTTTATTATGAACGGAGCTAACCATGCGATGAGTGGAATCTCGACATATCCTTTTAAAGTTTTTGGTGGAGATTGGAAAGAGAAAGATCCAATGCATGTGGTAAGCAGAGGAGATACGATAATTGGGAACGATGTTTGGATCGGAAATTCTGCTACAATTATGCAAGGTGTAGAAGTTGGTGATGGTGTCATAATTGGCAGCAACAGTACAGTGACAAAGAGTGTGGCACCTTATACGATTGTTGGTGGCAATCCAGCAAGGGAAATTCGCAGGAGATTTAATGAGGAAACAATAGAGTTTTTATTGAAGCTTAAGTGGTGGGATTGGTCAGTAGAAAAAATTACAGAACACCTAGATCTTATCACAAGTGGAAATATTGATGGATTAAAAGCAATTTATGACTAAATAACTCGAATTGTCGATTAATTGTAGAAGTCAAGATTTGATCTTACAGACAGTTATAAAATTTATATCTGCTTGTCATTTAAGTTTTGACTGTCAGATATGTAACTGAGATACAAGATTTCATTATTCTTTTCAACAGCTAACTTTTTACTATCCAGAAAAGTTTGCATAGGTGTTTTTCCATAACAATATTTACCAGAATGAGGTCTTTCATTGTTGAAATATTCTAACCAAATATCAAGATCTAATTGCAAGTCATCCAATGATGTATAAATCTTTTTACGCATAGCGGTATCAAAGAATTCTTGTTTCATAGTTTTATTAAAACGTTCACACATACCATTAGTTTGAGGTGAATATGCTTTAGTTGTGGTATGCTCTATACCTTCTATACTGAGAAATAACTCAAAAGCATGATGTTCTATATTTCCCTTATATTCTCCTCCACGATCTGTCAGAATACGAAGCATCGGTATCCCTTGACTCTCATACCATGGTAACACTCGATCATTTAGCATATCAGCAGCAGTAATTGCAGTTTTGTCAGTATACAGTTTAGCATCAGCAAATCTACTGTAGCTATCAATAAACACCTGAGCATAAACCTTTCCTATCCCTTTGAAATTGCCTACATAATATGTATCTTGGCAACCTAAATAACCTGGATGTTGTGTCTCAATTTCTCCATGTGCTTCTTTTTCATTACGGCGTTTCTCTAGTACTTGCAGCTGTGCTTCGGTCAATATAATACCATCTTGGGCCATCTTAGCTTCTAAGGCTTTCAATCTTTTATTGATATTATTCAAATCATTACGTAACCAAATCGATCTTACTCCTCCAGGAGAAACAAGTATACCACTCTTCTGCAGCTCATTTGATACTCTAAGTTGTCCATATGCTGGGTACTCTATCGCCATATCAACTACTGCTTTTTCTACTGCAGGATCTACTCTATTAGCGATTATTGGCTTCTTGCGACTTATCTCGTATAGCGCTTCTTCTCCTCCTGTTTCATATAGTTCTTTAAATCTGTAATAGCTATCTCTACTATAACCCATTGCCTTACATGCAGATGATATACTACCAAGGCTTTTTGCCAATTCAAGTAAACCTAGTTTCGGTTTGATGATTTTTTGATTTAAGTTCATTGATTATCTCCATTTAATAACTAATTTAATTTACTAAATGTAAGATAAAATGTCGACTAATACAGATTAATAACATAAGTGTATTCCCATTTCTTAAGCAATGACAATGATTAGTCCATCCGCCAAAAATTGCTTTGCTACGCAACTAAATTTTTTGCGGATGGACTATATAAGACTTATGACTGTAATGCTATATAATCAAATATAGAATCCATTTTTGTTACACCGTTGACGTCAATGAGCTCTAACTCTAAATAATCTTCAACAATTGTGTTATGATATAAATTATCATCCTGATATTTTTTATATGACTCATACTTCGTGTCATACTCTTTACTAATGGAAACACATGTTACGCTTTTAGCTATTCTAGATACAGCTTCTGTGCCAGCTATAGTAGCAACAATATTAGAATTTTGTTTAATATTATTACAGCATTGCACTAGTTTATATATTATAAATCCAGCAAGGCTAATGGCCGCAATAGCCATAACAATCTCTATAACCTCTTTAGCACTTTCTTTAGCGCTTGTCTCAGCATCTTCTGGCAATACCTCTTGCAAATCTTCTAACTTTCTATGATATTTATTTAATTCTTTATAATATCCTATATTCTCCAAATCATTCACAGCTATATCTATATGATCATAAATTTTAAAATCAATATTTGTAGAATTTAACATAGTATTACTTTTATTAGCCAGAAACATCATCATAAATCCTCATAAGTAATAGTTATATTCAAGTTATTAGTAAATGCTATAAGCAAGGTATTATAAATTTTTCAAAACACTACAAAGAATGTGTTTCAAAATAACCGCTTTAATAAATACGATCACTATCTCTAAAACAATAGAAGTTAGTCATATAAAGCAAAAACTAAGCTTACTCTCATATGAATATCTGTTCATAAAACCACATTAGATACGACAAAATCACTTGCTAAAAACTCTAAACTTATTGAAATACAAAATAACATATTTCAAAAATCTAAGCGTGATACATCTTTATGTTATCATTAAAAATAGAATATTTTCAAATAAATTACACATATACTTATCATTTTATGAGAAATAAATAATTAATATCGCCAATACATCTGGCAATATAACAAAATTTGCAATTTTTAGAAATATCTTAATATAATTTCAATTTATATTGTATTCTTCCAGACTCACACTTTATACTATACCTCTAATAAAGGAAGAGTTGGTACTTTAATGATGCGCACATATGAAAGTTAGAGCTATGCAGTGCCGGCAAAGTCACTTGAGCAGACTCCTTTGGCCTGATTTTTAAATTATTACTTCGTTAATTTCTTCGCAAATATATATAGAGAAATGAACTGGCACTCTAAAAAATCATGCTCTTCAAATTCATGCGCGTGCACTTACTTAAGCGCAGTGCCTAAGAGGTGCAATTAAAAGTATGATGAGTATATAACATTGCTGAACATATCACTTTCTGATACTTACTTTTCAAAAACAGCTAATTGATTGAAATATAGATTTTCAACAATTTTTATGCCACTTTGCCGGCAACGCCTACTTATGCAGATATCAAAATATCTTAGTTATTTTCTAAAAACAGTATTAATACTAAATATTAAGAGTTACATCACTATGAAAGATTATGTATCCAAAAGACTAGAGCTAATATTTTTAGCGCAGAATCAAGCTCAAAAAGAGTTAGTAGCAAACGAAAATTTTCAAAAGATGGAGTGTTTGATTAATAATGGCATTATTTCCACTACTATGACATCACCACCTATAAATCCTAAATACTCAGATTTATATCTACTATCAGATAACAGCTCCGGCGAATGGAAAGGGGCAGATGGAAAACTCGCTTTTTTTACTAATAAATGGAATTTTATAACACCAACTCCAGGAATGATTTTTGCAGTTCTAGATGAAGAAAAAATCATTTTCAGAACAAGACATCACACATGGAAAGGAATGACAATCACTGAGATAAAATAACAAAATTAAATATTATAACAACATGCTACAACCAAAATTTTGTAAACTGAATAAGCGTATCATACTAGAATCTTATCATGAGCAATATGACGATATGTATGAGTCATTTAAACCAAACTGCGCATTTCGTTATAAGATATGGGCAAATATTACACCAATTGGTTTTAAAGAAACATATCAATTTGGAAGAGTTGAACAAAAATATTCTCATCAAATACTAACAAGATATATAAAACTTCCAAATCTCCGTATTATGGCAATTTATCAACAGAGAATCTTCCATGTTCTTTACTATATTGATTATCAAGAAAATAAAAAGTTTCTCACATTGTTTGTAGAAGAGGTATTATAATAGACCTCTTGCATAACCTATTTAAAGCTCAAAGTTATAGATACCAGCAAGTAAATTAAACCTTAAACCGAATCGTTTTCTTCTGTTCCTATAACGATCAGCGATAATTTTAAATCGTTTGATCATGCCTATGACGTTTTCATTTAAAACACGTTCACTAGACAATTGACGATTTTTCTTTTTATCTTTCCTGCTTAGTGGTCGCTTTTTTGTCTTTTTCTTTGGTAACTCTGAATTATAATGCAACTTATCAATGCCTTGATAACCAGTATCTGTAAGAACTTTAATCTCAGGGTGGATGTGAACTCCGGATTCTTTAAATAACCTGAAATCATGACGCTTGCCATTAGAAAAATTAGTGCAAATGATTTCTTTTTTCCTTTTATCCACAATAAGCTGAGTTTTTAGAGTATGTCGCCTCTTTTTTCCCGAATAAAAGTGCTTCTGTTTTTTTTAGGTCGTTCTATCGGTGTTTCAGTAGCATCAATTAACACAAGTTCGTATTCAGAATCGCTTTTTAGTAATGCTTTACGTCCAGGTAGTGAAAATCGTTTATCTTTAATTAGAGTATCTTCAATCCAACGTATATTACGATAACAGGCACTTTCACTTATTCCATAACTGCGGGAAATATGAAAATATGTCCTGTATTCACGCAAGTACTCAAGCGTCATGAGTAATCGATCTTCTAAAGCCAATTTATTGGGTTTTCCACCTTGAGACTTTAAAATAGCTTCAGCTTCTTTTAATATACTTAGTATAACTTCAAACGTTCCTCGTTTAATGCCAGTAAGCCTGCGAAACTCTTCTGCGTATTCATCTTTGATGTTTTCAAACTTCATGTTATCCTTGATAAAATCAAGGATTTTAATCAATTTATATGGTTATGCAAGAGGTCTAATGGAGTACTTTGAAATAATACAACGAACTATAATAAAAAATATTCGCTTCAGCAGAACTGATAATGAAGAACTACTACCTGAGATATACTCTTATGTTCCAGAGAATGCAAAATACCCATTTATCAGATTATCAGACTTTCGCTCGCTTCTTGTTCAACATGCAGATCAAACATTCACACAATGCAAAGTAGCACTTGAAGTATTCTCAAATCACAAAAACAATCTAGATTGCGCTAGCATAATGACAAAGCTTCAATACATCTTGCAAAGCCTCAGCTTTTTTAGCAATAAATATGAATTTAGCAACCCTAAAATTGCAACTTCATCTATAAAACAACTAAATACATCAATTTGGCACGGAGAAATATTGCTTTCAGTTTATGTGCTAGAAAATTCAGTGTAGGTACCAGAATCTCTTATATGGTATAAGGAAGTTGAAGATGTTATATATTGTAAGCTCTAATTTTAGATTTTAAAATTCAAGCTATACACCCATTCTATAATATTTTCAATTATACGCATCAAAAATCTCAGAAGCTATGGTAAATTAAGTTGTAGTTTGCGTATATACATAGATATGCGTTACACTCAAAGGAAAATAGCATCCTCATACAGCGAAGATTTCCGGAAAAAGCAATAACACATATATGTTTTGGTTCAATTCTTGAATGCGCAAACCTCAGCTCAATTTACTATATATAAAATAGCGCTTAAAGCGTCAAAATAGTGTTTTAAATCCGTAAGGAAATATTATAATAAGCGCAAAAACCTTACGGATTTTATGAAAATATTTGCAGCATAGTGCCAATTAATATATCCAAAAATTAGCTCAGGGCAGATCTAAAAGATAATTTTTGTACATTTAACTTCTCCACAACAATTTATTTGCGCAGCAAATCAATTGTTGACGGGTATATAAAAAGATGCCGAAGCTAACTAAGCTTCCTGGGGTCTTTGCCTGCTGGTACTTCCAACACCACTAGTAGGTGCAGAACCTAAAGGACCATTACCATCTGCAATCGGAACAGAAGGCTCAATAACACTATCATCATTGTAATCCTCTCTCTGCACAGGTTTACCTTCGATTAAACCTCTAATCTCATGACCAGTAAGAGTTTCATACTTTAACAATGACTTTGCTATAGAGTGCAGCTGATCTATGTTTGAGGAAATTATATCATGCGCGACTCCATATGCACTATCTATCACTTTCTTAATTTCCTGATCTATCTTCTTCGCTAGTTCTTCTGAAATATGAGTACTACGTCCCATGCTATAACCTAAGAACACCTCCTCTTTATCATCACCAACAAGAATAGGCCCTATCTCATCGCTCAGACCACAATGCATTACCATATGACGCACTATCTTAGTCGCAGCTTTAATATCGCCACCAGCACCTGTTGTCACTTTTTCATAACCAAAAATCAACTCTTCTGCAATACGTCCACCCATTGCAACCGCAATATCAGCCTTTAACTTCTCCCTGGTAACAGAAAACCTATCGTCCTCAGGCAATCTTATAGTAACACCAAGCGCTCTACCTCTAGGGATTATAGTCGCTTTATGCACAGGATCAGAAGCGGGCAAATAGCAAGCTACCAGCGCATGCCCAGCTTCATGATATGCAGTAAGAGCTTTCTGCTCATCTGTCAGAGCCATAGATTTTCTCTCAGCACCCATCATAACTTTATCTTTGGCAGATTCGAACTCATTCATAGTAACCATCTCACGCCCAATCCTCGCGGCAAGTAGCGCAGCTTCATTCACTAAATTCTTAAGGTCAGCTCCAGCAAAGCCAGGAGTTCCTTGAGCCAGCACTCTGGGATTTACATCAGGCGCAATAGGAATATTACGCATATGAACTTTCAGTATCTTCTCACGCCCCTGCACGTCTGGAGTTGGCACTGTAATTTGTCTATCAAACCTTCCAGGCCTTAGCAACGCAGGATCAAGCACATCAGGTCTATTTGTAGCTGCTATCACTATGATTCCGTCATTTTCAGCGAAACCATCCATCTCTACAAGCAACTGATTCAATGTCTGCTCGCGCTCATCATGACCACCTCCCACTCCTGTACCACGATGTCTTCCAACAGCATCAATCTCATCAATAAATATTATGCAAGGCCCCTGTTTCTTAGCTTCGGAAAACATTTCGCGCACGCGACTTGCACCAACACCCACAAACATCTCAACAAAATCAGAACCTGAGATAATAAAAAATGGCACACCAGCTTCTCCAGCTATAGCCCTTGCCAAAAGCGTCTTACCAGTACCAGGAGAACCTATTAGCAAACAACCTTTTGGAATTCTAGCACCCAGTTTCTGAAATTTCATAGGATCTTTTAGGAAGTCAACTATCTCCTGCAGCTCAGCTTTAGCTTCCTCAATGCCAGCAACATCAGCGAAAGTCACTTTGTTTTTCGCATCCGAAATTAGCCTCGCTTTAGATTTTCCAAACCCAAGCGCCTTGCCACCACCACCTTGCATATTTCGTATGAAGTATATCCAAACTCCAACCAATAACAAAACAGGAAACCAAGAAAGCAGTATATTAAACAGATAACCAAAAGAACTTTCTGTAGGAACAATCTCTATTTTCACCTTACTCTCAGCAAGTTGGTCTATTAACCTTGGATAAAAATTAGGTGCAAGCGTTGAGAATCGCTGCCCGTTTTGATAACGACCATCTATTACATTGCCTTTTATGCCAACCTCACTAACAGCACCTTCATGAACTTGCTCAAGAAAATATGAAAAAGGGACCCGCTTACCACTCAGCGCAGCATCATCCAGCAAATTATATAGCATCAGCAAAACGCCGACTATCACAAGCCAGATCAACAAATTATTCCTGTTATTTCTTAATTGTTTCATCTAATACCTAACGACCATCAACTCTAGTAAATACAAATAAATTAATTCCTATCACACTTAAAGAAATTAGTTATACGAAAACAGTAGCTCTAAACAAATTAAATCAACTCAGCAAATTTGACTCAATACAAAGCATCAGCTATGAACATACACTACAATATGCGAACCAATGTCAGCTCGCATCATTATAGCTAAATATTTATAAATACAACAGCTTTTATAACAAATGATTCAAACAAAAAATTATTTACAAATAAGCTTTACTCTTCAAATTGTAATATAGAGCAATACAAATTCTAAAGACTGAATCTTCAAAAACTTCAGCAAGCAACAAAGAGCCATATATAAAATGATATATTATTCTCTGATAAAACTCATTATAAAGCTGATCAAACTTTCATTCTATGATCTCCTCTTTTTTGACAATATAAGTTTATCACCTCAGCAGCAATTTCTTCAACAGCTTTCCTTGTTACATCCACTACAGGTATGTTGAACTGTGAAAATATTTTCTTAGCATATCGCAACTCATCTTTTATATCAGCTAAACTAACATAAACATCATCTTCTTCAAGCAAGCAAGAACCAGCTCTCAGTGCTCTATTAGACCTAATCTGCGCAAGCATATCTGCCGATATCATAAATCCAACTATAACCGGCTTTTTTATAGCTGCCAATTGAATTTCTAAGTTTTTCACAATCGGAATATTCGCAGTCTTAAACCCGCGCTGAGCCAAATACAAAGCAGTTGGAGATTTTGAAGTCCTAGAAATTCCAAGCAATAGTATATCAGCATCGTCATAGTCATCTGAAACCTGTCCATCATCATGCTGAACAGTATAGTTTATCACATCTATTCTCCGATAATAGCTCTCATCAAGTACTTTATATTTCCCTGGCGCACCAGTTATAGGTGTCTTTATTCCTAAAACACCAGCAATAGCTTCAAAACACTGCTTTAGTAAGAATATAGAAACAACACCTATTTCGCGACACCGATGCTCAAGATAATCCCTGAGCTCTTGATCTGTGACTGTATAAAAAACTACTCCGTTATCTTGTTGCTTTATCTGGTCAATCGCGTCATCTATCTGAGTTTTTGATCTAACAAGTGTCCATATATACTCTTCTATAGCGGCAATATCACAAAACTGAGCAATGACAGCTTTACTAACCGACAAAACAGTTTCGCCAGAGGAATCTGAAATTAAGTAAATCGCAACGCTCTTTTTTTCACTAAACATCATGCTATAAATCTAATTGCTCTGCTATTATACTCAATTTATTATTATAAGTACGCTCAATTATTCCAGCTAGTTCAAGTTCAATAATAAGAAGATTAAAAATATGTCGTGGGATATTCGTTACCGCCATCACATCTTCAATATGTGTTGGACTAAAAGAAAGAGAAGATAACAAGAGTCTTTATCAAAGATTGTGTAAATTATAGTAGAGCCTATATTTGGAATTAATAGACCTCTTGCATAACCATATAAATTGATTAAAATCCTTGATTTTATCAAGGATAACATGAAGTTTGAAAACATCAAAGATGAATACGCAGAAGAGTTTCGCAGGCTTACTGGCATTAAACGAGGAACGTTTGAAGTTATACTAAGTATATTAAAAGAAGCTGAAGCTATTTTAAAGTCTCAAGGTGGAAAACCCAATAAATTGGCTTTAGAAGATCGATTACTCATGACGCTTGAGTACTTGCGTGAATACAGGACATATTTTCATATTTCCCGCAGTTATGGAATAAGTGAAAGTGCCTGTTATCGTAATATACGTTGGATTGAAGATACTCTAATTAAAGATAAACGATTTTCACTACCTGGACGTAAAGCATTACTAAAAAGCGATTCTGAATACGAACTTGTGTTAATTGATGCTACTGAAACACCGATAGAACGACCTAAAAAAAACAGAAGCACTTTTATTCGGGAAAAAAGAGGCGACATACTCTAAAAACTCAGCTTATTGTGGATAAAAGGAAAAAAGAAATCATTTGCACTAATTTTTCTAATGGCAAGCGTCATGATTTCAGGTTATTTAAAGAATCCGGAGTTCACATCCACCCTGAGATTAAAGTTCTTACAGATACTGGTTATCAAGGCATTGATAAGTTGCATTATAATTCAGAGTTACCAAAGAAAAAGACAAAAAAGCGACCACTAAGCAGGAAAGATAAAAAGAAAAATCGTCAATTGTCTAGTGAACGTGTTTTAAATGAAAACGTCATAGGCATGATCAAACGATTTAAAATTATCGCTGATCGTTATAGGAACAGAAGAAAACGATTCGGTTTAAGGTTTAATTTACTTGCTGGTATCTATAACTTTGAGCTTTAAATAGGTTATGCAAGAGGTCTATTAAAGAATATAGGTAATTAGAATGAAGACAGAAAAGAATAAGAAAATAAATGAAGCGATAGATTTACTGATAGAAGGAGGAGCGGATTTAAAGACAGTACTGAAGCAGGATGGATTGATTAAGGAATTAACGAAGAGTATTTTGGAGAGAGCCTTGCAGGCAGAAATGTCTGAACACTTAGGTTATAACAAATATGATAGGTCTGAAACTGAGAATTGCAGGAATGGTCATTATAATAAGAATTTGATTACTGAGAATGGCAGTATCGAGTTAAATATTCCGCGAGATAGAGAAGGTAAATTTGCACCTGTAATTGTCTCCAAGAATCAAACAAGAATAGATGGTTTAGATCAAAAGATAATATCTCTGTATGCCAAGGGGATGAGTTTGTCTGATATCAAGATCCAATTACAAGAATTATATGGAGCAGAAGTTAGTGAGAGTTTAATTAGTAGGGTTACAGATGATGTAATTGATGAGGTTAGAATTTGGCAGAGTAGACCTCTTGAACCATTATATCCTATAGTATATTTTGATTGTTTAATAGTTAAGGTAAGGCAAGATAAACAGATAATTAATAAATCAGTATATGTTGCGCTGGGTATAGATTTACAGGGCCGGAAAGATATTTTAGGATTATGGATAAGTGAGAATGAAGGATCTAAATTCTGGCTTAGTAATTTTACTGAATTGAAGAATCGAGGATTAAAAGATATATTAATTGCCTGTAGTGATAACCTGACTGGTATGTCTGAAGCTATATGCGCAAGTTATCCCAAAACTGAGCATCAGCTTTGTATAGTACATCAAATTAGAAATAGCCTGAAGTATGTATCATATAAAGACAGAAAATTATTGGCATCAGATTTAAAGCTTATTTATAGCTCTGCTACTGAAGATGAAGCGCATCTTGCCCTAGAATCTTTTGATAAGAAATGGAGTAAACGATATCCACATATAGCAAAATCCTGGTATAATAATTGGGAGAATCTTGTAATATTTCTGCAATATCCAGAGAGTATCCGTAAGATAATTTACACTACAAATGCTATAGAATCGCTGAATAGTCAGTTGAGAAAAGTTACAAGAAATAAGCGTGTTTTCCCAAATGATGATTCGGTATTCAAGGTTTTATACCTAACGATTGATTATATTACCAAAAAATGGACCATGCCTATCTCTAACTGGAATGAAGCTATGGCTCATTTTATAATCAAATTTGATGGGAGATTTTAATGGCTCTAAAAAATTTACACAATCAATGAGAAAGACCCGCAAGGTTTGATACAGATCACTTAGCTTCATCAATAGAAGCTCAAGGAATATACTCTTGGAATAATATTCCAATAGTCGAAATTAGAGTGTAATTTATTGCAATGGCAGATAAACTTAAGGATATGCTCTACGCATTTGCAACAATGCCGCACCGCATCTTGGGTTAATTTTTGCATATTTAACGTCTCCGCAGAAATTTATTTGCGTAGCAAATCAATTTTTGGCGGATAGACTATTTAATATGTATTCTAAATTTCTTAGAATATCCTTTGCGGTTTCTGCATCGCTAAATTTGTATTTTTGATCCCCTATGATTTGATACTCTTCATGGCCTTTTCCAGCTATTAACAGCACGTCTTCATCTTGCATCATTTTTATGGCTTCAGTAATTGCGTCTTTTCTATTGCTTATCTCTATAACTTTACGCTTATCACTAATTCCTGCAATTATATCTGCACGAATTTTTGCAGCATCTTCATTTCTAGGATTATCATCTGTCACTATAACAGAGTCCGCTATACTCCCAGCAATGCGGCCCATAATTATACGTTTTGATTTGTCTCTGTTTCCGCCGCAGCCAAATAATACGTGCAGTTTATTTAAGCAACCTTTGCGCAGTGCAAGTAGCACAGTATGCAGCCCATCTGGTGTATGAGCATAATCAACGTATATAGTTTTTCCATTTGCATTTGAAATTACTTCTAGTCTGCCAGGAGCAGCTTTGATTTTTTCAGTAGATGCTAAGATATCATCTATATAAAATCCTGCAGATATTGCAAGTCCAACCGCACACATTATGTTGTATATCTGAAATTCATGTTGTATCTGCAGCATTATTTTATAGCGCTTACCAAATACATCTAGCAGCACATGACCGTTATCATGACCAACAAATCTTATGTCATTTGCGTTTTTACCATACTGTAATACATTAATTTTTCTAAGTGAGCAGCAACTGTATAATTTATTAAATACATCTATGTCAGCATTCAGAACTGCACTTGCATTAACATCAATAACTTCATGAAATAAGCGTAATTTTGCAGCAAAGTAAGAATCTAGAGAATCATGGTAATCCAGATGATCCTGAGAAAAGTTTGTAAATCCAGCCGCTTTAAAATTGATTTCATCTATTCTATTTTGATCAAGGCCATGACTAGAAGCTTCGATAGCAAGATGTGTGACGTTGTTTTGTGCGAGCTTATCTAAAAAATATCTCAAGCTTATGTGATCTGGTGTAGTTAAAGTCTGCGAAGCGGCTAATATTTCACTGTTTGCAGTGAAATCGACAGTCTTGTCAGATACCTCAACACCTAATGTTCCTATGGAAGCGCTTTTCATATTGAGTAGTGCGCAGATTTGCATGTAAAAACTAGCAACAGATGTCTTGCCATTCGTCCCCGTGACAGCGACTGTAAATTCTGGCTGCTTAGGATAAAATAAAGCAGCGAGTTCTCTCATGCAAAGGAGCGGATCTGCTACGGTATAGTAACGAATATTGGGAAGTTTATCAACTTTGAGTTTGTCGCTTAAAACAATTGCAATTGCTCCATTTTGTGCTGCATTTAATATATACTCATTTACTAATTTTTGATCGCTGGAGCTTGTAACATATATATCTCCAGGGCGCACTAGCCTTGAATCATTTTTGAGCGTCCTTACTCCTGAAGTTTCTATAAAGTTTATACTAGACATAACAACCAAATGGCTTAATTATTCATTAACTAAGGCAAGCTCAAATTTCAAGCAAGCAACAAGCATCAACTAAATATATACTTGTCATACTTTTCAAAATTGGCGCCTTCAGAAGGCGAGCGATGTATTAGTATTAACACTTATACAATTTTCTTAGCTCTTTTTGAATTCCAACTTCATATGCATGTGTATATAATTGCATTAAGCACCAAACCTTCATTGCATTAGAGATATGTGTATGGCTAAGTCTTTAGTTGATCAAGAATTGATAGCATTCCTCAGATTCTCTATAAGTATAGGAACTCCGCTACGAGTGATGACAGAGTTGAAATCTTCGCGTTGAGTCGCAAGCAGGCTGACATTATCTGCTATTATATCTATAATTTTGATACTGTTTTTTGAATACATCTTTAGCCTATAGAGAATATTTATCGGAGCAGCATCGGAGTTTTTCTGTGCAATTGTCACTGAAACCATGTATTGTCCATCATAGTTTGATGTATTCACCTCACTGATAGATCCAAATTCAAAGCGCTGACCATTGTACTCATTAAAATGTTTCACATAAGAATGAGCCAAGTAATGCTTATAGGCCTCAATATAGCTCTGCTGCTGTGTCTGACTCATACTACGCCAATGTCTTGCTACGACAAACTTTGCCATCCACTCATAATCTGCGATTGAATAAAAAATTTCTGTTAGTTGTTGGGACTTTGCATTAGGAGCGATTTTAGAATTTAAAACTGCTGCAACTTTATTTGCGACATCCTTAACAAAATCTCCAACGATTTTTACTCCATCCTCTCTATCTTTTGCTGCAATCTGGTTGTTATCAGATGCTTTACTTCCTTTGTTGTGTTGATTTGCAAGCCGTGTATCATTTCCAGCAACTGTAACAGAAGCATGAGTTAAAAATACAACGAATACAAATGAGAATATTATTATTAAGAAAAGTTGAAAACGTATTTGTATGTTATTTTTCATCGGCCATATCTCTAAAATATTGCTGCGCATAAAAGCTTCGCATAAAAGCATATTCATCCAGGGCAATCCCAGCAATCTTATCATCATACCTCAGTAAGTACTCGCGTTTCACAACGCCGTCAACAATTATTTTAACTATGATAAACTCAATATTATAGCTAATAGCGATATCTAGAGGATCTACTACGAAATCTAAAACAGTACATATACTATCTCTCACTGTGGATGGGCCAAATATTGGAAGCATTATATATGCTCCAGAGGGAAAGCCATATTTTGCAAATGTATCTCTTGAGGTCTTTCGCTTTTGCCCCAGCCCATGCATCTTTGCAACATCAAACAGTCCCAAAACTCCAAATATTGTATTTGCTGTAAACCTAGAAAAGGATTGCATTGCTTTTTTTGGTTCCAAAGTTAGAAGATTATGCAGGCAATATAGCGGTTCTTGTAAGTTAATTAGAAATGAGGAAATTCTATTTCTTACAAATTGCGGGAATATTCTTCTATAACCTAGTGCTGCTGGTTTTATAAATACTCTATCCATAAATTTGTTGAATGCGAAAATTTTTCTATTAAATTTTTCGTATGGATCATGTATTGTAGATGCTTTTTCGGATTGAAAAGTGTGATCATGATCTGGCATTTCTACTATAATCTGAGCACTGCTCCAGTCTTCAGATTCTATATTTTCGTCACTTCCTATTGCGATATTGTTGGCTAAAAACAACACAATTAGTATTAGTATATAATTTATTGTTGCTAGTTTCAGTAGGTTGTAGGGCGACATAAAAACGTCTTTAATGACAAACATTATAATTCTCAAAATACCTTATCATGCTAATGCTGTATTTCATTGGCTATATTATTCAAAAATAGCGCTTCAACTGCGATTTTGCGAAATAATTTTTACTGTATAGCGTTTTAGCTGTTTTAACCTAATATATTAGATTTGCATTTTATATTAATATTATATACTCGTCATACTCCAAAAGTTAGTACTTTTAAAATGTTCATTATTTAACGTGAGTTGCTAATTATAAAATAATAATTCGTCTAAATACGTATGAAAATTGAGTAAAGAGTGATATTACTAAAGTTTTCAAAATACATAATATAATTATTTTTGTAGAGTCAATATGTTATAGCAACTACTAAAATGATAAAATAGCATATGTACATCTTCTTCGCATAACACTACTCGTAAAGTCATTGTGTAAGCTTTGCTGGCACAGTTTTCCATATTACGACGTTGTTAACTTCCTTGCAAATATGTCAAAGCATTTTGATGTCAAAGCATTTGATGTAAAAATTAACTTGTACTCTAACAAATCATGCTCAAAATCCTCACACAAGTATTTATTGAGCACAGTGCCATATATAAATGTTCATAGAGTATCTTGGTATTAATACATGATAAAAATTTATTCTTATTTTACAAAATGAACAAAGCATCAAGGGTTACCATCATAGATAGATGATGTATCATTTTATGTGATTTTATAACTAGCCCGGTGTTATATGTATATAAACTGAGAGTTTTTTGCAACATCTATTCATTTCATATATGCAATTTATACATTTTTATATATGGATGTGTTAAAATTATGACCTTCTTAGTAAAGAAATTACAACTATATTATTAACTCAATATAATTTATCGCATCCTTAATCTTGCAAATCATCAAATCTTATTGTATAATAATTTCGCGCTTCAACTGATCAAAAATATAAAGGAGGGCTTATGGCTGCAAAAGCTTTTTTACCTACTATAGTACAGGAGAGTGGTGTTGCTGCGTACCTTAAAGAGATTCAGAAGATCCCAATGTTGAGTGCAGAGGAAGAGTATTCTCTTGCGGTGCGTTGTAGAGATCATGCAGACTTAGGAGCTGCACACAAGCTTGTTACATCACATTTAAAACTTGTAGCAAAAATTGCTATGAGATTTCGTCATTATGGCATCCCGCTGATAGATATAATTGCAGAGGGGAATATAGGCCTCATGCATGCAGTAAAGAAATTTGATCCTGATATGGGTCATAGACTATCTACTTACGCGATGTGGTGGATAAAGGCTGCAATACAGGATTATATACTCAAGTCGTGGTCCTTGGTTAAGGTTGGGACGTCTGTCATACAAAAAAAGCTATTCTTTAACCTGAAGAAAGCACGAGATAGGATAGGATTAGTTAGCGGCAGGAAGGATGAAGTGGCTACCAATGCTGAGGTTTCAGAAGAACTCGGCATTGAAAAGAAATATGTAGATGCTGCAGTTTTTAATGCAGGTTGTGTTTCATTGCATGGTCATGCGTATGGTGACGAAGATGATGCAGAAATTATTGATACGCTTCCAGCTTCTGAGGAAACACAAGAAAATATGATCATCGAAAAGTACGATACGCAAAGTAGGATGAAACTGCTTAGTGCTGCTTTAGATTCTCTAAATGAGCGTGAGAGAGATATAATAACGGAAAGGCGTTTGAGAGAAAAGCCAAGTACTCTAGATGCGCTAAGCGTACGCTATAATGTGTCAAGAGAGCGTATTCGGCAGATTGAGGAGCGTACTTTGCAAAAGATAAGAGATTTTATGAGAGTAAGCTGGAATAGCTAGGATTACAAGAATGTAATAATTTGTGTTACATGAGGTTTTATAGTCTGTCCGCCAAAAATTGATCTGCTTGCGCAAATAAATTATTGCGGAGAAGTTAAATGTACAAAAATTAGCTTTTAGATCTGCTCTGCTCTAATTTTCGGATATATTAATTGACCTTATGCTGCATGCTACTTTCACAAAAACCTTACGGATTTGTATTATATGCCAGCAGAAGAAGTGAAAATTAATAATACTCAAAGTAGAATATTTTAGGAAAGATTATCTGATAGTTTGAATCCACAACATAAGTTATATAAATTAAGATCAGCAGTTGATTGGTGTTGTCTTTTAGGAGCGAATTTTTGGTACAGTTTCTGCGAAACGATATGGTAGCGCGAATTGCCAATTAAAATTGAGCCTCCTAAGGTGCTAATTACCAGTAATACGGATCCATAGATCTTTCATAAAATCATCGACAAAACAGTACGTTTATGCAAAAACCTCTTTCATATGTTGTTTTTGTTTATTTGCAAAACACTCAAGTCACATATAGTGCGCTAAAAATCTACCATACAGTAATCAATTAATTGGCAACTCGCATTAAATTGAATACCATTATCGGTTAGAACTTTGAGAGTTTTCACAATTAGATAGAGATATGATATGATCACTGTTTTAAGAACTAAATGGTGGTTTTATGGTTTGTTGTAAGGGATGTGGTTCCGATAGCTTTATAAAAAACGGCATTGTGAGGGGTGTACAGCGTTATAAGTGCAGATCATGCCTTCTAAATTTTGTTGAGGGCGATCTGCGCAAAAAGCCTCAAACAGCCGTTAAGAAAGCACTATGTGTTATGCTATATAGCCTTGGCAAGGCCTCTTTTTCTATGTTAGGCAGGATATTAGGACACTCACCGTCCATAATTTATCGCTGGTTAGTAGAGGCGATGAACAAGACTCAGGAGCCAATCATCTCTTCGGATATTATGGAGATGGAATTTGACGAGATGTGGCATTTTATTGGTTCAAAAAAAACAAGCTTTGGATCATCAAGGCGGTTGATCGTAGCACAAGGAGAACTGTTGCATGGGTTACAGGCAATCGTGATACTGCAACATTCCAAAAGCTCTACGACAAAGTGAGTCATCTGAAAGAATGTCATTTTTATACGGATGATTGGAATGCTTTTTCTAAAGTTTTACCAAAAAAGCGTCATACGATTGGCAAGTCTGGCACAGTATCTATCGAGAGAGATAATAGTAACACGCGACATCATTGACACGGCGTACTAAGATCGTTTCAAAGAAGGAGTCAATGGTCTACGGATCCATCAAGCTTTGGTGCGCTCTTACAACACCACAAATATTTACACAATATCAAGAACAAACCTTATCTATCTTTATGTGAAAACTCTCAAAAATCGGAGCATTTAAAACAAATGGTTTGAATTAAGGGTGCAGTATAAATATCAATGTGAAAATATCCAATAGGGTATTGTTTAAACTTCTTTTTATCAGAACCCGCTGCAACTTGCTTTTTAGGTAAAACAGAGCAGCCATGACGCTGCTTGGCATCTATGGCAAGCTTTGATCTTGTCAAGTTAGGAATGGGTTCCTGAGGGCTGTATAATACGTCATCTAAAGGTAATTGTGTAATTTTTCTGAAGGCGACTATTGATCCTGCCTCAGCTTCAGAGAGTACTGTGGATTTAATCTTTTTCGGTCCCATTGGAAGATCTTTTGTATCTTCTCTTTTTCTCCATTTCACAACGATTTTTGGGTTAACATTAAATCTCTTTGCTGTTTTTATTATGCTCTCTTTACAATTACGTATTTCTTTATGGATTACCTCCGTTGTTCTGGCATTAGCGTGCAGTATTTGTCACATAAACTTTCCATCCATGAATCTGTATTTTTATATATACCATAATTCTCAGGGACTAAACAGCTACCTCACTTGAATCGAGTTTGAAGAAGTCTATTAGAATCATTTAGCTTTTTCTATATTAATAGGCAAACATACATCTTGCCGCAACAATCGAGAATGAAATTATATAAATGACACGCTTTATTCATATTTTTTCATTGCCGATGAGAAAATCCACTTTATAATACTTAAAGCGAATGCTTTTTATGCGCAGCTCTATTGTTGCGCAGCTAATCGCGCATATATCTGTAAAAATAAACTTTCATCTATATTTACTCTTTGTATATACAATTTTATGGGGAAAATGCGCATCTTTAACGACATGCAATTAGCATTAAAGCTAAAAAATGATGAAATTACAGAATCAACTATGTGGAAGTACTTCATAGCAAGTATAGCTTTCTCTCCTATATTTGATTTTTTTACTGGAATTCTCTTATGTTTTTTATCTAGACATATAACTTTACAGGATTATGTAATTGGTGGAAATTTTGCTCAATTAATGATTAATCCAATATCTATTGCGATCCATATATTTGCTATATATCTAATACGTAATACAAATCTTGGTTTTGCAAAATCTGTACAATACTACGCATGTCTATCTCTTCCAGCTGCAATACGCATGGCTTTGATATACATTTGCCTACTTCTTTTTACTGATTTAATGGATTCATCTATACGAGATTCAAATGGAGAGATCAATGAAGTAGTCTATTCTGTATGGATGTTTTGTTTTGAAGTATTTCCTGTATTCTACTTTTATAGAAGGATTTTAATCTGTTTTAGGCTGATCTCGGCTTAAAGCAGTCTATTAAAATGATAAATAGTATATCAGTCAAAAATTTATTTACGTAGCAAATCGATTTTTGACGGAAAGACTAAATTAATAACCCTTTATTTACTTGCGGTATATAATGTACATATCTTATGATCAAAATATCATATACAAGCAAACTGCTCTTTGATTACTTTTTCTTCAAATCTTTCATCTTGATCAAATAATAGTGTCATATTGATATCGGAGCGCTCAAAAATTCTCACCTTTACAACATCTCTAATCTCTTCTGAATCAGCTGATGCACTAACAGGTCTTTTTTGCGGCTCAACAATTTCTAAATCTATTATATTTTTCTTTAATAACAACGCACCATGCCATTTCCTTGGCCGAAATGGGCTGATCGGCGTAAGAGCCAATAAATTTCCGTTTAAAGGAATAATAGGACCGTTAACAGCCAAATTATACGCAGTACTTCCTGCAGGTGTTGCAACCAACAAGCCGTCACTAACCAAGGAATCTAACCTAACTTGACCGTTTATTTTAATGATAATCTTTGCAGTTTGACTAGTTTGTCTAAGTAGAGATACTTCATTGATAGCAAGCGCACTTCGTTTCTCACCAGCTAATGTTATTGTATCCATCTGCAATGGAAATAAATTAATCGGAGCCGCATTTCCAATCCTTTCCAACAATCCTTCAGCACTATAGCGATTTAGCAGAAAACCAACAGATCCTCGATTCATTCCGAAGACTGGTATATTAGTATTCATCACTCTGTGCAGCGCACGCAACATTACTCCGTCTCCTCCTATAGTAATTGCAACGTCACAAGCTTTTGAGTCTTCCTTCCACATATCAATTAAATCATATCTGGAAGCAAGCTCTTTATATGCAGTCATTGCGAGCTCAGAGGCGCTATCAAAAAAGCAGCCTATTTTATACTTTTTTTTTATCATGCTAATTTTTTAGTGTACGGTGTTTTAAAAAAAAATCCTTTAATATAGCAGCTGATTCCTCTTTATAAAAACCTCCATACACCTCAGGAATATGATGCGCAGAAGTGGAGTGAAATATCCTAGGGCCGCTATCGACACCACCGCTTTTGCTGTCATAACTGCCGAAGAAAAGTTTTTTGATTCTTGATAGTGAAATCCCATGTGCGCACATTGGACATGGCTCAAGAGTAGTATATAAATCGCATTCAGCAAGATAAAATGATGATAAAAAAGATGATGCCTTTCTAATTGCTAAAATTTCAGCATGCGCCGTTGGATCATTCCTAATTATAACTTCGTTATGTGAAGCAGAGATTATATCATGGTTTAACACAACCACTGCGCCAACTGGCACTTCTCCAAGCGATGCAGCAATTTTTGCATACTTTATCGCTTCCTCCATATAATGATTTTTAAAGTACTGCATAACGGGCCATAAGTATGCATATAACGGTTGCTGATTTTTAGCAACAGAACAAAAAACACATGTTATCTAATAGACTTCTTCAAACTTGTTACAGTTGAGATAGGTGCAAGTAGCACACGGAGCGCTATGAGAGCGATGTATGTGAAATACACAAGCGTCTTGTGAGCCTCAAGGTATGCAAGCAAAGCTTAAACAAGCGTTTGAAGAAGCAGTCTAATATAGAATTAATTATCTTATAACACTAATTCATTTAGTGTATCTAGTGTGCAGTATATAACTAAATAATAATTTTTATAAATATGTATTATTAATTTTTAAACATTATATTACGTGTTGCTCCAGGAAGCCGTACTTCAAGACCATCCAATGAGTTATCTACTATAATCTGACACCCAAGTCTTGATGTTTTTGTCAAGCCAAATGCAAGATCTAGCATATCTTCTTCTTCATCTTTTGCTTGTTCGAGTTTGTCAAACCATTCTGGAGAAATTATCACGTGACATGTAGAGCATGCAAGAGAGCCTTCACAAGCCCCTTCAATGTCAATGGCATATTTATGCGCAACTTCAAGTAAGGAAAGTCCTACAGGAGCTTCTACAGTTTTTTTATTACCGTCTCTTTCAATGAAGTGAATCTTAGGCACAGCAACCTCCATACTCTTGCATTATTTGTTACTACTTGGCTGGGCTTGTAACTTCAGTATTCAAAACTTCAAGTACAGCATCGCGCCTTACTTTTATTTTGACATTCTCAGCAATTTCCACATTCAATGTTTCGGAAGTATCATCAATTTTTGCAATGCTACCGAATATACCACTAGACAATATAACTTTCTCACCTTTTTTTAGTTCACGCAG
Source organism: Candidatus Lariskella endosymbiont of Epinotia ramella (assembly GCF_964019805.1). Taxonomy (NCBI): domain Bacteria; kingdom Pseudomonadati; phylum Pseudomonadota; class Alphaproteobacteria; order Rickettsiales; family Candidatus Midichloriaceae; genus Candidatus Lariskella; species Candidatus Lariskella endosymbiont of Epinotia ramella. The sequence continues at coordinate 266,577 of NZ_OZ026472.1, read as the reverse complement.
CATCTCTTGATGTCGTTTCATCTTTTTTTGTTGTGGTCTAATTAACAAGAAGTAAAAAACTACCATGATGAGCAGAAGTGGTAGCATACTTTTTAAAAAGTCTATGGAAGTAGAAGGTGCAGTAGAAACTGCTTCGCTGGCAAAAGCAACTGAGGAAAATAATCCAGATAACATAATTGAAAGACCAATAATTAATAATTATCAAACAATAGAAATGTCTAATTGCAGTTTATTATGTAAAAGTAATACATCTTAGATTTGCACGCTCATGTCTAACTCATGACAAAAGAAGTTATATGTCTCTCAAATTTTTCTCTAGAGTAAGTTGAGGTCTAAATCTTTAAAATGATGCAAAACATTCATGATTCATGTGCAATGCATGAAGGTAACTCACATAAAATGCTGGTATTGTCTCTGTGGTAGTGTCAAAAACAAAAAATGTCACATGTTGCAATCACATGTTGACGAACTTTTTATTTTCCGATGGTCGATCTGTCATGTAGAGATTTCTGACTTTGCAAAATATTGAAAAATACAATTATTTCAAAATACCATTCAACGTAACAACGCAAGCCTTGAACACAGGAAGAGCAACTACAATCCAATTAAGTACACAACGCCATAAGATTCAATACTGAAGGGAATTATATAGCATGTGTAGAAAAAGGCAAGCTATAAGCTCTGCAATCAGATTTTGAGAGTGCGGCACAATAATATTGCGAAAATATTAAATTTATATTGACCTTGTATTAAGATGCATGTTCTCATATATGCTATCAAATTAATAGCGTCAATATTTGCTGCGAATCGCGCCTTTACAACTAATAGTTGCGATTTTAGCGAATAAAAGTAATAGAAAACAACAAATCTGCGGTTATTTTATGGGGCTGTGGTCAACTAAGCTAGCTGAATGTTGCATATATAACATGCTAGAGAGTATTGCAAATTATAGCCATGTTAAAAACGGTGTAATGGAAAAGTGTTATGCAAAACTATTTGATATTCTAAATGATACCGAATTATTTGCTAAAATATTGCATCTTAAAGAGATTGAAGACGTAAATATAGTAAATCAATGGAAAGAATATATCACATGTTTTGCTAACCTTCAAATTGAAGAATTAGAGTCTTATTATTATACAATGCAGTATGGGATAACTCGTGGCTTTATTAACACTAGCTATTCAAGCGCAGAGATTGCTTTATTGTTTAAATTCTTTCAAGCACTAAATCAAAGTAAGCGCGCACTTGAGGATGGTAGTATCGTACCGAAAGATACTATAGAGTTCTTTAATACTATTTTTGCAGGTCTTTTCCTTTCTACATTACAAGAAGAGATATTAACACCAAACTTGCAAGTATTAAGGTGCTTTGATTGTGTAGCAGTAAAAAGTATATACATTGGTATTTTAGAAACACTAGCAGTGATAATGCGTAGCAAAGATGCTTCATACGAGGTGCTTAATCACTACTTTTCCAAGTTAGTTTTTGATACTCAAAGAATAGAAAAGCTCTTGAAGCAAAGAACGCTAAATCATCATAGTAATAGATATAACAAAGCTGAACTAGATCTATTAAGCATTATATCTAAGATAGTAGAGCGTTACTTGGTGCTTAGTAGAAATGCCACAAAACAGGAAGAGCTGTCCTTTATCGTTAGTGCTATTGAGAAAGTATATGACAAGCGATTTGAAATAACAAGCATTGTGCTTCCAATGGAAGAAGAGCACGCATATCAAGATAGCATGGATTATATAACACATAATTTAGAAGTGATGCTAGAGGTTATGCATGGCTTTGCAGCTCATTTAAATACTAAAGCTATAAACAAGCAAATTTTAGATCTTTTACTTAAAGTGCGAGAAATCACTATCTCTAAAGAAATTAGCACTTCTATGCAAGAAAAAATACTCTACATAATTGAATCTTATAAAGAGCTTTTTTGTCAGAGAATTGCAAATCAAGTTTTGCTAGATCATCATTCGGATCTTAATATAAACCGAGTGAGAGTTGATTTGAACAGAGGTATAGAATTCACACTTCAGCTGTCGCTTGAGGAGTATATTAGATCTATAACACGTTTGAATAAATTCGTTATCACATGCCCACATAATCTACATAATGAACTAAATGTTGATGCAATTCTTAAGGTATTGCAAACACAGCTTGAAAAAAGACTAGCAAACAACGCAGAGCTGAGCGTATTAGAAATATGCGATGCGATTCTTTATCTTTGTGAATTTAGCGATGAAATGACAGAGAAGGAAAGGATATATTATAATATACCGCAATTCCTTGGTGATTTGATATTAAAATGCACAGAAGCGTTGAATATCATGAATAATTTGGGACATATACTTTATCTTTTTTGTACTCTGAAACGTTTAGATAGAGCTATATCGAGTGAAGAACGTCTAATTAACAAATTAAGAACTCTATACAATAATATTGCTTATAAGAAGAAATCCAAGGTAAACAATCTAGATGGTTCTATTATTGCTTTAAATGAAGCTATATTTTATTTAGACAGATTATTGTTTTCAATTCATGCAGAATACCTAGATGACTTGAAGCAACTTCTTGCAATGCTAAAGCAAAAACATAGCGAGTTAGTTGTACAATGTTCTACGTCAGCAAGCGATATATTTGCGTCACTAGAACGATGCTCTCCACACGAAATAGGATTTACATTACAAAGATGCGCTAGTGCAGCTGTAGCAAATGAAGGTTTGCAGCCAACTTACTTTGATGAAGAAATGCTAATAACTACACTGCCTCCAATGCTAATAAATAAAATAGTTATAGCAGAAAGTTTAATTGGAGAATTTGCATTGCCAGAGTGCAAGGATTTCATAATCTTATTAGAAAGATTGACTAAAAGATGCAATTTTATAGCTTACAACATAAAAAGTGTTCCTGTAGATATGCAAGAGCTTCCAATAGTGCGACTCATCAAAGAAATGTCAACGTCATAGCTAATTTAACATGCAATATCTTCAACAATTCCTTTGTGAGTATATACCGCAAGGTAAATGCAGAGTTGGCATTTTGGATTTTGATACGAAGCCATGGCGCTGCCTTAAGTAAGTGCACTAAGCGAAGATTTTAAGGGCATGATTTTTTGAAAGTACAAATTAATCGCTGAATTCAATATTATAGACATTTGCAAGGAAATTAACGAAGTAATACTTGAAAATCAGGCAAAAAGGTCTGCGCAAGTGGCTTGACCTATAGTGCTTAAATACGAAGTGATACTTCCAAAAGAGCTAGAAAGAATGGTGTGCAGTGTAACATAAGGAGCATTCTAAAAGCCCAATTTTGAAAAGTATGACAATTGTACAAATTATCTGGGTACTTTGTCAGCGCAGCATAGTCAGTTTTTTATTTGCAGTAATAACAATAGAGCGCTTGCAGAAGTTATTTCTAAGGAGCAAGTGGTAGGGGCTTGAGACGCGCAAAGGAGGTGTGTATTCTAATATACATAACCTACCCTTTAGCATTGATGCGACTCAAACCATGCATCCTCAGAAATTGAGTTATGCAAGGGGTGCAATCTAATTATTTGTATCCATTATTCATATGTTCAAAGTAATTTGTGATGTAAAGCTATTACCATCTAACAGTTGGCACGATGATTTTCCAAACCATAACATTGCACATGCAGCACTAAAATACAGAAGAATTATAGGGTACAATAATTGTACGGCATGTGATATTGGCAGCTTAAAACTCACGAGCGCATCGGATGTTCCAAGACATTCTGAGATGCTAACGCTTATAAAACGATGGAGCATTAATATATTAGACCTCTTGCATAACCATATAAATTGATTAAAATCCTTGATTTTATCAAGGATAACATGAAGTTTGAAAACATCAAAGATGAATACGCAGAAGAGTTTCGCAGGCTTACTGGCATTAAACGAGGAACGTTTGAAGTTATACTAAGTATATTAAAAGAAGCTGAAGCTATTTTAAAGTCTCAAGGTGGAAAACCCAATAAATTGGCTTTAGAAGATCGATTACTCATGACGCTTGAGTACTTGCGTGAATACAGGACATATTTTCATATTTCCCGCAGTTATGGAATAAGTGAAAGTGCCTGTTATCGTAATATACGTTGGATTGAAGATACTCTAATTAAAGATAAACGATTTTCACTACCTGGACGTAAAGCATTACTAAAAAGCGATTCTGAATACGAACTTGTGTTAATTGATGCTACTGAAACACCGATAGAACGACCTAAAAAAAACAGAAGCACTTTTATTCGGGAAAAAAGAGGCGACATACTCTAAAAACTCAGCTTATTGTGGATAAAAGGAAAAAAGAAATCATTTGCACTAATTTTTCTAATGGCAAGCGTCATGATTTCAGGTTATTTAAAGAATCCGGAGTTCACATCCACCCTGAGATTAAAGTTCTTACAGATACTGGTTATCAAGGCATTGATAAGTTGCATTATAATTCAGAGTTACCAAAGAAAAAGACAAAAAAGCGACCACTAAGCAGGAAAGATAAAAAGAAAAATCGTCAATTGTCTAGTGAACGTGTTTTAAATGAAAACGTCATAGGCATGATCAAACGATTTAAAATTATCGCTGATCGTTATAGGAACAGAAGAAAACGATTCGGTTTAAGGTTTAATTTACTTGCTGGTATCTATAACTTTGAGCTTTAAATAGGTTATGCAAGAGGTCTATTAAATCCAGCCAACATAAATTACCATTCTACATATCACGATATATTAGAAGAAGCTGCAAATCACTCATTCGATGTAAGTAACTTGCGATTTATTGGGATATTTGAGAAAGACATAATTGTAGATCAACGAGTTGGTGAAACTGTTTTTACGCAAATATATGAAGCCATAATAGATGTAAATTCACCGAAATCTATGTATGAGGTATACAACACGAGCTCAAGTCCAAGAGCTCATATGGCTTATACAACAGGATATGAAACATATCATCAAAAGACTCACTTCATCAGCGCAGATGCAAGAAAAGATATTGTTTTCGCTGATACAATATTTCAAACAACGGAGGATGGAAGAAAATATGTGTATACAAGTATTATAGCGTACTTATTGCGTGGACAAGATGCTTTGAATTGCAAAATGCTGAATTTTAAACGAAAAATATATGATATGGACTTGTACATGCATTAGACCTCTTGCATAACCATATAAATTGATTAAAATCCTTGATTTTATCAAGGATAACATGAAGTTTGAAAACATCAAAGATGAATACGCAGAAGAGTTTCGCAGGCTTACTGGCATTAAACGAGGAACGTTTGAAGTTATACTAAGTATATTAAAAGAAGCTGAAGCTATTTTAAAGTCTCAAGGTGGAAAACCCAATAAATTGGCTTTAGAAGATCGATTACTCATGACGCTTGAGTACTTGCGTGAATACAGGACATATTTTCATATTTCCCGCAGTTATGGAATAAGTGAAAGTGCCTGTTATCGTAATATACGTTGGATTGAAGATACTCTAATTAAAGATAAACGATTTTCACTACCTGGACGTAAAGCATTACTAAAAAGCGATTCTGAATACGAACTTGTGTTAATTGATGCTACTGAAACACCGATAGAACGACCTAAAAAAAACAGAAGCACTTTTATTCGGGAAAAAAGAGGCGACATACTCTAAAAACTCAGCTTATTGTGGATAAAAGGAAAAAAGAAATCATTTGCACTAATTTTTCTAATGGCAAGCGTCATGATTTCAGGTTATTTAAAGAATCCGGAGTTCACATCCACCCTGAGATTAAAGTTCTTACAGATACTGGTTATCAAGGCATTGATAAGTTGCATTATAATTCAGAGTTACCAAAGAAAAAGACAAAAAAGCGACCACTAAGCAGGAAAGATAAAAAGAAAAATCGTCAATTGTCTAGTGAACGTGTTTTAAATGAAAACGTCATAGGCATGATCAAACGATTTAAAATTATCGCTGATCGTTATAGGAACAGAAGAAAACGATTCGGTTTAAGGTTTAATTTACTTGCTGGTATCTATAACTTTGAGCTTTAAATAGGTTATGCAAGAGGTCTATTTTTTTAAGAAAGATGCAGTAGAAAAGCTGAAAATAGAAATTGCTCTTTTTAGAGCAGATTACAGTCTATGTGATATTACAGGAAAAGGAGATTACATTCCTCTAAATTATGCACCCAAAGCACTTGCAAAGTCTACATTAGATCAGTGCAGAGCAATAGGAGGAAAGCAAATTTCTGCAAAAACTACTATAGAAATGATATGCAAGATATTCAACTCAGAGCATACTTTAGGTGCTTATATAAGCGATGCATTTAAAATGACATGTGCAAACTATCACTCATTTATCCACTTTGATACAATGGGAGAAATTATTGGACTGAAGATGTCGCATCACGATATACTAAAACAATATGCAATTGAGCACTATGAGTTTTAGTATGTTTTAATATTAGAAGCAGAAACAAGCGCATTCATTTTATAGATAAAAAGTTATCTATACTCGTCATACTTTTCAAATTGGTATCGTCAAAATGCTCCTTATGTATTTTATGGTCTTAATTCTTTCTAGCTTTTCTCGAAGTTTAATTTCATATGTACGTAAGCTAAATATCAACTCTGCATTTACCTGCGGTATATATGTTGAATAATAGACTTCTTCTTCAAACTTGTTCCGACGGCCAATTGCTTTGTCGCATCCTTTGCCTTCATTTGGATGCTCATGTACTCCTTGTACACTGCATTTTCTCGCGCTTTCATATGCTACTTGCACTTGCTTCACTGGCATCTTCTTTTAAGAAGAGGTCTAATAAATAAAATACACATAAATACGATAAAAAATTTTTGCTGTTAGTCTATTTGATGATCAGCGAGTAACCTTTAAATATCGAAACACTTTAAGCAAACTAGCTAAATATATGATACAACAAGAAACAGTAGTAGTAGCTGGAAGCAATAGTAAGGCTTTTGCATATACACTGAGCGACCACTTAGGATTTAAATATATAGAAGCAGAATTAACGAAGTTTGCAGATGGAGAATTGAAAGTAAGAATTTCCGAGCAACTGAATTGCGAAACAGTTATTATAGTACAGTCCACAAATAGTTCGGCATCAGAAAACGTAATGGAGCTACTTTTGATAGCGGATGCTGTTAGACAATCTAACAATATAAAGAATGTAATCGCCCTAATTCCCTATTTTGGTTATAGCAGACAAGATAAACAACTAGTTACACAAGAAGCGGTTGCTATGAGAGTGCTTGGAAAAATAATTGCTGCAGCAGGAATAGATCATATATTAGACCTCTTGCATAACCTATTTAAAGCTCAAAGTTATAGATACCAGCAAGTAAATTAAACCTTAAACCGAATCGTTTTCTTCTGTTCCTATAACGATCAGCGATAATTTTAAATCGTTTGATCATGCCTATGACGTTTTCATTTAAAACACGTTCACTAGACAATTGACGATTTTTCTTTTTATCTTTCCTGCTTAGTGGTCGCTTTTTTGTCTTTTTCTTTGGTAACTCTGAATTATAATGCAACTTATCAATGCCTTGATAACCAGTATCTGTAAGAACTTTAATCTCAGGGTGGATGTGAACTCCGGATTCTTTAAATAACCTGAAATCATGACGCTTGCCATTAGAAAAATTAGTGCAAATGATTTCTTTTTTCCTTTTATCCACAATAAGCTGAGTTTTTAGAGTATGTCGCCTCTTTTTTCCCGAATAAAAGTGCTTCTGTTTTTTTTAGGTCGTTCTATCGGTGTTTCAGTAGCATCAATTAACACAAGTTCGTATTCAGAATCGCTTTTTAGTAATGCTTTACGTCCAGGTAGTGAAAATCGTTTATCTTTAATTAGAGTATCTTCAATCCAACGTATATTACGATAACAGGCACTTTCACTTATTCCATAACTGCGGGAAATATGAAAATATGTCCTGTATTCACGCAAGTACTCAAGCGTCATGAGTAATCGATCTTCTAAAGCCAATTTATTGGGTTTTCCACCTTGAGACTTTAAAATAGCTTCAGCTTCTTTTAATATACTTAGTATAACTTCAAACGTTCCTCGTTTAATGCCAGTAAGCCTGCGAAACTCTTCTGCGTATTCATCTTTGATGTTTTCAAACTTCATGTTATCCTTGATAAAATCAAGGATTTTAATCAATTTATATGGTTATGCAAGAGGTCTATTATCCGCAGCAAGAAATAACATATGCTCATTACTCTCAATTGCAGTAACACTTTTAACAATCTTTGCAAGCAGGGCGATCGAATAGCCTGAACCAAATCCTACATCTAAAACTGTCGCATTATCCTTCAAATTACAGCAAGACAACATCTTTGCAAGTAAAAGCGGCGAAAGAAGCTTGCGCGCCCGACGCAAGCTGGAATATTTTCATCTACATATGCAACAGGACGCCACTTTTCTTCTACAAAAATATGTCTAGGTATGCTCTCCATAGCATCTAATATGCGACTATCATATATTTGATTTGGAATCAGCTGGTTTCTCACCATATTTGTACGCTCCAAATAGAATGCGTCTTTTGCAACTTTCATATCTCTCCAAATTCCAAGTAACTCTGCCAATTATTTCACATTAGCTCTCAGTATAATAAATACACAACTGCACATCAATCTAATTGAGAAATTTATTTTTCTAAATAAAGACGAATATCACACATAAAAATATACAAGAAAACAAAAATTTATACACAACTATAGCTATAATTTGACAACAAAACATTTATAAACATTTTTGATAAACCATAAATTAAGATTGTTTTATTTGCTTTACACTACCAAATATGCAGTATAGAATCCCTAAAATTTGCTACATCAAAGCAAACAAGCATAATCGAAAGTAAAAGAGACAATATAAAAACATAGATTAACCAAATTCAACTAAAAGGAGAATGACGCAGATTATTAATAATATCTAACAATCTGCCAGTTTCTATTATTTATGAATGTTAGGATATTTACTAATACCAACCTCTCCAAATAACATCATATATTTGCTACGTATTTTTTGAAAAATTTAAGATGAGATTTAAGTGAGCTATACTAGAAGTACAGCGGCAAAGAGCGTGCTTAAATTTTAAAGAAAAGACGAAGCTAAAGTGTTCTGTAATTTATGAGAGTCGGTATAAGCTATGTCTCATGTATATAGCAGGTAGAGGTTACTATCCAATCATTTTTGATAGATCACTTTTTCCATGATGAAAATGATACTGAGATTATATTTTATGTATCATCTGCAAATGAAGGATAAATAATTCTTTCAGGTAAAAAGGTCGATCTGCCAAATTTTATTAAGCTGTATTTATTATTTTATTTATCAAAAGACATGTCACAAACTAATACAAAAGCAAAAACAAATACGTGGAACGATTACATCGATGCAATGCCATTAATTGGAAAATTCACGCAGAACTACAGGTATGAACCTAAAGAGATGTTCTTCAAGCATATTTCAGAAGAATTTCCTAATACAAAAGAAATATTTGGTTTTGCCCCACTTAAGTTTTTTGTCAAAGGCTTTATTCAGTTTATTGGCTCAACTCTAAGAATAAACTTAGAACAACTCAATAGTGACTCTACATACTTCGGTAGCTTTGTTGGAGACTTCACCAAAGTAGCTCAGGCCTCGTATGCTTACTATAGTGGCTGGGATTATGGCACACAAAAATACGAATGGTATAGACCTGCAGGAGATGCAATCAAAGGAGTATGTAAACTCTCTCTTCTTGCATCCGGCTTGGGTAATTTGCACGCAATAAGAAACTCAGCATGCGACCTAACAGGGCAAGCGTTCGTTGATATCATGACACAAGTACATCCTCAAGTAAAAGCTATACAGCAAGATGGAGAAAGTTATATAAAAGTCCTTGCTGATGTTATGTGGGAAAACGGATTTACTAAAATATACGACTCCATCAATTGGAGTGCAAATATTAACAAAGTAACGATTGGCAGAGTACTTGCAGCAAAAGCCGCTGTTTATGTGACAGGTAATATCATTGATATTACAAAAACAACCACGAATTATATAGGCTCCATTAGCACTACTGCAGATGCAGCGTTCAATCTTTTGACTGCAAAATTTGGCGGCCTCAGTTTTATGCCTAGTATAGCAGATTTTCCAAAAGAATACTTAACCAGTGCGATCATGATGTCTATAAGCAGAGTGAGTGCTTATACACCAAAGAAATTAGTGAATATGGAGGATGCAAACATATGCAAAGCACCAAGGATAATAGATATATATAGAGATAAAGAATATGCTGAGCATAAAAGACTATATTATAAAACCTACGACGAATATGCAAAATTTATGAATCATACCAGTCATACAGAGCAAAACCAATCTGCAATAGAAGAAGACGTGATTTTAATATATGACGCACCATTTAATTCTTATATGGAACCTTTTAACAATGCTGCGCGTAGCACATATAATTATTGGTCATCACAATTTGAACTATTTGCTCATGTATTGGATGATACACTAGATACCATTCTCTCATATGTATAGCTAAAGCACTATAAAGCAAGCATGACAAACAAGTATTTGGAATAAATTTTTATTTGCTTGAAGGCAGTAACATAACTGCTGTTTTATGGAAGAAGCTGACTTAAAATTTATCAAAAAGACAAAGTTTAGCATGACTCTTTTATGCTACTTTAGCCATATCTCTCAGGCAAATGAAGAGTTGGTATTGAGTCTATCCGTCAAAAATCTATTTGCTACGCAAATAGATTTTTGCGTAAGGTCAATGTACAACAATTAGCTTTTAGCCGCGGTCCTGCCATAATCTTTGGATATTATACTAACTCTCCCAAATAACAGAATACTTTAGCTGCGTCTTTTTAGAAAAATTAAGCGCCCCCATGGCCGCTGTACTTCTAGTAAAGCTTACTTTAAAGCTCATCTTAAATTTTCTAAAAAATATACAGCTACTATATTCTGTTATTTGGGAAAGTTGGTATTAGTATTTATTTTTCTTGACTTATTAGACCCGCCGTACTACTTTAGTAGCATACTAGTTTAGTAACAAGGTAAGGCATGACTAATGATCATAATAAAAATATAAAAGAATTGTGCCAAGCTCTACTTTTGCTAGAAACAGATAGAGAGGCATATAATTTTTTAAAAGATTTATGCACACCAGCTGAATTAATTGCACTCACCGAACGATGGCAGATATGCAAAGCACTGAATAATGGCTTATCATATCGCGAAATTCATGCTCAAACAGGAGCAAGTTTAACAACAATAGGACGGGTAGCAAGATTTTTAAAAGATGAGCAATATCAAGGCTATTCTGCCTTACTACAAAAATTAAAAAATAAAAAAACCTCAGCATGAAGAAAGTACTGACATTTGCAATATCTATATTTTTTGCAATGAATACATTTGCTGCTGAAAATATGAAAAAGGTATTCATTAACAAATTAGTTGAACACCCGGCACTAAACATGACTATAGAAGGAATTATTGATGGTTTGGAACAAAATGGGTATGAGCGTGGTGTCAATCTAGATCTGCGAGTTGAATCCGCACAAGCCAACCCCGCTTTAGCTTCTCAAATCGCAGCAAAATTTGTTGGTAAAGGAGCAGATGTTGTAGTCGGTGTTGCTACTATTTCCGCTCAAAGCTTTGCCAAATACGCAAAAGAAAATAAAATAAAGCTAGTGTTTAGCTCAGTCACAGATCCCATAAAAGCTGAGCTTGTACAAAGTTTATCAGAGCCAGGAAATAATACTTCAGGCGTATCAAATTTTGTTGAACTCAAGCCTCAAATCACGTTATTTCAACAAATCCAACCAAATTTAAAGCGACTAGGATTTTTATATAATCCAAGCGAAATTAACTCTTTAAGTTTGATAGAAAAACTAGAAGAATTGTGCCATAAACTTGGCATAACCTTGGTATTGCAAGCTGCAAATAAAACTTCAGAGGTAGCTCAAGCATCAACTAAGCTAGCTGCGAACGTCGATGCTATATTCATCAGTAATGATAGCACAGCACTTTCTGCTTTGCAGACAATCATTAATGTTGCAACTAAAGTGAAGATACCTGTTTATGTAAGCGATACTGATGCTGTAAAGCTAGGCGCTTTAGCAGCACTTGGACCTAATCAATATGAAATAGGCATACAAACAGCACAAATTATTGCTCGAAGCCTGAAAGGCGAAGATGTAGGTATGATACCTGTAGAGTTTCCAGCTAGCACAGAACTTTTTCTCAATGAAGATACTGCGCAGAAAATTGGAATGCAATTACCAAATGACATTAAAGCGATCGCTACAAAAATCATTACAAAGAGTAAGTGATGACACTAAACGAAATTATAATGAGCCTAGAAATCGGAATCATTTATGGAATTGTTGCAATTGGAATATACCTAACATTTCGTATTATAGATTTTCCAGATTTAACTTGTGATGGCAGCTTTGTTTTAGGCGCTGCTGTTTCAAGTATTATGATCAAATCTGGGTTTGATCCTTGGCTATCTTTGATAGCTGCCATATTTGCAGGTGGTGTTGCAGGATGCATTACAAGCATATTATATACCAAATTCCAAGTCACTAATTTACTTTCTGGGATATTGGTAAGTTTTATGCTTTATTCAGTTAACCTGCGTATTATGGATGGCATTCCCAATATTACTCTTATTAACGACGCTACTATCTTTTTTGAGTCTCCTATAGTTGCATTAACTATTATCATCTTATCAATATGCGCTATTGTCACATACTTGCTCATGACAGATTTTGGCTTGGCATTGCGCAGTATAGGTCAAAACAAGAGGTTAGCACAAAACAGCGGCGTAAATTTTAAGCTTATGGTCATAATAGGACTTGTTTTCAGTAATGCAATTATTGCTCTAGGCGGTGCATTGTTCAGTCAACATCAAGGCTTTGCTGATGTTGGAAGCGGAATAGGCACTGTGATTGTAGGACTTGCTTCAGTAATGATTGGCGAAAGAGTCATGTCAAGTCAGTCTATTTTAGTACAAACTATCAGCTGTTTAATTGGATCTATCATATATAGATTATTCATCAGTTTTGCGCTTTATAGTGATTCTTTAGGTCTTGCAACTGCTGATTTAAACTTGCTCACAGGACTTATGGTGATAGCAATAGTGTATTTATCAAAGAGGCGTGCATGCTAAGACTTGAGAATATTAATATTGTTTTGGGTAAGAATACTAAGCTAGAGCGAAAAGTCTTAAATTACTTAAATTTAGATGTTAAAGAAGGAGAATTCGTTGTTGTGATAGGTGGCAATGGAGCAGGTAAATCTACAATGTTTAATATAATCTCTGGGTTTATAAAACCAGATTCTGGTAAAGTATTCATTCTAAAACAAGACATTACCAATACATCGCAGATATATAGAGCCAATCTAGTATCCAAAGTGATGCAGGACCCAAAATCTGGTACAATGGAAAATATGACTATCTTGGAAAATATGGCTTTTGCACTAAAAAGAGGACAAAAAAGGGGGTTACAGCTGTTTACTAACAAAAATCGTACTCGGTTATTTAGAGAAAAATTAAGCACAGTAAACATGGGGCTGGAGAATAGGATTGATGATCTGGTAAGCAACTTATCTGGTGGTCAAAGGCAGGTGCTTAGTATTGTCATGGCTATGCTACAAGATTCTAAAATACTGCTATTAGATGAAATCACAGCAGCCTTAGATCCTGCAAGTAGTGAATATACCATAGAATTAACAAATCAGATTGTGCGCAAGCAAAAGCTTACTTGTATCATGATTACACACAACATGGCACATGCTATCAAATATGGAGATAGGTTATTGCTCCTGAAAAATGGCTCTTTTGTTAAAGAGTATGATAAAGTTACAAAATCTGTGTTAACACCTGCTGAGCTTGCTGCTGAATTTGGCGAAATATGATATATACTGGTCATATTTCAAAAATTGTCGTCGTTGAAATGCTCATTAGTCTTATTCGGCGCATTCTAATTTGAAATTTAAACTATGCACATACCCCATAATACACAAGTTCGACGTAAGTAAGTCCACCTATATATGCATTTCCATAACAAAATTGGTCAGCTCCACACCACACCTCGTAATGGTTTGTTGCCTGACAAGATTAAATCCTTTCGCTTCAAAAAATGGCTTTGCTGTAATACTGACCTCTGCATAAATCCTAGGAATTGATTTATAGCGCGCTTCTTTCTCTATCTCGCCCATGAGCAATGTCCCAACACCAATACCTTGAAATTCATGATGCACATAAAAACAATCAATATGTCCACTTGGTTCAAATTCTGCAAAGCCAACTATTGTTTCGCCTATTTGCGCGACAAATGGAATTAAAGTAGACCACTTCTTTTGCCATCTCTCAATCTCAAGACAAGTAGTAGGACAGCAAGCATTTAGCTGTTCTTTTGTGTAATCTTTCGCATTAACAATGTGTATTGTGTTGTAAAAAATCTGAATTAAAAATTGTGCATCATCATCTTGATAACGCCTAATTTTAATCTTATTGCTCATAGTATTTTACCAATTTGAATGTCATCTGTATCAGATTTCTTACCTTTAAGATCATCAAACGGCATTTTTGTATAGCCATTTTTTAGATAAAACTTCAAAGAGCTTTCTCTTGATTTTGCATGAATGCTTTTGATGCCTAGGCTCCTAAGCCACTTTTCGCTTAAAGCCAATAATCTACTACCTGCATTTTGATTTCGTTGATTCTCATCTACAACAATAATCCGTATGGCGGATCTTGACTCTGGCAAAAACTGAATATGTGTATAACCAATAATCTCTGTGCCTTTATATAAAACCAAATGAGCATGCTCAGAGTGTTTCAATGTCCAAATATATGGATCATCTGCGTAACTAGAAGCAGAAAAATACTTATCACGAAAATACCTCACAGCATCCCATTCAGTAGTATGTGCACATAACACGAATCTATACCTGTTAAAACCAGACTGGTTTAATACATTTTGAATAAAATCATTTTTACCCAAAGTATAACCTCTATAAATAGAGTCGTTTTTCTTATGGGAAGAGTCTTCTGCAATGAGTCTATATTTAAGCAGCTCGTATTCCTCTCTAGCACTTGAACTTCTGCACAAATGATCTCTAAATAAGATATTTAACTCAATTTCAGGATCGTTTTCTTCAAAAACGTGAAGATTGATGCTTCTTTCCTCAGCTCTGATTGTAAAATACCTTTGCAGAGGAATATTGAAGCCACCTCTATCTCTATATCCTATAGCTTCCAGCTGCGATTCTTTAAAAAATAAATCTAGGACAACGGCCATAATATCTATTTTAGGTTTTGCTGCAAGACCAGGTACTGAAGTTGACCCAATATGATGGATAGCAATGCAGTTACATCCTAATGCCTTTTTGATTTGAACGGCTTCTGCTTCAAAAATTCGTGGCCAATTAGGATCATATTGTACGACTTCAACACGATCTATTTTTTGCATAGGATTTTAACACTAATAAAACTGATAAAATCAGGATATCGGCAATCTTTCCATCAAAGCAAAAGTAAAGCAGGTTTTTCGATGATTTTTCGAACTTCGCTTAAAAATTCGGCAGCCTTTGCACCGTCTATGACCCTATGATCGCAGGATAAAGTCATATTCATAACACTTCCTATTTTCATATCATTACCTTTGACTACCGGTTGCTTTGTAACTGCACCAACTGCAAGTATTGCACTTTGCGGTGGGTTTATAATAGCACTAAAGCTTTTGATGCCATACATACCAAGATTTGAGATACTAAAACCACCACCTTGATACTCTTCTGGCATGAGTTTCCCAGCCTTTGCCTTTTCAGCCAAAGACTTGACTTCCTCTGAAATCTCACCAAGCGATTTTGTGTTTGCAGCCCTCACTATTGGTGTGATAAGACCGTCTTCAATGGCAACTGCGATTGAAATATCTACTCGATCATAGATAACTATTCCATCATTCGACCAAGAGGAATTTACCTCAGGTACTCTTGCCATTGCAAGCGCAACAGCTTTGATAACTATGTCGTTTACTGAAATTTTATAAGCTTTGCCAGATGCTATATTAATAGAAGTAGAATCATTTAAATCCTTACGAAGCTCCATAAGAGAATCTACATCGCAGTCAAGAGACAAGTAAAAGTGCGGAATATTTTGTTTAGACTCCACAAGACGAGTTGCAATCGTCTTCCTAATATTTGAAAGCTTCTGAACTGAAAAAGTGGACTGTGAATTATCATGTGAGGAATGTAATGACGAACTAGATTTTTTAGGGCCTTGCTGCGCTATTTTAGCAACTATATCACGCTTTAAAATTCTACCACCAGGGCCAGTGCCTTGTATGCCTGATATATCCACTCCTTCATTGGCAGCTATCCTCCTTGCAAGAGGGGTTATAAATTTTCTAACACCACTTTGCGCACTCAAAGAGCTAGAAGCTTCATTACTTGTACTGTGAGAGCTTATAATATTATTATCACCAATTAGAAAATTTGACTTGTCTTGCTCAGAATGTACTGAAGAATCATGCTCATATTCTGCAAGCATTTTATCAATTGCTTCCTTTCCTTCGCCATCTTCAAGTATGATAGCGATTAGATTATTTACCTTAACACCAGTTGTTCCAGCATTGACAACAATCTTTCCTAAGACTCCAGAATCTACAGCTTCAACTTCCATAGTTGCTTTATCAGTCTCTATCTCGGCTAAAATCTGTCCTGGTTCTACCAAATCACCTTCTTCTTTGATCCATTTTGCAACACTTCCTTCACTCATTGTAGGAGAAAGAGCTGGCATCAAAACCGCTATAGCCATTCTGATAAAACCTTAATAAATATTGATTATATTTCTAGAATAAAATATGCGCATCATACAGCACTTGCAACAAATTTTATTGCGTATAGTTGGCAATCTCAACTTGCACACCAGAACCAAAGTGCACCACATCATTTTCTATGATTTCAAGACTTCCTGCATTTATTGTTGTAGATTTAGTAATTACACGTAGTGGGCTTGTACTTCTAACAAAATTTTTAGAATAAAAAACATCTAAATTGCTGCACTCAAACATATCACCAGCATCACTCTTCATCTGCACATTGCCATTAAGTTTTAAAAGATGCGTATTTAGATCTACTACACCTTCCTGAGCACTCACATCCACTTTCATACGCTTTATATAAAGAGAAGCATTGATAGACTGTGCAGTTATCAAATTCTTCTCCTCTTTTAAAACAGTTTCAGCTTTTATAGCGACATTTCTACCACTTTCATCTGTTGTGCTCAACGAAAGCCCCTCTATTACAACCTCACCAACAGGATGCTTGTGCAAAGCTAAAATAGCTCCATTAAACATATTTGCCGATGTCATTCTATATAACCATGAGATAATAAGCAACACTCCAAGTAGAGACAAGATGATAAACACCTTGAGAAATGATATAAAATCTTTACGTTTTTTAAAAATATTCAAGTTAAAGTTGACCATACATAGGTACTTATAAATTGAAGCGTTTAAGTGACATAGCTAACTCTACCTAACATATATCTTTTGCTTTGTCATTGTGAAATATTGTCAGTATACCACCTGAGTTGTTAAATCTACACTGCGGAAAAATTCAAAATACACTAAATTATACATAAAAATACCGCCAGAAAACCAAGGGAAATATATTAAAAGTCCTAGCGGTATATACTCTTTAGAAGAGAATATACGATCTCTTAATAAAATTGCAATATATTTTCCATAAAATTTTAATGTATAAATTATGACAAAAGTTAGCGGCTTAAACTATGGACTGCATGAGTGTTTACACATTAGCAAAAATGCAAGTTGCGTAACATATATTAGACCTCTTGCATAACCATATAAATTGATTAAAATCCTTGATTTTATCAAGGATAACATGAAGTTTGAAAACATCAAAGATGAATACGCAGAAGAGTTTCGCAGGCTTACTGGCATTAAACGAGGAACGTTTGAAGTTATACTAAGTATATTAAAAGAAGCTGAAGCTATTTTAAAGTCTCAAGGTGGAAAACCCAATAAATTGGCTTTAGAAGATCGATTACTCATGACGCTTGAGTACTTGCGTGAATACAGGACATATTTTCATATTTCCCGCAGTTATGGAATAAGTGAAAGTGCCTGTTATCGTAATATACGTTGGATTGAAGATACTCTAATTAAAGATAAACGATTTTCACTACCTGGACGTAAAGCATTACTAAAAAGCGATTCTGAATACGAACTTGTGTTAATTGATGCTACTGAAACACCGATAGAACGACCTAAAAAAAACAGAAGCACTTTTATTCGGGAAAAAAGAGGCGACATACTCTAAAAACTCAGCTTATTGTGGATAAAAGGAAAAAAGAAATCATTTGCACTAATTTTTCTAATGGCAAGCGTCATGATTTCAGGTTATTTAAAGAATCCGGAGTTCACATCCACCCTGAGATTAAAGTTCTTACAGATACTGGTTATCAAGGCATTGATAAGTTGCATTATAATTCAGAGTTACCAAAGAAAAAGACAAAAAAGCGACCACTAAGCAGGAAAGATAAAAAGAAAAATCGTCAATTGTCTAGTGAACGTGTTTTAAATGAAAACGTCATAGGCATGATCAAACGATTTAAAATTATCGCTGATCGTTATAGGAACAGAAGAAAACGATTCGGTTTAAGGTTTAATTTACTTGCTGGTATCTATAACTTTGAGCTTTAAATAGGTTATGCAAGAGGTCTATTGATTATCGTATGCAAATTTTAATTAAACCATTCCATTATACATAGTAATTTTGGATACTATAAAATCTGTCTGTCAAAAATTTATTTACTATGCAAATAAATTTTTGCGGAAAGTGAAATATGCCCAATTTAGCTTGGCAACCGAGATAAATCTTTAGCTTCTTAGAGTTATGACATAGGCAGGTGACTATTAAAGCTGTACATATAGCTCAGATAATGTACAAAAATCTTCTATTGATATCTCTTCTGCTCTCTTTGATTCATCAATATTACACTCATGTAGAATTTGAGTAGTATTTTTTCCAAATACAGACTTCAGTGAAGATCTTAACATTTTACGTCTTTGCGAAAAAGCCGCTTTACATACAATTTCCAAAGCATCAAAGTTGCAGTGGAACAGCGGCTTTATTCTTGGAATCATATGTATAACAGATGATAATACCTTAGGTTTTGGGAAGAAAGCCTCTCTAGGGACTTCTATTACCTCTTCGATATCACATAAAAGCTGAGCAATTATGCTAATTCTCCCAAAATCTTTTGAACCACCTTTTGCTACAATTCTTTCTGCAACTTCTTTCTGGACCATTACAGTAATGCTTGAAAATAGGTCAATCAATCCTAACCATTTTACTATAAGCGCGGTCGATATATTATAAGGTAGGTTTGCAATAATCTTATTATTTCTTCCACTAAGAATTGAACGTTCATCGAATGATAGCGCATCTCCATTTATGATTTCTAGCTTTTCACTTGATGATAGAAGATTTGAGGATTTTAATGCTGTAATACATCTAATGTCTCTCTCTATAGCAATAATCCTACCTGCTTTTGATGTGAGAAGGTAGTTAGTTAAAGCTCCAGTTCCTGGCCCTACTTCGAATACTGTTGTATCGTCATTAATTTCTCCAGACTTTGAAACAATCAGTGAAGCAATACTATGATCTATCAAGAAGTGTTGACCAAGGTTTTTTTTTGGTTGCAGTTTGTAACGCATACTATGTATAATTTATTGTTTAATCATTATTGTTATAAGTATTATATCAAATATTGAGTCTTTAAAATCTATATGCAGATACTTTCAGATTTATTTCAAGGAAAATGTTGGCTAAACGGAAAAATATTATATGCAGATTCTGCAAATATTTCAATATTTAACCATTCTTTGCATTATTCAGGTGCTATATTCGAAGGTATTAGAACATATAACTATGTTCCATTCAAGCTGCAAGAGCATATGGAGCGTTTTCAACAATCAGCTAGTATGATGGGCTATACTCTACCATATAGTGTACTTGAACTAAATAGTGCTGTTTTGCACATTATCAAGGAAAATGATTTGAAGTCTGGTTATATCAGGCCTGTTGCTTGGCGTGGCCCAGAAACTCAAACCATATATAGCAAGAAATGTAGTATACAAACTGCGATTTTAGGATGGAGAGCATTCGATGATGCAAAAGAGTATACAAAAAATAGTCATGAGCTCTCAATTGAAATTTCTACTTGGAGAAAAATATCAAAAGATATGGTTCCAATTCAGGCTAAAGCTTCTGGACTTTATATGATGAACACAATTGCAAAAAATGACGCTGTATCAAGAGGGTTTGATGACGCTATTATGTTAGATATAGATGATTTTATTACAGAAGCTACGACATCAAATTTCTTTTATGTGAAAGATGATGTGCTGTATACTCCGATCGCTGATTCTTTCTTAGATGGAATTACTAGGAGAACCGTGCTAGAACTTGCAAAAAACTGCAAAATACAAAGTAAAGAAGTTAGGTGTAGCATGTCTGATGTAGAATCTGCTGATGCTGCTTTTCTCACTGGAACTGCAATGGGAATTACACCAATTAGAGAAATCTATTATTACAAAAATAAAAAGCTAACAAAGCTCAATATAAATAACAAGGTAATGCTAGAACTTATAGCACAGTATAATTTACTTACTACTGGTCAACTTTGTAATGATAACTAGTCTGTACCGCATGGCAAAAATTTATTTTTGACGTATAGACTTTATAATGATTAGTGACTAGCAAAATTTTTTGATCATCTATAAAGCGCCATCACCTTAACTGTGTCT
This sequence comes from Candidatus Lariskella endosymbiont of Epinotia ramella, assembly GCF_964019805.1. Taxonomy (NCBI): domain Bacteria; kingdom Pseudomonadati; phylum Pseudomonadota; class Alphaproteobacteria; order Rickettsiales; family Candidatus Midichloriaceae; genus Candidatus Lariskella; species Candidatus Lariskella endosymbiont of Epinotia ramella. Next base: position 245,704 of record NZ_OZ026472.1, on the reverse strand, counting down.
ATAGCTCTTAACAATTGAAAATCTTGAGATTCATCCAAATTCATTAACGTTCTTATGTTTTCTTTTTGTGCATTTGTCATGCTATCAGATTTTTTCCGCAAATGTCCTTTTAGGGAAGCTTCAGATCCTATTATATTACTACCATCCTCTACTTGCTTTACTATCGCTTCTGGCACTATTATGTCCGGAGTGATACCAGCAGCCTGTATAGACGTACCAGAAGGCGTGTAGTAAAGAGCTGTGGTAAGCTTTATTGCTCCACCACTGCTTAGCGGAATCACTTTCTGTACAGAGCCCTTCCCAAAAGACTTAGTGCCAACCACAAGCGCTCTCTTATTCTCTTGCAATGCTCCTGCAACTATCTCTGCAGCAGATGCAGAACCTCCATTAATTAACACAACTATAGGCATACCACCAGTAATGTCGCTATTCTCTGCACAAAAAACTTGGTTCATCTCACTATTTCTGCTTTTTATTGACACGATTACACCTTCTCTAAGGAAAAGATCAGCCACCTCTTTTGCTTGCTCAAGCAAACCTCCAGGGTTCCATCTTAAATCTAGCACAATTCCAGATATAGAAGGATTTTCTTTAATTAAATTCGCATATTCTTTTTTTATAATCGACGCAGTCCTTTCATTGAAATTAGATACGTTGAAATATCCAACTGACTTCCCTCCAACAAGCTTTGCCTTCACAGGAACCAACTTTATTACTTCTCGAACTATTTTTGTATCCAGTACACCGTAATTCTCTCTATAAATTTTTATGTTCACTGAAGTACCAGGCTCACCACGTAATTTATCCACAGCTTCATTAATCGACATCCCCTTCACCATTTCTCCATCGATTGCAATAATACTATCGCCTATTTTTATACCAGCTCTAAATGCTGGTCCATCTTCGTAAGGCGAAATTATCCTCAGCATCCCATTTTCCATCGTCATTTCTATACCAAGACCACCAAACTCACCTTTAGTAGCTATTTTCATCTCGTTATACGTCTTTTGGTCCAAGTACATCGAATGCGGGTCAAGAGATGTCAGCATACCTTGTATTGCCGATTCTATCAGCTTTTGTTCATCTACATCTGCTACATACTCCTGCTTGACATACTCCATTACAGCTTGAAAAAACCTAAGAGAGTGATATCCGCTAAGTCCACTTTCTGCAGCCGCGACATTACAAATGAATACATTAAACAAAAATAATACTGCATAAAATGTATTACACAAACTTCTGATTACTTTTGTTATGATCTTGACAAGAGAATATGCCATAGAAGAATTTGTATACTTAATATATTGATTATTTTTATTAGTCATAAATATCTCGATTTGCAATGCAGCAACATGAGTGAATATAACGTCTTACATCTGTGTTTTCAATTTCTGCTTTTATAAGAATGTATTTTTAATATTAATCTTGCTGATGAACTGAACTTTCTCTACTTAGATTTATTTTTTTATCACTTTCTGATTTCTCAAATACACTATTCCATATATATTTGTAAATGGCCCGTTGAGATCAAAACATTCGATATTGATTAGCACGTGCACCAAAAGTCTCAGAAGTGGCATAAAATAGTGTTTAGAATGTCAAAATAGCGTTTTAAATCCGTAAGGAAATGTTATAAGTCAGCGCAAAAAACTTACGGATTTTGTGAAAGTAAGATTTCAGCATAAGGCCAATTAATACATCCGAAAATTAGCGCAGGACAGATCTAAAAGCTAATTTTGTACATTTAACTTCTCCGCAAAAATTGCTTTGCTGCGCAAATAAATTTTTGGCGGATAGACTGATTAGAGGTTTTAGAGATTTTGCTTATCATTTATAACATAAAAGGTCACTCACTTATTGTCGTATAGATGGTATTTTGGTTGGATATCGATGCTTGAAATACCATGGCACCATTACTTTCTTGCCACTCTATAACCTATTGCTTCTGCAAGGTGCAGCACATTTACTTCTTTTGCTTGCGAAAGATCAGCGATGGTTCTTGCTACTCTCAGAATTTTATTAAAGCCGCGCATTGATATATGCATCTTTGTACACGCTTTTTTCATCAAGTTTTTTGATTCCTCGTCCATCTTGACAACATCATATAAAAGCTCACCATTTAACTCAGAGTTAAGCTTAATTCCAAGATTTTCATAGCGTTCTAATTGTGTAATTCGAGCTAACATTACTCGTTTTGCAACAACTTCAGATGATTCACCGCGTTCCATTTCATCGCTTAGAATATCAACTGCTCGAACCTCGATTTGCATATCAAATCTGTCAAAAAGTGGTCCAGAAATCTTATTTTGGTAATCTTCAACACAGCTTGGAGCTCTACTACATTGCATATTGTTAGGCTCTCCATAATATCCACATCTACATGGGTTCATCGCTGCTATCAGTTGAAAGTTTGCAGGGTAAGTAACGTGGTTATTTACTCTTGCTATTGTAATGCACCGGCTTTCTATCGGCTGCCTTAATGCTTCTAGAGTATTTCTTGAAAATTCTGGAAGCTCATCTAAAAATAGGATGCCTAGGTGCGCAAGTGTTATTTCACCAGGTTTAGCATTTTTTCCTCCACCTACCATTGCAGGAAGAGAAGAGGAACAGTGAGGTTCTCTAAACGGCCTTTCTTCTACTAGCATATTGCTAGAGAGTTCACCTGCTATGCTAGCAATTATACTGGATTCAAGTCTTTCTTCATGTGAAAGTGCTGGCATTATCCCAGGCAATCTCTTAGCGAGCATAGATTTGCCAGAACCAGGGGGACCTATCATTAGCATATGATGCCCGCCTGCAGCTGCAATTTCCAACGCCCTTTTAGGAATTATTTGGCCTTGTATGTCTTGCAGATCCGGCTTTTTCTCTCCATGCATTCTAATTTCAGGTAATATCGGAGAGCACATCTTTTGTTTTCCAGTAAAGTGATTAAGCACCTCCAATAAACCATTTGCTGCATATACATCACTATTTCCAGACCATGCTGCTTCTAAGCTATTTTCTGCTGGATATATTAGTCCTTTATTTATGGAGTTTGCTTTTATTGCGGCCGGAAGTATTCCTGTCACTTTCGTAAGTTTTCCGAGAGTTTTCACAATTAGATAGAGATATGATATGATCACTGTTTTAAGAACTAAATGGTGGTTTTATGGTTTGTTGTAAGGGATGTGGTTCCGATAGCTTTATAAAAAACGGCATTGTGAGGGGTGTACAGCGTTATAAGTGCAGATCATGCCTTCTAAATTTTGTTGAGGGCGATCTGCGCAAAAAGCCTCAAACAGCCGTTAAGAAAGCACTATGTGTTATGCTATATAGCCTTGGCAAGGCCTCTTTTTCTATGTTAGGCAGGATATTAGGACACTCACCGTCCATAATTTATCGCTGGTTAGTAGAGGCGATGAACAAGACTCAGGAGCCAATCATCTCTTCGGATATTATGGAGATGGAATTTGACGAGATGTGGCATTTTATTGGTTCAAAAAAAACAAGCTTTGGATCATCAAGGCGGTTGATCGTAGCACAAGGAGAACTGTTGCATGGGTTACAGGCAATCGTGATACTGCAACATTCCAAAAGCTCTACGACAAAGTGAGTCATCTGAAAGAATGTCATTTTTATACGGATGATTGGAATGCTTTTTCTAAAGTTTTACCAAAAAAGCGTCATACGATTGGCAAGTCTGGCACAGTATCTATCGAGAGAGATAATAGTAACACGCGACATCATTGACACGGCGTACTAAGATCGTTTCAAAGAAGGAGTCAATGGTCTACGGATCCATCAAGCTTTGGTGCGCTCTTACAACACCACAAATATTTACACAATATCAAGAACAAACCTTATCTATCTTTATGTGAAAACTCTCAGTTTTCCATCCAACGAAAGCTCTCCCATTGCCACGTAATTTTCTAATTCCTCTTGTGGGATTATTTCAAGGTCTACAAGCAATCCAAGCGCAATGGGCAAATCAAAATGACTTCCATCTTTATTTAGATCTGCTGGAGATAAATTCACAGTAATTCTTTTAGTTGGCAAGGAAAGTCCCATACTAGAAAACGCAGCTCTAATTCGTTCCTTGGACTCCGCAACCGTTTTATTCGGAAGCCCTACTATACAGAAACTTGGAAGCCCTTGAACGATGTGAGTTTGAACATCTACCTCTCTTACTTCAATGCCGATGAAACAAAAAGTAGTGATATGTGAGACCATATGATATAAGTGAGCTTATTGGATACTGAATTATTAATATATCTTTATAAAAGATTATTTGTGTAGATCTCGTATAACTGTCCTTACACTTGTAGTTTTATTTGCGTGAAATCTATCAACTTTGCTTGCCTTTTAAATTTTTTCTGTGTCAATGCAGTTCTATAGGTCAATTCAATTTGCTGCGCTAACTTATATGAATTAGTTCGATATTTATGACGCATGTTGTTTAGCCTTATTTTTATCTATTAATTATTTTATTGATGACATATTGTTATGTAGCATAAGATAAGATTACATAAAATATATTTTTTCAACTAATTATTTAGCGCGATATAAAATTTTTATATAAAAAATATAATGATTGATATATTGTTTAGCTCTATACGCAGAGCGCTCGGTGTGTTTTTATTTATAATTTCAGCATGTTTGATATTTGCTATATCTACATTCTCACCTGAAGATAGTTCAATATTGCATGCTTCTTTAGCAACTCCTAAAAATTTGATGGGATGGTATGGAGCATACGTTGCAGAACCTATGATGCAAACATTTGGTTATGCAGTATTATTTCCAATTACCTTTTTAGTGACCATTGCACTCAAAATGTTGCAAAACAAACCTTCATGTTTTCATATATTGAGAATAAGTGCATTATTTTTAACATTACCAATTTTCGCAGGACTCTGCACATTCTTAGATATTTCTACAGAACCGCTTTTAAGACAAGGTGGCGGTTTTGTTGGTTTTTTTATCAAAAATGAATTAATGTGGCGCTTCAATCATGATATTGGTTTTACATTAGCAGCAGTTATCTCTTTAGTTGGCATTATAATTTCATTGCATATTACATTTTCAGAGTGGCGCTCTATCGTGGTATTTTTTACAAAAGCTGTATATAGAGGCACTGTCTCTTGTGGCATTTTATTCAGGAAGTTAAAGTCTATTTACATGCGCAATAATAAAGCATCACACGCCATAGATGATGTTATCTACAGTCATGATGAAAGTAAAAAAGTAGCAAATTCATCCCGAGAAAAAATCAAAATTCCTGATAAAACACGCTTCAAACCTATGTCTCAAACAGAGAATGAAGGAAAAGTGCAAAATAGCATCCTATGCGATGACAATTATAAATTACCGAATACTGGCTTACTAGATCCAATATCAACAATACAATCCAAAACTCAGGTAAACCAGCAAGCATTAGATTTAAATTCCGCTGCGCTAAAACAGGTTTTGGAAGATTTTGGTGTGCGTGGAGAAATTACCAACATATTCCCTGGACCAATAGTAACATTATATGAGCTTGAACCGTCAGCCGGAACAAAATCCTCACGTGTTATTAATATAGCAGATGATATAGCCCGCTCTATGAGCGCAATATCTGCTCGTATTGCAGTAATACCAGGGAAGAATGCAATAGGCATAGAGCTACCAAACCAAAAGCGAGCAGTTGTATATTTGAGAGAACTTTTAGAAAGTAAAGAGTACCATCAAAATAATGGAGGGCTGCCGATAATACTTGGGAAGAATATAGGAGGAGAAGCTGTTATTGCAGATCTTGCGAAAATGCCGCATTTGCTGGTTGCTGGAACAACGGGGTCAGGTAAATCAGTCGCGATAAATACAATGATACTATCCTTGCTTTATAAGCATTCTCCTAAGACTTGCAAACTTGTAATGATAGATCCAAAGATGCTTGAGCTTTCTGTATATGACGGAATTCCTCATCTAATAGCACCAGTTGTCACCGAACCAAAAAAAGCAGTTTCTGCATTAAAATGGGTAGTGCGTGAGATGGAAGAGCGCTATAGGATGATGTCGCTTATGGGTGTACGCAATATTAGTGGATACAATCACGTTATATCTGAACATATACAAAGTGGAAAGGCATTCTCAAAGCGAGTACAAACTGGTTTCGATCAAGAACTTGGTACACCTGTTTTTGAAAATATTGAAATGAAGAATGAGCTGCTGCCTTACATAGTTGTTATTGTTGATGAGATGGCGGATTTAATGCTTGTGGCTGGGAAAGATATAGAAGCTTACATACAAAGACTTGCTCAAATGGCTAGAGCTGCAGGTATCCACATAATTATGGCAACACAAAGGCCTTCTGTAGATGTAATCACTGGTGTAATTAAGGCAAACTTTCCTACTAGAATCAGCTTTCAAGTTACATCAAAGATAGACAGTAGGACAATTCTTGGAGAACAAGGTGCAGAGCAACTGCTTGGTATGGGCGACATGCTATACATGGTGCCTGGCGGGCGTATAGAACGCGTTCATGGTCCATTTGTACATGATAAGGAAGTAGAAAGCATAGTTGCTTTTTTGAAAGCACAAGGCGCTCCAAACTATATATCTGAAGATGAATTTATTGACAAAGAAGATGGAAATACTAGTGCTGCTCCTGAAGAAGTCTCAAGTGATCTATATGAAAAAGCAGTTGCAATAGTATTGCAAGATAGAAAAGCAAGTACGAGTTACCTGCAAAGATGTTTGAAAATAGGTTATAATAGAGCGGCCTCTTTGATTGAGAGGATGGAAAAAGAAGGTATCATAAGCCTTCCAAATCATGTTGGAAAGCGCGAAATATTAAAGGGCTAGCCTGTTTATTATGCAACATAAATCAACATTTGAAGAAGTTCTCCTGACTCGTACGCGCGCCAAGAGTCTCGAAACAAGCATGAAATGATGTCCCGAGTGTCAAAATAGCGCTTTAAATCCGTAAGAAAATGTTATAATAAGCGCAAAAAACTTACGGATTTGTATTATATACCATCAGAAAAAGTGAAAATTAATAATACTCAAAGTAGAATATTTGAGGAAAGACTATCTGACAGTTTGAATCCTCAACATAAGTTCAAATGCCACAAAGTGGCAATAGAGGACGAGCATTGTTGCATAATGAGACTATTTCATTATCGGTACATATAAAATGCTAAAGCTTCTCACTTCAAGAAGCTTTAGAAGATATAAGAATGAAGTCTTTTTTCAAGAGATTTAGAGTGTTTACCTTAATAATCATTTCAATTTGCCTTTTGTGCATAATTCACCAACTATTCATTTTACCTGCGGTATACACTGCGCTCCGTATGCTTCTTGCACTTGCCTAACAGGAACAAGCGTTTTAAGAAGCAGTCTATTGTGTCACACAAAAAAATAATCTCCTAAAGACAGAATCTTTAGGAGATTGTGATCACGCAATATCAAATATTTAGAACTTCAACTTAGCTCCCACTAAAAACACAATGCCGTTATTACCCTTAACGTTGTTATCATCGGGTCTATTGTAACTAAAGTGTGTCACCTCTGCATAAGGTAAAAAGCCAGGAAGCACTGAATAATCCATTCCTATACTAAAAATATTTGCTTTGTTATACGAAGTGATATACTGCTCCATGTTTTCTGGTTGGTTTATAACAAGACCAGCGCTTTTGGATTGCATATAAGTCACGCTAATGCCGAAGTCTTTGTATTTATAAGCAGCTCCAGCAGTCCAATAACTTCCGCCATATTTATAATCATCAGATGCAACTTGAGGCTTTGGATTTTTTGTTGTGCCAGATTTCCCAAGATCTCCGTATGAACCTGCAATACTGAAACCTTCATAATCAAATCTTGTTCCAATCTCCCATGCAAACAAGTTATTTCTTTCGATAATATAAGGAGTGCCTGGAGTTGGATTTGGATTTGCATTAGGATAAGATCCTTGCTTTGCATTTCCAAACTCTGTAATTCCAGAAATAGTCCAATTAACATCGTTTATTTTTGTGCTGTATCTTATACCAGCCTCTACTACGTCTTTATAACCTCTGCCACTATCTGAGGTAGAAACGCCATCTTTAATTTGATCCACAGTGCCGGTATATTCTGCATCCGGAATATAACTTACACCAAAAGTGAATCCATTCAGTTTTGGTGTATAATAAGTAATTTTATTTGCTCTAACATAATCTCTATTAACAGGTAACTGTGCTGAATCAATGAATGAGCGGCTTATATTTTGTTTTGTTGTTCCATAATAAGCTTTTGCACTTAGCCAATCACTCCAATCTCCTGCTATACCATCTGTCGCTCTTGCAACTGAACTCCCAGAAACCTTGATTCTATCATGTGCCCCATCATAGCTTCCAGCTTCAAGACGACCAAATTGTCCTTCTAAAAATAGCATCATTTTATCGCCTACAGGGTTTGATATCTGACCTCTACCTAGATCTATATCTATTGGTTTAGAAGTATCTGCATTAATTTTGACATATGCTCCATATTTCAGGCCAATTTCTTCTTTGCCACCTTCTGCTTGAAATATTATCTTGTTATTTGTAACAAAACCGTGAGAGCGCTGCTTACCTTTTGCTTTATCAAAATCTTTGTATCTAAATCCATCACTTTCATTATTTGCAACAGATCCATATTGTACATTTGAACTTAAGCTTACTGTCATATTAATACTAGTTGCACTTTGTGGCGCTTTTTTAAGCACGGCAACATCACTGCTAGTATTATTTCTGGTGGTGCTAAATTTTTTTTTATCAGCGTCTGAAGTTTTTAACTTCGAAACTTCATCCCCAGCAAAATTGCGCGGAACATCGGCAATTGCAGAACTCTGCATAGCAATAAATGCTGTACAAAGTAATAAAAAGTTGTTCTTCATGAAATGACCTATAGAAATGACTAAATGTTGACTTTGTGTTGAAACATCTTGTATGGAAAAATTAAGTATACTTATCATACTTTTCAAAATTAACGCTTGTAGAATGCTCATTATGTATTTTATATGCATATTATGCCCGCATTCTTCCTAACTCTTTTTGAAGTCTAATTTCATATGTACGCAAGTTAAATACCAACTCTTCATTTTATAAAGGTATTATTGCCTTGTTCATTAAATCATCGTGCAGGTCTTTTTAGCCTAATTTTCCGTATTACTTAGTTAATTTCTTTGCAAACATATAAAAGTATTAGACACAGAAATTAACTAGTACTCTAAAAAATCATGCATGCAAAATCCGCATGTCTACACTTATGAAGGCAATACCATAGAAAAACCTACTATAAAGCCTTGTAGAAAAGTAAAAGCTTTAGATGTTTTAGAGAACTTTTGCAATATAGTTAAAAGAGTTAAGTTTTATTATAAAACCTAAAAATAACTGACTTAAAAAATAAATCGCCACTATTGTTCTCAAATTCTAAAATATCCAACACTATAATAAACAAGCATTCAAAACCAAGCATATATTGCCATATTTCAAAGCTATATCTTCTAAATGTACTTTAATAGAACACAACTTGAACTCTTACTAGAACTACTTAGTGCATAAAGAACAAGAAATATGCAAAGAAATTAAGCATTGATAAGTTGTCAAAACACATTCATTAGGTTTTAAAATATACCTCAACTCAGACAAGAAACTTACCATACGTACTTATACCATAAAACCAATATAGTCTATAGAAATCTGTCATTTGTCATAAATATTTTTAGCATAGTGAAATTAACTGTAAAATCTAGCAATATTAATAGTGCTATAGTATACAGGTTTTCCAATCACCCACAAAAACCCATTGATTATTCTATGTTCCTATGGTCATGCCTTCATAAGTACGCGCGGATTTTAATGGCATGATTTTTTATAGTACCAGTTCATTTCTGAGTCAAATATTATATATATTTACGAAGGAATTAACGAAGTAATACTTTAAAAATCAGGCCAAAGGAGCCTGCGAAAGTGACTTTGCAGGCAGTGCCATATATACTAATCATACTTTTCAAAATTTGCGCCTCTTAAAGACAGCTTGTTATGTATTGATTAACATATTTTTTAAACAATACACGGCGACTATATGCTGTGATTTGTGGGATTTTGCATTAAATATGCGGATGATGAAGTAAATATTATAGCGGAATTCATTTATCAGAGATATATCTTCTTTTTTTTGAAAGACCATGCGGTGTTTTATTCCAAAAAAATGGAGCTTTATAAAGCTGGTATATAGAAAACAAACTTGCAACACTATGTAGCACAAAATAAATTGGAAATAAAAACCATAACTTTGTCTCGATATTGAGATTTTTATTAAACATAGTAATGAATGAGAGAGCTGCAATGCTCATTATACCGAATATACCGCTGAATCTCAGTGCAGTTCTTGTGAATTCTCCAAGATCAGCAAAAAAAAATACAATAAAAATTATCGGAGATATAGCAAAGAAAATTGTAGGCATTCCTATCAGACAAGATATAGATACAAAATCTAGTATCTTCATTATACAAGAGTTATATAATGTACTAGTTGTAACATTTTGAGACTTTTTTGTATTTTGATAACGTTTAGATATAGCTGATATTAGATCCAAATACGTCTTTAAGTGTCCCTTCATCCAACGCATTCTTTGTTTTATCCAAACGCGAACATGTATCGGAGCTTCCTCAAGTGTATATGAATCTATAATTCCAACCTTGAAACCACTTGATTTTATTCGAATGCCAAGCTCTGCATCTTCAGTTACATTTAAGGCATCCCATCCGCCTATTTCTTTCAGCACACTGGTTTTAAAGTGATTGCTGGTGCCACCAAGTGGAATAGAAAAGTTAAATTTTACAAGCATTGGAATGACATAATCAAATAAAATTGCATATTCAATTGCAAACATTTTCGTTAAAAAATTCTCATTCCAGTTATAGTAATTTAGCTTTGCTTGCAAGCATACATAACTTGCATCTAGAGCATGAAATTTCTGCACAGCTTTACTTAGTTGATAAACATCTGGTTTATCTTCAGCATCGTAAATTACGCAATATTCGCCTTTAACAAAATTCAGTGCATAGTTACATGCATTTCCTTTGGTTTGAATATTTGATCTTGGAACAATGATTACTTGAAAGAACTCTGGTAGCTTTATGGATTTTATAGAATGTTGCATTATCACATCTTCTTCTTCAAGCACTATCAGTACCTGCATTTTATCTTTTGGATATTTTATTGCAGATATGTTCTCTATCAATTCTTCAAGAACTTCTTGTTCCATAAAAAGTGGCATAATTATTGAATAGTTAGGCAAATCTTCAAGTAACAACTTTTTATGATTACATGTAGGTGCAAGATAATGCGACGGCCTTATATAAAAAGGTAGACCTCTAGTGAAACTGCCATAAAAAATTGGGAACAGCCTATATATAACCATCGTTGTATATATAGTGTTCAACGCACATAAAAATAACTCAGGAGCATTCACTAAGATGTATGCAAGAAGCAGAAAGTATAAGAAATAACGACTTCTTCGTATCAAAAAAATCATGAATGTTACACTAAAATCATATGTCTATCGCAATGTTGCTGATGTAGCTTTTTGAAAACTGTTTTTATTTATCATTTTTAATAACTTTTATCTTTTTGCAAATTTATTTTTTAAAAAAATGACAAGGTTTTGTGTATCAAATGCTACTTCTGTATTAGGTAATCCACCCTTATTGGTTACTTGCAATACTATTGGCGCACTATTCCCGATTGGAATAAAAGAAAATTTAGCCAGAGAGTTGAGCAATTTATTTGCTATATCATATCTTGCAACGAACATTCCTTTAAAGCGTCTATTATCCAGTTCTATATCATCAAGTCCTGCTATACCACCTACTACATCTATTTTTCCACTTACATTGTCAAAGAATGTAGAACCATATTCTGTATAGTAAGTTAACCTATGCATCACATCATCAAACGAAGTATTGATTTCAGGGATTTTAACAATTTCATCCATGCTAAATCCTTTCCAAAGTAAATTGCGGCCAGAAATTTTAATACTACCGCCTATCCTTGATAGCAACACATCTTGTGTTCTTCCAGAGAAGGAAAGTGAACCACTCATACTCATATATCCTGATAAATTATCAATCCCTATGATGTCTTGCATCAATTCACCTGGATTAATATTATTTAAGGCAAAGCCAATAACATATTGTGGCACTATATCTGCACATACTATACTCCCGACAAGATCCAAATCACCACCATATATCTTACCATTCAGAGATTTTATGGTTGCAATTCCATTATCAAGTGCCAAATTCAATGCTAATTCTTCCGCCTTATTAGAACTACCTGTCAATTTTTCAATATTGATACTGATATTGCCATCAAAATTGTGCGCACTCATCAAATTTATTGGCCTTTCAGCATCTAAAAAGCTATCTTGCAAAGATTTAGGAACTATTCGCTTGAGAAATTTAGTATCTAAATATGAAAAATTCCCATACAGCTCTATATGCGGCCTAAAAGCAGGAAGAGAAAGTGTAAATTTACTGTCAAATTTTGCTAAATCTGACGCAACTTTTAGGTTATGCACCGCTAAGAAACCAGGCGTAACCTCAAGCGACATAATAACATCATTCAAACTAACACCTTTTATTTTGCAATGATCAGCTATTATTTCACTATTCAAATTCATTGGGAAATATCTAAGCCATCCACCATCATGAATTGCTTCAAAATATTTTGCTCCTGTTTTATCATCATCAGAATTGTATAATAAAAACAATATGCTATCTAATCTTTCACTGATTCCTATCTGATCTAAATCCAAATCATTAAATCTAATACTAGATGTAGCATTCATCTTATTATTGCCATCTCTCATTAGAGTCCATCTTCCAACTAAGAAAAGATCACCAAACGCAGCCTTGATATCAGTAAATTTCATCCTATGCTGTGTCACAGAAACATCTGACTTGAACAATAACGTTTTTGTCTTTTGTAAAACATCCTCACTGAGATTGAGACCAAGCCACCTATTAAATCTCTCCATAGATTTTATTGAAAGCCAAGCGCTTCCCTTAAATTTTTTTCTTACCTCGTCTGTATTAGTTGCGCCATACATCGAAAACTCACCTATATCTTTTACATTGAATGCTATTGAATTGACGTATATATCATCATCTACTAAATCAGCATTTAATATGAAGTTATTTATTTCTCCAGAGTAAAGTTTTACGCTGTCTGCTTCGATGTTTAAAAATGCAGTAAATGTTTTAAGAAAGCCTGGACTAATATAAATACCTAAAGTATTTGTAATCACTCTAAGTGCACTAGCAATAGATAAATCATTCATCGATGGCTTGATGTTAAACATTAAATCAAGATCTAAAGCACGAAACTTAAGGTCTAATATCACTTCAGCTGGAGCTTCTGCATAATCTACTGCAAGACTACCCCTTATGTCATCTGCATGATTGGTAGAGAATTTGAGATTATCCATTCGCATTATAGAATTGCTGATATTCAAACTGCTTTCCAGGTATACTTTTGTATTCTCAGCATCTTCTGACTCACTCGATGAAAGCTTCTGCATATTAGCTATATCTACTCTAAAATCTCCTGTGAATTTGAAGTTACCAAAAAGATCTTTCCCAGAACCAGTAACGCTTAGATTGATATCACTTCCATTAATAGAAATTAAGAACTCACCAATATCCCCTTCTTTTGTAAGATCTTTTATATGTATCTCTGCATTTTGATTGCTGCCAGCAATATCATAGTTTGTCTCTAAGCTATAACTAGCAGAGGTTTCATCACCACTTCCTGTTACTCTTTTTTTTATTACGATAGAATGAAGTGGTACGTAATTTCCTTCAAATAGTATATTTGCATCATTTAGTATGATATCAGGGATCTCAGAGCTTAAATCAGACTTTATTTCTTTTACCAGTACGCCTTTAAGACGCTCAAAATTACACTTTGCACCATCAAAAGAGATAGAACCAGGTGATGTTACTCTTTCTGTAAAAAAATCTATAAAGCTATATGAAATAGTAAGGGACTCGCTTCTAATCATCCTGGCACCTGCATCTAGCAAGACCACATTACCTAAAGTCAAACTAGGAAATGGTAGTAATCTTACTGAGACATCGCCATTTATAAGTAACTTTAACCCATATTTTTTGTTTGTAGCTTCCACCACTCGCTCCTTCAAATAGTCAAAATTGACTAAATGCAAAGAGACATGTAAGCAAAACAAAGCTGCTATTAAAAACAGTGTTATCTTGACCAAGTACCTCAAATTCACTCCTACATAATAGACCACTTGCAGCATACATTCATTTTAAGAACCATGAAAGTAGCGACAATAAAACTCCACATTGTACCGTAGTTTCAGTTATAACATCTGTACTATCCCTAAGTCAAATCTTGCAAAAATCATTAACATTTTGCACATTAACTAAATATTAATATAAACAGCTTAACATAATGATACATACATCATTTAATTAAATTTTAACATCTGCAGACTTATTTTTCGAATTCAGACTATTTCTTGATAATAATTGAGACAGCAAAATTTTTTTGCGCTATAAATATAGTACGCTAATGCTAGTTAATGTTTTAGGATGTGCGGTAACGACGGTTTGTTAAACAGTAAAATTCCAACACAGCTTATTGAGCGAAATCACAATAACTTAGAAACAATTGTATTAATCTTTATGCAAATTATAACTTGCTAATTCATATTAATGCTTTAGTTTAGCCAAATGATTGTTTAAAAATGAACATTGCATGGATATATACCGCAGATAAGTGAAGAGTTGGTATTTATTCAGTGTATACGAAGTTGGAGTTCAAAAAGAGCTAGGAAGAATGTGAGCGTATGTATATACAAAATACATAATTAGCGTTTTTAAAGCCGCCAATTTTGAAAAGTATGACGTATATGCTGCCGATAACATCAGTGCACACTCGAGGATTTTGAAAGCAGGATTTTTTATAGTACAAGCTCATTGTCGTCTTGAATGCTTTTATACATTTGCAAGAAATTAACGCGGCAATATAGAGTATTAAGCAAAAAAGATAATGATTTGATTAATCAAGCTATATAATCTAGAGGAAAGCGCTAAAGGCATAACATAATCTTTAGAACTTTATATGTTAAAACTATTAAAACAGATGCTAATTGAAAATTCTATGTTAAAATCCGTTAGTTTACTTTTGATTTTGTCACTTTTGAATTTTGCAACAATTTGCTACGCAGATTCCAATAATTCTGCTTCTACAAAGCAAAGCATTGCTAAAGAAGAAAAATTGCCGACTAAGGATGAGGTACTTGCGATAGATGAAAATGACATCATAATTGGTGATGTTGATGCTCCTGTTACTGTATTTGAGTATTCTTCTTTAGCCTGTCCGCATTGCGCTACTTTTCATAAAGAAAATTTTGAAAAATTAAAAGCTGAGTATATAGACAAAAAAATAGTGCGTTATGTGCATAGAGACTTTCCAAATACAAGGCCAGCACTAATGGGCTCTGTGCTTGCAAGATGTAGCGGGCAATACGAAAAATATATCAATATTCTATTTAACTCACAAATGCACTGGGCATACTCTCAAGACTATCAAGAAAGGCTGCGTGGCATAGCTAAACTCGGCGGGATGGATAATAAGCAAATTGATAATTGCTTATCAGATAATCAGATATCAGAAAGAATTCTTCGCAGTAACTTATATGCCTCTAGAGTGTTGAACATCAATGGAACGCCCGCTTTCGTTATAAATGGCGAAGTATTAGAGGGTTCTAAATATAGTAAGATCAAAGCGGCTATTGATAAAGCTTTTGATGCTTCTAAAGCAAGTCCAGCAAGTCAGCCATAGAATGGTAAAAGTTTTAGGGATAGACCCTGGTCTTAGAAGAACTGGATGGGGCGTAATTGAAATACCACAAAAAGGACAGTTATGTTTTGCTGGAATGGGAGTAGTTAATACTTCAACTTGCGACACACTTCCAAAAAGATTGACGCAAATCTTTCATGGCATCCAAAAAATAATTACTGAGCACTCGCCATTACATGTGGCAATTGAAGAGACATATGTCAACACAAATTATCAAACGTCACTACAACTTGCTCATGCAAGGGCTGCCGCTATTGTTGCTGCATCTCAACTTGAGCTGACTCCTATATGCTATAAGGCAACCGTAGTTAAAAAAGCAATAACACATAGCGGCAACGCTAATAAAGAACAAATATTCAAAATGTTAAAGCTTTGGCTCAAAGATTTTGATGATAATAACAAACATTTTGATGCATCTGACGCTTTAGCTATTTGTGTATGCCATGCAAGAAGCATAGGTCTTTAAGCTGAAACTACGAGAATATTGCAAAGCTTATAAGTCTATCCGCAAAATTTTATTTCCTCAGCAAATCAATTTTTGATGGATAGACTGGTGAATAGAGCTTACGCAAAATTAAACAATTCCCTTCAGTATTTCAGGAGAAACACCTAGTTTTTTCATTTCTTCTGACATAAAGATATCAGCATTTTGTTTTGCGCTATTAAAAGCTGCAACGATTAAATCTTCTAAAATCTCAACTTCATCCTGTACAATTAAGCTTTTATCTATCTTCACTCTCTTTACATCACCTTTGCCTGATGTAGTTATGCTTACAAGACCACCGCCTGCTACTCCAACTACTTCCGATTCAGCTAGTTTTTGCTGAATTTCAGTCATCTTTTTCTGTAAATCCTGTGCTTGCTTCATTACTTGTTGAATATTCATCATTCACACTACCTAATATTTTTATAATCTATAAAGCGCGTACTAGCGCAAGTAACACAAACCTCAAGAAACTCTACAAAGCAGAAATTAGACAAATGAGCTCAAAAAGTAAAACTTGCACCTTATTAAAGCAGCACACCACTCCTTATCTTGAACTAGCTCTCAAATTTTCTAAATAACAAACTCACATTTGCACCACCAAAACCGAAAGAGTTAGAAAGAACAATTCTAACATCACATTTTTTTGCACTATGCGGAACAAGAGAAAATCCGTAACTTTCTTCAGGGTCATCCAAATTCAGAGTAGGAGGCACTACAGAGTTTCCAATTGCAAGCACAGAAAATATAGCTTCAATACCACCAGCCGCACCTAATGTATGCCCTGTGGATGACTTAGTAGATGAAATTGAAACTCGACTCTTATCTATGCCAGTGAATAATCTATCTATAGCTTGAAGCTCAACCATATCACCTATAGGAGTTGATGTGCCATGCGCATTGATGTAATCTAACTCTCCAGCTGAAATTCCAGCTTTATCAAGCGCGATTTGCATTGCTCTATAACCTCCATCACCACCTGGTTCAGGAGCTGTTATGTGATATGCATCACCGGTTGCTCCATAACCTATCAGTTCAGCGTATATCTTAGCTCCTCTATTTATAGCATGAGACAACTCTTCAAGCACAACAACACCGGCTCCTTCAGCTATAACAAATCCGTCTCTACTTTTATCCCATGGTCTAGATGCCTTTTCTGGAAAATCATTAAAACCTGTAGAAAGTGCTCTAGCAGCTGCAAAACCAGCGATACCAAGTGGAGAGATAGGAGCTTCAGCACCGCCACATACCATAACATCTGCGTCTCCACTACTTATTATTCTGGCACCATCTGCTATCGAGTGTGCTCCTGTTGCACATGCAGAAACAACAGAATAATTAGGACCTTTAAAGCCATATTTTATAGCAACATGGCCAGGTATTAAATTAATCAAGCTTGCTGGAACAAAAAATGGACTGATCTTCTTTGCACCATGATTACTTAATATTAGAGCATTCTGCTCTATAGTAGTCAAACCACCTATACCAGACCCAACCAAGATGCCAGTCCTACACTTCGCTAATTCATCTTCTGGCAACCAACCTGAATCTTCAATCGCTTGCACAGATGCAGCAATACCTAGATGGATAAATCTATCCATTCTTTTTGCCTCTTTCTGTGGAATATATGAAGCAATGCAAAAACCTAGAGGGTCATTGGGCAATTCAGAATCTGGAATGAAGCCACATACTTTACTTGGTAACTGACTCGTATCCACTAAAGAGTCAGGTATAAGCTTGATCCCTGATTTTCCGTCGATCAAGTTTCTCCATGATGACTCTATACTAGAGCCTAGTGGAGATACAACACCTACCCCTGTTACTACAACACGCTTCATATGAACAGCAATGATTGATTATTTTTTTAGAACACCGGTATTAACCGTTACGAAGAGCAGCTTTAATATAATGCATAACATCACCAACAGTTTTCATTTTTGCAGCATCTTCATCAGGAATCTCAACATTAAACTCCTCTTCCAGAGACATTACAAGTTCAACAGAATCAAGGCTATCAAAACCTAAATCACTGCCAAGCCCAGATTCTGGCTTAATTACTTTTGCTGCATCATCTACGTGTTTAGCAATTACTCCAGCAACTCTCTTTTCTACATCAGCGCTCTCAGCAATTTCTACAGATGCTTCGTTCTCCGCAACTCTAATTTCTTTCTTTAGATTGAGATCTGTCATAATAATCCTTAAGTTGTTAATCAGTACTACGATATGAAGAGACTAAATATCATAATTATAACCTTTGTCAAAGAATTTCTTTGCAAAGCTACACATTGTAACTTCGAAATTCCTGGATTTTACGCCGCCTATATCAATATACGATATAAGTAAAGTACGTATACTTAATATATAACTTGGTTAAATAATTATAATACTTACCTCTTAACTATCGCACTATCAAACCAAATTTTTGATTTGATTTGTAAAACAGAATATTCGAAAAGAACAGCACATTGCTATAAAGCATAGCAATGAAAAACTTACTGTTTTCTGCACTGCACTTCAAAACCTGATAAATATGCATAACTCTACTTTTGCATAAGTACCTAATGCATATTTTTAAAACATATTTACAGGTCTGAGATAGTAACAGACAACAGCGCACAGAGTCAAGCTAATGGTACTTGATTCATAAGCATTATTGACCAAATTATACTTCTTGCATCATCTGCTGTCAGCTTTTAATTGGTATAAACTCAACACAATTTGTTAAAAATTAATATACAAATCTTTAACACTAGAATAATTACTAAATCAGCAGCTTTAAATGAATATAGAGATAAAGGAAGAGCAGATAACTCGAGTGTATAGCAGGGTTTTCCGACGATACAAAGAGGTATGCGCTGAACACACACACTCAAAACCCTTTCTCGCAGTTAATTTATAAGAGGCTGCGGCATATAGTAAATCAAGTTGAAGTTTGCGCATATATAGATGTGTGTTACACTCAAAGGAAAATGCCATCCTCATACAGCAAAGATTTTCGGAAAAAGTAATAACATATGTATGCTTTGGTTCAATTCTTTAATGCACAAACCTCAACTTAATTTACCATACTATTATATACTAAGGCAGTATAAAAGAGTTATGCTAAACTTTGTCTTTTTGATAAATTTCAAGCCAGCCTCTCGCCTAAAATAGAGTGATATTGCCGATTCCAAGTGAATAAAAATTTATTCTAAATACTAGTTTTCCATGCCTATTTTATAGAGCTTTAGCTATCACTAGTCGCCTACGTCATAACTATAAGAAGTGCAGGATTTATTTTGGCTGTAAGTCATTATGATGCACCGAAAGTCCAGTAGAAAAAGTGGTAAAATTGCCTCAAACTTTATAGATTTTGTATAATATTAGAGAATTGGCACAGGACTGCACTTAAAAGCTAATTTTTGTATATTGAACTTTACGCAAAAATTGCTTTGCGTAAGCAAATAAATTTTTGACTGATAGACTATAAAACAAAGTATCTGCTCACAAATTTCAATAGCTCCAAATATGTATCCCAAGTATGTTAGACTACTGGTAAATATACATTTGAAAATTCATTATTTAGCAATCACACCTGAATTATTAGATAAAATCGCTGCAAGTGATTATTCTTGGCTTACATCTGGTTGAGAATTATATCGATTGCTATATTCACTCTTCTTTAAATATATCTGGAGTGCAACTACAGCAGCAGGCGTAATGCCTTGCACTCTCCTTGCTTCTGCGATAGTAGTAGGCCTAACGTTTGATAATTTAAGACGCACCTCATTTGAAAGTGCTTTTATCATGCTGTAATCTATATTACCAGGAATCTTTATAGCAGATTCCTCTGATAATATCTCGATATCTTTATTTTGGCGATCTTGATATGATGCATAAAGCGCCTCTATTTTTAAAATACCAACCAATTTTTGATCATAAAGCCGAATTTTATCATAAAGGCCGCAAATGATGTTATAGTCTATATTCTGCATGCCAATTATCTCTAAAAGCGTTCTTCTAACGCCATCTTTAGAAATATTTAATCCGAATTTCGCTAGTTGATTAGGCGTAAAAGTAACATTTGATAATTCAGCTTTTAGTCTTTTTAAATTAGCCTGTCTTACCTCATAATCGTTCAACCTATCAATTCCAATTACACCTATTTTAGCAGCATTCTGAGTAAGCCTTGAATCAGCATTATCAGGTCTCAGTAATATTCTAAACTCAGCGCGAGACGTCATCATCCTATACGGCTCAACTGTTCCAAATGTAATTAGATCACTCACCATAACACCTATATATGCATCCGCTCTACCTACTATATATTGCTCATTACAAAGTGAAAGTGCGGCGTTTATACCAGCTAGCACTCCTTGCCCAGCTGCTTCTTCATAGCCTGTTGTCCCATTAATCTGCCCAGCTAAAAATAGTCCACTTATTTTCTTTACCTCAAGTGTTGGTTTTAACTCCCTTGGATCTATATAATCGTATTCTATTGCGTATCCATACCTTGCGATTTTGACATCTTCAAGTCCATGAATAAAACGCAGCATCTTATCTTGCACCTCTTCAGGAAGTGATGTGGAAATTCCATTTGGATATATTAACTCATTATCCAAACCTTCTGGCTCTAAAAAGATTTGATGCCTCTCTTTATCAGCAAAACGTGTAATTTTATCTTCTATTGAAGGGCAGTATCTTGGACCACTACCTGTGATTTGCCCTGAATATATTGAAGAAAGATGTAAATTCTCTCTAATGGTTTCGTGCATATTGTGATTTGTATATGTAATATAGCAATCTATCTGCGGATTTTTCACTTCACTATTTAAATATGAAAATGGAACTGGTGGATTATCACCAGGTTGTTTTTCAAGTAAATCCCACTTTATAGAATCTTTAAACAACCTTGGTGGAGTTCCAGTTTTTAATCTACCAATATTTAGTCCATATGCTTTAAGTCTTTCAGCAAGCATAATTGATGCATTTTCTTGAAAACGCCCAGCGTTTTTTGTTTTATTCCCAACATGAATAACACCACCTAAAAATGTACCAGTAGTCAGCACTACAGACGTTGCTAATATACGCTCAGAGCCACAAACTACGCCTTGTACTTTTCCAGACTCCAATATCAAATCTGTTACTTCCATCTCAAGTATTGTAAGATTTTTATAACAGGATAAAATACTCTGCATAGCAGCTTTATAAAGCTTTCTATCTGCTTGAGCACGCGGGCCCCATACTGCTGGTCCTTTACTACTGTTTAACATTTTATAATGGATGCCAGCCATATCTATAGCAACTCCCATAAGTCCATCTAGAGCATCAACTTCTCTTACGATTATTCCCTTTGCCACACCTCCAATTGAAGGATTACAAGACATTTCTCCTATATTATTGAAACTATATGTAATTAAACAAGTTTTTGCTCCAATTCTTGCGGATGCAGCTGCAGCTTCAACACCAGCATGCCCAGCACCGACTACAACAACGTCAAAATTCATCATAATTGTAATTTTAGCTTAGTTTATATTCGATTCAATTATCAAAACTTAAAGTCTTTCTATAATGCGAGTCGCCAATTATTTTATCTGTCAGTCAAAACTCGATTTTCTGCGCAAATAAATTTTTGCCGCAAGTTAAATGTACAAAAATTAGCTTAAAAACGAGGCTCTGCGCTAATTTTCGGATATATAATTTATCACAGATACTGGCAAATACTACTTTAGGCATTGCCAGCAAAGTATTTATAACCGATATAAATCCAGCACTCCTTAGAGTTATGATGCAACTACTATTTTATAATTGGCGATGCGTCCTGATTATAGCCCTATTAACCAAGTTATTGTATCAGACTTTTTCTGGCCTGATTTTTAAAGTATTACTTCGTTAATTTCCTCGCAAATATATAGTATTGAACTCAGAAATTAACTTGTACTCTAAAAAATCATGACCTTAAAAGCCACGCGCATGCACTGACCTTAAGGCAGCGCCTAATCAGCAACTTAAGATTTATAATACTAAAAGGTCGTTTTATAAGCTAATTTTGCGAAGGAATAAATAGGAAAATACGATGTAATAAATGCACTAACAAATTCTTACATTGATAACTAGTTTTTATTGCCTAAATGACTGTACTGAAAACATTATTTATACCATGCACTTATTACTTTTTATACATGTATATAATCGCCATACTTTTCAAAATTGGTGCCTTTAAAATGCTCTTCATGTATTTTGTGTTGCATTGCCGGTAAAATAGCATTCTAGAAAAAGGTAAATAAAGTGCTAAATCACCATTTAGAGGTATCACTTATGTTGAATGAATTCTATGCTAGCAGTCTGCTTAATAGTATCTGAGATATTTGAATTAAAACTATCAGAAGAACCGACGCGCGATTCATCTAAAAGATCCTTATTCTCTTGCTCTTGAATAACGTCTTCTTGCTCTATTTTAGACTCCTCTTCCACTTTTGATTGCGTACCTGAAGACATACTGTTAAACATCATCTTCCCTATCAAATTTTCAATATTTACTGAGGACTGAGTAAACGTTATATTATTACCATCTTGTAACATTTCATCTTCTCCACCCGGGACCAGAGACACATATTTATCTCCAATCAATCCACTAGATACAATCTCAGCAGAAGTATCTTTTGGGAGAGAAACACTTTCATATATATCCATAGTAATACGAGCTGCATAACTAACTCTATCCAACGACTGCCCAGATACTCTACCAACTTTTATACCGCTAACTCTAACTAAACTACCAACCTCTATACAATCTATCCTATCGAAGTCTGCAGTGATCTTATAAAACTTTTCATTCACCTTATCGATGCTACCTGTGTTATAAGCTTTATAAAGGAATAGCGCTGCTACTACCAGTACCACAGCTCCAACTATTGTTTCAGTCAAGTTCTTATTCATAGTCTATCTACAAATGTTTTATCACATAAATAATAACAGCGCGCTTGTTAGATCCTTTGAAAACTACTAAATCTCACCTTTTGATATTCCATTTTTTATAAAATCAATTTAAATATATCACAACACAAGCACACTAAAATCTTCTAATCTCTCTCAGTCACAACAACATGAAACTTACCATCTGACATCTCAACTCTTAATTTCTTCCCAACTGTAACAGCGTTGCAAGAAGTTAGCAAATTCCCCACATCATCATAAACCAAAGCCAAACCACGCTTTAACAAGCGATCAGTGCCATTACGCTTAATAGCTATATCAATTGTTTCAAGAGCAGCACGCATTTTTTTGAAGTATAACATTAAAGCATCTTCTAGCCTATAATTTAAATACACCAAATCTTTATCAGCACTCTGTATTTTTTGGTCTAATATTGCAATGATATGTCTTATGTGTAAAATACTCTGGACTTCACTGCGTTTTTTGTGAATCAAACTTTGCGCAATATAACTGAATCTTTGATATATCGAAACACGTTTTAGTTTGTTAATATTACAAAAATACTCAAAATTCTTACAAATTGAAATATATAGCTTCTGTAGATTCGTTAAATTCATGCACAAAAGGTCTTCTGTCTCGATGAATGCTCTTGATATAAGAGCTGCTATTCTCTTAATTAGATCATCTCGTACTGGTAAAGCCATCTCAATTGCAGCAGTAGGCGTTGGAGCTCTTAAATCCGCCACTAAGTCACATAGTGTTACATCTGTTTGATGACCAACTGCTGACACTATTGGTATATTCGAAGCATATATAGCACGCACTAATACTTCTTCATTGAAAGGCCAGAGATCTTCTATAGAGCCTCCACCCCTTGCAACAATGACCACATCTATTTTTTTCCCTGCTGTCAAATCGTTCAAATTGTGTATTGCATCAGCAATTTGTGATGCAGCACCCTTACCTTGAACAGCTACATCATAGACCAATACTTCAATTGGAAATCTATCTCTTATTCTATGTAGCATGTCATGCAACACAGCACCCTTTTCCGATGTAACAAGCGCTATAACTTTTGGCAGTAAAGGTAACTTTTTTTTGTGCGCTAGATCAAACAATCCTTCTTCAGTTAGCATCTGCTTGCGCTTTTCAAATAATGCAAGCAGAGCACCTCTACCTGCCATTTCAAGCTTTGACAATATAAGCTGATATGATGATCTGCCGGGATATGCAGTAATGCTTCCTGAACAGACTACCTCCATTCCATCCTCTATATCCATAGGGAAAACGCAAGTGTTCCCCCGCCAACAAACAATATTAAGCAACGAATCATTATCTTTCAGATTAAAATATACATGTCCAGAAGAGGCAACCTTATACCCAGATACCTCACCCTGAACACGCACATAAAAGAAGCTATTTTCTATACATTCCTTAATCAAGCCAGAAAGCGCAGAAACAGTATAAACCAAATCTTCTTTCAAGACATCAACCAGCTTATCATTACTAGCATCTGGAACCATTAGATCAATGTATCCTTGCTTTAAGTCGCTTTTGTTCAAAACCTTCGACATCCTTACTTTAGCATTTCTGCCATAGAAGTTATGGTATCTTGTACACCTTTTACAGAAGCATCAAACATTGCTTTTTCATCACTTGTGAGAGGAATTTCTATAACTTTCTCAACGCCACCTGCTCCTATCACAACTGGTACACCAGTATAAACATCTTTAAAACCATATTCGCCATTTAGATAAGCGGCACAAGGTAATATCCTTTTTCTATTCAACAAGTAAGCTTCCGCCATTTCCATTGCAGATGCCGCTGGAGCATAAAAAGCAGAACCTTTCTGTAATAACTGTACTATTTCTCCACCACCATTCTTGGTCCGCGTTACTATATCATTAACTTTTGCTTCAGTAATCAGGCCCATCTTGATTATATCTGATAGTGCAATGCCCCAAACCGTAGTATATCTAATAAGTGGCACCATAGAGTCTCCATGCCCACCAAGTACAAACGCTGAGACATCCTGAACTGATACATTTAGCTCTCTTGCCAGGAACAACCTAAAGCGCGCAGTATCAAGTACACCAGCCATTCCAACAACCTTTTTACTGGAAAGTTCGCTAAACTTCTTAAACGCATAAACCATGGAATCCAGAGGATTCGTCACGATTATGACAAAAGCATTCGGAGCATAACGCTTTACTCCATCAGCTGCTATTTTCATTACCTCAACATTTGTAGAAAGTAAATCATCTCTACTCATACCAGGCTTGCGCGCAACACCTGCAGTTATTATAACTACATTTGCGCCTTCTAAGTCTTTATAATCTGCTGTACCAGTAATCGCAGCATCACAACTTTCAACAGTGAGACTTTGTGCTATATCAAGAGCTTTACCTTTTGCAAAATCTTCTGTCTTATCCAATATTACTATATCACCAAGACACTTCATGCTTGCAAGATGCGCAAGCGTTCCTCCTATATTACCGCCACCTATTAGCGCTATCTTGTTCACATTTTGCATAAGCAACCCCCCGTAATGGATAAATAATTTGATGTTAAATATTCTTCACGCTTTTATCAATCACTCTTTTTAGCAAAAACCTGAGATTTTCTAACTTTAATCTTTACTTGTGCAACGGCTTCGTAACCAAAATAGCTATTTACTCTTGAGATGATTGTCTGCTGGCAAGATTGCATCTCAAGAGCAAACCCTGGATTCGAAATTTCAATCGTTAATGTGCCACGAGCTCTACTTTCTCCGTTAAACGTGATATCACTTGGATAGCTAATACTCGCAAGACCTCGCCCAACTATATCTATCCAGTTTGCTCCTATCTTTTGTGCAACTGCATCACAACTACTGAGAATATTGCCAAGCACAGTATTTGTTACAATATTGAGGCTTTTGAAGCCAGCTTTTAATCGACTATTCCTTAACATGTTATGTACCTATCTAAATGGTATCACAAGATCCATTTATACCCCCTATCAAATAACTTGGCAATTGAACAATAAGACATCGCTGTTTTTAATACATTGCTTATTTCGTTAACATTCTATATATAAAATAGCAATATTCATAAAAAGCCTTTATATACGACCGAAAACTAGATTTATCAATATCATCCCAATAACAGCACAAGTAATATCAATCTCATCAACAGAAATTACATATTGAATCAATCATTATGTTATTGCATTATAAAATTCACGACAATACATAACTCACAGCATTTGCTAACTTTATAGGTTTTGTTGCAATAAGTGTGCAAAGGTTAAGCAGCTTTGGTAAATCCAAAGAACCAACCAGTTGATGTTTTCCGCATTTTGCTATATCTTCTGTCTTCTTATGTGTATATTATGTCAAACTTCAAGTTCTGTTGAATAAATATACTATTTACCGGCCTTACTTCCAAATAGAACCACATGCATAATTATCAACGGCACCACAGCACGCTTCGTAAGCTTAACAAATCTATTATAACTTCCCAACTTCGGAAATTCTGATGTATAGTACATACTTAGACATTCTTGATAAAAATCTTTAAACATGCGATGATGATTCAAATGAAAAGCCACAAGTATTGTAATTATTTCTAATAAGCTCATCATATATCACATTCTCCTCAGCATTCTCTCGCTACATAACACACGTCTCTTCAGGTTCAATTCCAATAGCTTGCAAAGGTAATCTATATAATAGTATATCCATAATAATGGAATCATAGTATGTTCCTCAGAACGTAGTGGTTTTAGAGGAATTCTAATGACTCCCCCTTCTTCTTATTCCGATACTTTCATTCCTTAGGTCGAGCTGAGGTTAAATATTTATGCATCTGTAAGATTGGTTGCAGCAAAAGTCTCAAAATTCCGTCCAGAAGACTCAATTTCTTTTCGTACTGCTGCATTTCTTGCTTTAACAAACGCTGGATTGCTATAATCTACCATGTTCTCACCACTTCTTTTTTGATATTATAGAGGTGTGCAATATGCAACAGCTTCTTCGATATTGCACTCATAATTCCTTAATAAATTATAAAGCATTATATTGTAAATATGGTCGATTATTAAAATCACATTTGCATGATAAATAATTAGTGTGGAGTATAGTATCAAAATAAGCATGCAAATCTCTACTGCTATATACCTATTTGTATCGTTGAAAATCGCCATACACTCAGGTTATATACTTTACAATCTATGCTTTGAAGATATATAAGTTCATTAGACCTCTTGCATAACCATATAAATTGATTAAAATCCTTGATTTTATCAAGGATAACATGAAGTTTGAAAACATCAAAGATGAATACGCAGAAGAGTTTCGCAGGCTTACTGGCATTAAACGAGGAACGTTTGAAGTTATACTAAGTATATTAAAAGAAGCTGAAGCTATTTTAAAGTCTCAAGGTGGAAAACCCAATAAATTGGCTTTAGAAGATCGATTACTCATGACGCTTGAGTACTTGCGTGAATACAGGACATATTTTCATATTTCCCGCAGTTATGGAATAAGTGAAAGTGCCTGTTATCGTAATATACGTTGGATTGAAGATACTCTAATTAAAGATAAACGATTTTCACTACCTGGACGTAAAGCATTACTAAAAAGCGATTCTGAATACGAACTTGTGTTAATTGATGCTACTGAAACACCGATAGAACGACCTAAAAAAAACAGAAGCACTTTTATTCGGGAAAAAAGAGGCGACATACTCTAAAAACTCAGCTTATTGTGGATAAAAGGAAAAAAGAAATCATTTGCACTAATTTTTCTAATGGCAAGCGTCATGATTTCAGGTTATTTAAAGAATCCGGAGTTCACATCCACCCTGAGATTAAAGTTCTTACAGATACTGGTTATCAAGGCATTGATAAGTTGCATTATAATTCAGAGTTACCAAAGAAAAAGACAAAAAAGCGACCACTAAGCAGGAAAGATAAAAAGAAAAATCGTCAATTGTCTAGTGAACGTGTTTTAAATGAAAACGTCATAGGCATGATCAAACGATTTAAAATTATCGCTGATCGTTATAGGAACAGAAGAAAACGATTCGGTTTAAGGTTTAATTTACTTGCTGGTATCTATAACTTTGAGCTTTAAATAGGTTATGCAAGAGGTCTATTATATGAAGCAAATTGATATAAAAAAGGGTTTAGCAGCATTAGATAATGCTATATGCTCTGCGCCTGAAACACCTGGTGTTTATAAGATGCTGGATAGCGCAGGTGTTGTGATATATATAGGCAAAGCAAAAAATATCAGGAAGAGACTGTCTCAGTATAAGCGAATCGATAAAATGCCAAATAGACTGAGATTGATGATTACACTACTTCATGCAATTGATACTCTGGTGACGGATAATGAATCAGATGCACTGATTCTGGAAGCAAATCTTATCAAATCTTTTGATCCAAGATTCAATATCGCGCTCAGAGATGATAAATCATTTCCATATATTGCGATTTATTTCAATCATGAATTTCCTAGAATAGCTAAACATAGAGGTGCCAAAAACATACAAACAAGATATTACGGACCGTTCTCCAGTGTTGAAAACCTAGAAGCCACAATCAATGAGTTGCAAAAGATTTTTATGATTAGGTCATGTACAGATAATTATTTCACAGCCAGGCGATCCCAAATGAGGCCATGTTTACTATATCAAATAAAAAGATGCAGTGCCCCTTGTGTAAACAAAATTACACAAAAAGACTATGCACAATCAATAGATCAAGTCATCGACTTTCTTTCGGGTAATAGCAAAAATGTACAAAATGAATTGATAGATCTGATGAATACAGCAAGTACAAAGCTGGATTTTGAGAGAGCAGCTGTCTTGCGAGATAGAATTGCTTTACTAACACAAATGCAGAAAAAGCGAATAATGCTGGATTATAAGAATGATGCGGAAATCCACATTTTTGCTCATTATAGAAACGCATTGAATGCATGCTTACACTTAATTTTTATGCGTAATGGAAAGAATTATCAGAATCAACAATATTTCCTAAAAGATGTAGATACTCGTGACTATCATAATTCTATTAACATATTCATTTTGCAATTATATGAAGATATAGAGATGCCCCAGGAAATCTGGATTAACACAGAAGAGGCTGAGGCCACTATTTTACAAAATGCACTTATTTCACTAGCAAAGAGAAAAAATAAAGGAAATATATATTATCCAAAAGTTGTAATACCAAAGCTAGCATCTTTAGAACATAATATAATGGAATTTGCTACAAAGAATGCAAGACACGCTTTGATTAATCAAATGCAAAAGTACTCTAAACAACATGCTATGCTCCAAAGAATGCAAGAGGTATTTGTATTGCAAAGGATTCCAGAAAGGATTGAAGTGTATGATAACAGTCATATTTTTGGAAAATTTTCATTTGGATGTATGATTGTTGCAACTCCAGATGGCTTTGACAAAAGAGAGTATAGAAAATTTAAAATAGAGCATGACACTAATTCGGATGATTATTATATTTTAAACCAAACATTAAGCAGAAGATTAAAACATTTACAAAGTGCTGCTTGTCCTGATGTTATTTTGATAGATGGTGGTGCTGGACATTTAGCAGTTGCTATCAAAATACTGGAATTAAACAAGCTAGATCAAGAGATAGATGTTATATCTATAGCAAAAGGAGAAAAAAGAAATGCTGGTGAAGAATGGTTCTTTACTCCAAAGAAAGGCAAGTTTCAATTAGAAAAAAATGATCCGTTGTTATTCTATTTGCAAAATCTTAGAGATGAGGCTCATAGATTTGCAATCAGCACACATAGAAAGGCGAGAACCAAAGCAACGCTAAAATCTCTAATATCAGATGTCCCAGGCGTTGGAGAAAAAAGAATGAAGACTTTGCTGACTATATTTGGTTCATACGAGAGAATCACCAGCGCGTCAATAGAAGAACTATCGTGTATAAAAGCGATCGGCAAAAAGACTGCTGAAAAAATAGTAAATATTTGTAAGCAGCGTAATCTTTAGGCACTGCCTTCATAACTAGTACGCGCGTGGATTTGAAAGGCATGATTTTTAGAGGACCAGTTAGTCCATCCCTTAAACATCATTTCATGCTTCTTCTGAGACTCTTGGCGCGCGTACTAGCAAATCAATTTGCGGCTGATGGACTTACTATACCAGATTTAGTGTTTTGTTTTTTAATACGAAAGATCTGTCTGCAATTTTTGCAAGATCTGAATTGTGTGTTACAAGTACAACAGATGCTCCTCTTTCTTTAGCTTCATTAAAGAGCAAATCTGCTACAATCTTTGAATTAGTTTCATCGAGATTGCCTGTAGGTTCGTCAGCTAGAATAATTTTTGGGAAATTTACAAGTGCTCTTGCAACTGCTATTCTTTGTTGTTCCCCACCAGATAATCGTGAAGCCAAGGAATGTCGCCTATCCCAAAGCTGAAGTTTTTTTAGAAGCAGTTCGGCATTTTGTTTCGCACTGGATGACGAAGCGCCAGATATGAGTTGTGTTATAGTAAGATTTTCCAGTACAGTAAACTCAAGTAATAGATAATGAAATTGGTATACAAAACCTATAAGCTTCCTGCGAGCTTCTGCTTTTAGGCGATCAGACGCCTTTGAATAGCAATGCCCTGATATAAAAATATCGCCACATGACGGCGTATCAAGTAGCCCCATAATGTGCAATAATGTGCTCTTTCCAGAGCCTGAGCGCCCGATAATAGAGACAGAATCTCCATCAGCTAACTTGAGGTTGACATCCTCAAGAACTCGCGTGTTGGAGTTATATTCATTGTAATCCTTAGTAATGCTACTTAGTTCTATAGACATCAAACACGTCCTATACGTTGCATATAGTGCACGATATTAAAACAAAAGCTGTACACACTACTAATAAATCTAACTGCTGAGCTTCTTTTCTTCAAATAGTACATGCTTTCTAACAATCGGATCATACTTGCGAAAGCTCAATTTTTTTGTGAGTTTCTTCGGATTTTTTTTCTTTACTAGAAAGTAACCAGTTCCAGCGGAGCTAGCTAACTTTATTGACACAGTATTTTTCTTAGCCATTGATATTTTCCATCTATAAGTAATACGTAAAGTAACTACACTACACAAACCTTGAAAGTAGCAGCTCAAACCACAAAATTCAGGTCAAATAAAATGTGCAATTTAAAGTCGAAGTAACTAACCAAAAAAGCTTCACTCAAGTTAATTCACTGCAAGTAAGTCTTTGTATATACCTTCCAAGAATTTAAAGTAACAAGAGTGGTATGTCCCACACTGTAAAGAATATACAAAATCCAGAGCTAGAAGCAAGTAAACTAAAAAAACACAGCTAGAGCTTTTGCGCTATGATAAACAAAGCTGCTTTTCGAAATTTTTACACCTCTTATTCTTTTTATAAAAGATAATGTCAAAAATACCCAACTCCAATCAGCAAGTGAGTAGTATATCAGGCATGTGAGAGCCATCTTGGGGAATAACATAGAGCATCCTCATGCCATACCACTTAAACTGCACAGATTTTATTATCTATATTCAATGTTGTCAATTGTTATAGGTAATTTTGAAATACATAGTCTATCCATTCAAAAGCGATTTGCTTGTGCAAATAAATTTTTGGTGGAGAAGTTAAATGTATCAAAATTAGCTTTTAGGCGCGGCAATGCGCTAATTTTAGGATGTATAATTTATCCTGTACTTAGCAGGCGCTTTGCCTGTAGTACCTCATAAAATCCATAAGGTTTGAGGCAATTTTGTCACTTTCTCTGCCATACTTTCAGTGCTTCATAATCACTTATGACCAAGATAAATCCTGTCCTTCGAAAGTTATGACACATGCAACTTGATAAACTATATCATCAGGATTCTTGTGCTTTGAAGTTCTTTAGTGGATGCGTATACACAAATCTCTAACATCCAAGCCTGACTTAAAGGTCATATTGCTCAGTTATCTGTTGTTCTAGCATATCGTCAAGTAACATTTTCATTCCTATAATTTCTCCATTTTCGTCGAAGTCGACAAATGAGTGATAGTCTGCACATGTAATTTTCAATACATTACTTGTGTAATCTCCTACAACATGCTCAGGGTTTGATGCTTTGCATTCCATTTCTATTTGAGTTTTCGCAGAAATTCGCTTTACTCCTATCGCTTTGCAAAGATCAATCGTAGGGTTGGCAACTGCTCCAGGCGCATCATGCATATTCAGAACCCTGTATTCTCCTCCTATATCACATACAGTGATATCTTCTTGAAGAGACTTCATATCTATTTTGAGCCTTTCTATTATATCTTTCTTTAGAAAATTGATGCAAGGCTCCAGATCATTAATTTTTTGTTCATCACTTAGCAT
Organism: Candidatus Lariskella endosymbiont of Epinotia ramella; assembly: GCF_964019805.1. NCBI lineage: Bacteria > Pseudomonadati > Pseudomonadota > Alphaproteobacteria > Rickettsiales > Candidatus Midichloriaceae > Candidatus Lariskella > Candidatus Lariskella endosymbiont of Epinotia ramella. Next base: position 213,071 of record NZ_OZ026472.1, on the reverse strand, counting down.
TTTGCACTGCAAAGTATCCTGCCCACGCAATAGGTAAGCTATAACACTTATATCTATATATTTTTTTCCATTCTTTGCTGTTTTAAATATTTTACCAGTAGAAACAGTATCTTTTTCTGTATTCACACTGAGCAAGCTAATTTTTTGATGATATGTTTCATATCCTGCTGTATAAGCCTTATAAACCCTTTTACTTGAGTCAATGTGATATATGTTATATAAAGATTTTGGTGAATTTATATCAATTATAGCTTCATATACGTTTGTAAAAACAAAACCCTCGATTTGCTGATGTATACCATTGTCTCTCTCAAATATCCCAACAAAACGAAAGTTACTGACGTCAAATGAGTGCTGAGCAGCTTTTTCTAATATATCATCATATGCAAGATAGTAACTTGGATTTATTGGATTCAAGAAATTGCTGCTCCAAGACATTAGAAATGCTAATATCTCATTAGATCCTAGTGTAGCCGATGTATTCGTGAGTTTTAAGCCACCAACATCACATAAACTGCAGTTGTAATATCTTATAATTTGCTCGTATTTCTGCACTGCTGGCGCAATGCGTTGATCTTGGGTATAACTTTGAAGTGTAGACAGCTTAATGTTGCAAATTACTTTGAACATATGAATAATTAGATTATTGTTCTACAAATGAAACATTGATCACAAATAATATTTAAAATGCATCTGCTATATAAAACCTCAAAAGATCAATTGTAATTGGCTTTGAATGCTCTGTACTTAGCATTTATTAGAATAATTTAGCATGTTAATATAGAGATCAAGATATGGCAATGCATAAATACCGATCGAAACGCTAAATCTTAACAAAAGATTCACAAATTAACTTATTTACGTCTATAATCTTGAATTTCTTCGATAAGCCGCTTTGCTCTATACTGTTTGTGATGATAATTATATCTATCTGTGAATTCTCAAGCCTTGCTACAGCTCCAGTTGAGAAAACGGCGTGTGTTGCAATCGCAATTACTTTTTTAGCTCCATTTTCTTTTAAGATATTGCATGCATGGCACATAGTCTTTCCTGTATCAATTATATCATCTATAATGATACAGTTTTTACCATGAACCTCTCCATTCATTCCTAATATCTCGCAATCGTTATCACGACTACGCATTTTATGCATTTTAACAATCGGTAAGTTAATTGCAGCAGCTATTTTATTTGCGTTTGAGGCCCCTCCTTGATCTGGCGCTACAATAGAATAGTTCTGTGCAAAAGGATGTATAGCCTCTAAGAAGAGAGGACTTGGATCTATATTATGAAATTTTATATTAAAAAAACGTATAGAATCAGGAGAATGTATATCCAAAGTCAATAGACCTCTTGCATAACCATATAAATTGATTAAAATCCTTGATTTTATCAAGGATAACATGAAGTTTGAAAACATCAAAGATGAATACGCAGAAGAGTTTCGCAGGCTTACTGGCATTAAACGAGGAACGTTTGAAGTTATACTAAGTATATTAAAAGAAGCTGAAGCTATTTTAAAGTCTCAAGGTGGAAAACCCAATAAATTGGCTTTAGAAGATCGATTACTCATGACGCTTGAGTACTTGCGTGAATACAGGACATATTTTCATATTTCCCGCAGTTATGGAATAAGTGAAAGTGCCTGTTATCGTAATATACGTTGGATTGAAGATACTCTAATTAAAGATAAACGATTTTCACTACCTGGACGTAAAGCATTACTAAAAAGCGATTCTGAATACGAACTTGTGTTAATTGATGCTACTGAAACACCGATAGAACGACCTAAAAAAAACAGAAGCACTTTTATTCGGGAAAAAAGAGGCGACATACTCTAAAAACTCAGCTTATTGTGGATAAAAGGAAAAAAGAAATCATTTGCACTAATTTTTCTAATGGCAAGCGTCATGATTTCAGGTTATTTAAAGAATCCGGAGTTCACATCCACCCTGAGATTAAAGTTCTTACAGATACTGGTTATCAAGGCATTGATAAGTTGCATTATAATTCAGAGTTACCAAAGAAAAAGACAAAAAAGCGACCACTAAGCAGGAAAGATAAAAAGAAAAATCGTCAATTGTCTAGTGAACGTGTTTTAAATGAAAACGTCATAGGCATGATCAAACGATTTAAAATTATCGCTGATCGTTATAGGAACAGAAGAAAACGATTCGGTTTAAGGTTTAATTTACTTGCTGGTATCTATAACTTTGAGCTTTAAATAGGTTATGCAAGAGGTCTAATATATACTAGTCATACTTTGCAAAATTGGTGTGGTTAAAATGCTCTTTATGTATTTTGAATTATGCGCATACGAAGTTAAACTTCAAAAAGAGCTAGGAAGAGCGTGAGGAAGTGTATAATAAATACATAACGGTCGATCTGACGACGCAAATTTTTGAAGTATGATGAGTATATTTTAAATTCTCTAGAGGTTTTGATGCTGGTTTTATTAACTTAAGCTTGCAAAACCGCCTTTTATGATGTAATTAATTAGAACTCGTCATTAATTAATCATTAATTTGATTAATCTATTGTTGCTGTGAGCAATAGACTGATGAAAAATAATAAAATTTTTGCAAATAGATGTGAAGATAGCGCCGCTATTGCTATTTTTTTGCATATATTGGCTTGTCGCTCTTTTTGTCGCTATAATTGCGCAAAATTATAATAATTTACTCTGTAATGCATCTTGGAAAATGAATAAGAAAATACTCAGTATTATAACAATACTAATATGTGTTGCATCACTTCACTGCAATGCTTTTGCAACGCAAGCTACATCTAATACGGGGAATTTATGCTTTGATGGCTGTAATGCTGCGCTATTGTGGTATAGAACTTCTAGTGAAATGCGCGCTGTACATCACCAGATTTATCATTTTGCGACAATGCTGATAAAGCAAAAAGTGACAGATGAAGGTTTGAAACCTGGCACTTGGGGGATAGTTGCTGACCTGGATGCGACTATACTTGACACATCATGGCTAGAACTTAAACGTCATATAGGTGGTAAAAAAAGCCGCAGTACGCCAACTGAGCTTATGGATGCATTGCGCAGTGATAAAACAGAAACAACTGTCGTACCAGGCGCATTATCCTTTTTGAAGGAAGTAGAGAAACTAGGAGGGTATATATCATTTGTTACAAACCGTGATACTAGTGTTAAAATAAGGACAAAATATGCGTTAAAACGCCTAAACATCCCATACAACCAGGTAATGTTCTACCGTAAAGATAATAACAAGACTAAAGAAGAAACAGGTAAACCACGGCATGCTAAAACAAAAGAAGATCGCTTTTTTGCGATAGCAAATGGGGTAATTCCTTATACGCTGCCGCAGCATGACATTCTGATGTTTATAGGTGATAGTATAATAGATTTTCCTGGTATGGCCAAAGAAATCGAGTCAGATAACTTCAATGCTAAAGTCTGGGATAGCCAGATGCATGATAAATTTAGCAAATTCGGAACAGAGTTTATCATTCTCCCAAATCCAACATATGGTGCTTGGATGAAAAATTGCGAGTCAACACCAAACATAAATAATAGCACAAACAGTAAGTAATAATATGTAGCAGCACCAAATTGCCGGTTACAATCCGAAAGACCTCTGTATAATTGTCAACTCATCTGTTGGGTCAATAGATTTTACTTTATAGTAAAATAATACACTTTTTATTAAGTTTTAAATGTCTTGTCTATGCATTGCCAGCAAAATCGCTTGCGCTGACCTTTTTGGCCTGATTTTTAAAGTATTACTTCGTTAATTTCTTCGCATATATATAATATTTGACTCAGAAATTAAACTAGCACTCTAAAAAATCATGCCCTTCAAATCCTCAAAGCGTGCGCTTATAAAGGCAGCGCCATAGCCTCAGGTATTTGCAGTCACTAGCTTCTTAAATACAATGGATTATAGCTTATAACAAATTAGCTATTAATTTGATCGATATATTTCAATCTAAAATTAAAGATTCACTAAAGTAATAAAATGCTTGCAAATATATGTCAAGATGATATAGTCGCCATTATTTTCAATATATGCTAGCTTGCAACCCTTTTTATCGCCATGATGTCACAAAATTATCACAATAATCACATCTATCTCTCTAATACATCTCAAAAAATGAATAAAAAGATATCAAACATTATGATGATGCTAATCTGTATTGCATTACTCTATAGTCATGCTTTTGCAAAAAATACTTCAGAAAATTTGTGCTTTAATGGCTGCAATAGCGCACTCTTATGGTATAGAATTTCTAATGAAATGCGTGCTGTGCATCACCAGATTTATCATTTTGCAACAATGCTGATAAAGCAAAAAATTGCAGATGAAGGTTTGAAACCTGGCACTTGGGGGATAGTTGCGGACCTGGATGCGACTATACTTGACACATCATGGATAAAACTTAAGCGTTATTTGGAAGGGAAACAAGGCAGCGGTACACCAACTGAGCTTATGGATGCATTGCGCAATGATAAAACAGAGACAACTGTTATACCAGGAGCATTATCATTTTTGAAGGAAGTAGAGAAACTAGGAGGATATATATCGTTTGTTACAAATCGTGATACCAGCGTCGAAATAGAAACAAAGCATACGTTAAAACACCTAAGCATTCCATATAACCAGGTCATATTTTATCGCAAAGACAATAACAAAACTCAAGGTGCAACAGATAATCAACAACTTAAAACAAAAGAAGATCGCTTTTTTGCAATAGCAAATGGCATAGTTCCTTCTAAGCTATTACAGCATAATATTCTTATGTTTATAGGTGATAGTATAGTAGATTTTCCTGGTATGGCTCAAGCTGACTCAGATAATTTTAATGCTAGCGCAGTTGATAGCCAGGCGCATGATAAATTTAGCAAATTTGGAACGGAGTTTATCATCCTCCCGAATCCAACATATGGTGTTTGGCGGAAGAATTGTGACTCTGTTTCTAAGATTAGTGATAATACAAGCTGTAAGTAATCCTATGAAGTCGCTTGCGTCATAACTATGAGGAACATAGGATTTATCTTGGCTTGCAAACAATTATGATGCACTGAAAGCCCAGCAGAAAAAGCGGCAAGATTGTCCAAAACCTTATGGAGTCTATGGCATTGTTGCATAATGCGTAGAGCATATCCTTAAGTTTATCTGCTAAATAGCGCGAGTTGCCAATGAATTGATTGCTGTATGATAGATTTTTAGGGAGCTATATGTTGCTTTAGGGTTTTGCAAGTGAACAAAAATAATATGTGGAAAAGGTTTTTGCATCAATGTACTGTTTTTTGATGATTTTATGAAAGATCTATTTATCTGCATTACCTGCAATTAGTAGCTTAGATGCTTAATTTTTAATTGGCAACTCGCGCTAAATAGATAGCTAAATAAACTAACAAAGCTGGTATTTCAATGGCAGATAAACTTCTTGAAGTGAGAAGTTTTAGGATTTTTATGTACTGATAATGAAATACCCTCATTATGCAACAAAGCCAGTCTATCCGCCAAAAATTTATTTGCGCAAGCAAATCAATTTTTGTGGAGAAGTGAAATATGCAAAAATTGGCCCAGGATTCAGCCATGTGTAATTTTTGATATATTAATTGGTCCTGCACCTAAAAACACTACTTTCATACAATCCGTAAGGTTTTTGCATTTATTATAATATTTTCTTGCGGATTTAAAATACTATTTTGACACTATAAACAGCATTTCATGCGCGCTTCCGAGACTTTTGGCGTGCGTACCTTGAGAGAGTTGCAGGCGATATTATCTTCTAAACATCCAAGTTGCTCACTTTTAATGCATTATTCTGTATAAACTCTCTCCTTGGCTCAACTACATCGCCCATCAAAGTAGAAAAAGTATTTTCTGCCGCAGCGCAGTCTTCAACCTTTACCTGCAGCAACGTTCTTGTCTCTGGATTCAGAGTAGTATCCCATAATTGATCTGCATTCATCTCACCCAGCCCCTTAAATCTTTGTATATAAAGACCACGTCTTGCTGCATTGAAAGCATTTAAAATTAGCTCAGAAGGCATATGGCAGATAAACTTATTCTCTTTTACTAAGAGAGTGGATTGTTCTATAAATAGATCAGCAAAAGGCCTGAGTACTTCACAAAGACTAAGCAACACCTTTGAGGAAAATATATCAACTGGAATCTGAAATAAAGTTGTAATACTGCGTTCTAAACGCTCTAGAGTAAAATCATCTCTGAAACTCCAGGTAACTCCTTGAATTGGTTCCATACTAATCATTTTCTTTAATATAGCCTCACTAAGGATGGACCAAGAAGATTCATTGCACCCAAATTGGCAAAACACAATTGCAGCAACTTCCAGAATTTTTTTATCAAAAGATACAGGAGCTTTCTCCAATATTTGACAAAATTTGCTCATAGCTCTAATGACATAACATAATTTATCTGTAGTATATAATATCTCACCAGATTCAAGTTTTGAGTTATCAGATATAGAATTAATTAAATGTTCTTGTAGAGCCTCTTCATTTTTTAAATATACGCTGTGCTGCCCACGTTTTACCTTATAAAGTGGAGGTTGGGCTATATAAAGATAGCCTCTATCTATAAGATCTGGCATATATCTATAGAAAAAAGTAAGTAATAATGTTCTGATATGCGCGCCATCTATATCTGCATCGGCCATCAGAATCACTTTATGATATCTTAATTTTTCCATATCAAACTTTTTATCGCCAATGCCAGTTCCCATAGCTGTAATTAATGTTCCTATCTCTGCGGAACTTAGCATTTTGTCGAACCTTGCACGCTCAACATTTAAAATTTTACCCTTTAGTGGCAGTATAGCTTGAGTTTTTCTATCTCTCGCTTGTTTTGCAGTACCACCAGCTGAGTCTCCCTCAACCAAAAATAACTCACATAAAGCAGGATCTTTTTCCTGACAATTAGCAAGCTTACCTGGAAGATTAGAAATTTCTAAGTCACTTTTTTTCCTTGTGAGTTCTCTAGCTCTTCTGGCAGCATCTCTAGCAGCAGCTGCTTCAATTATCTTTGTAGCAATTATCTTTGCTTCATTCGGATTTTCTTCAAGCCAAGCCCCAACCTTAATAGCAACGACTGATTCCACAGCCGGCCTCACTTCGCTGCTCACAAGCTTATCTTTTGTTTGCGAAGAAAATTTTGGATCTGGAACCTTAACAGAAATAATACAAGTTAAACCTTCTCTTATATCATCTGGTGCTATTGCAACTTTTTGCTTCTTAGCAAGACCTGAGATCTCAAAATAATTATTTATACTTCTTGTAATTGCAGCTCTAAACCCTGCAAGGTGAGTGCCACCATCGATTTGCCTTATGTTATTTGTGAAGCATACGGTATTCTCATGATAACTATCATTCCACTGCAAAGCAATGTCAACTGCTATGCTATTATCCTCTCCACTTATTCTAAGCGGCTTATGGAGTGCTCTCTTTGATCTATCTAAATGCTCTAAAAACGATAGCACACCGCCTTCGTAATGAAATTCTGCTTTTTTCCCATGCTCTTCTCTCAAATCCTCAAGTAAAATTCTCACTCCAGAGTTTAAAAAAGCCAGTTCTCTCAGCCTATTTTCTAGTATCGAAAAATGAAACTGCGTTGATGAGAATATCTCATCAGATGGAAGAAATGTAACTTCTGTTCCATGCTTGCCGTCTGCGTCACCAACTACTTTTAAATGTTCAAGCGCGACTCCATCAACAAAACGCATCCCGTATTCTTTGTTATTTCTCCATATTTTCAACTCTAGCCATTTCGAAAGCGCATTCACTACAGAAACGCCGACGCCATGCAATCCACCAGAAACCTTATAGGAATTGTTATCAAATTTGCCACCAGCATGCAGCTGTGTCATTATAACCTCTGCAGCAGACACACCCTCTTCAGGATGTATATCAACTGGGATACCTCTCCCATTATCACGCACAACAACAGAACCATCTTTATTAATTGCAACATAAACAAGTGTACAGAACCCAGCAAGCGCCTCATCTATTGCATTATCCACCACTTCATTAACCATATGATGTAAGCCAGAACCATCATCTGTATCTCCTATATACATACCAGGGCGCTTCCTAACTGCATCAAGACCCTTTAATACTTTGATTGAAGAAGATCCGTAATTCTCAGCGGCTATTGCTGTTCTTGAGATTTTTTCCATTGATTTTTAATCAAATATTACTATTTCAATATGTTATACTAATTCCCGAATTTAACTTCTCAAATTTAAAGCGTATATAAATGTTGCCTCATCAATTACTGCAATAACTATTCTATCTATCGTTATTGTTATCAACATATTATGCTGCAAAACATCAATCGTACAAATAAATTCCCAATTTTAATTCAGGAATTAATATTATACTCAATTTATTTTACAATTCTTCTCCTCTAAGACGAATACCACATTACAAGGATTATGGGAAAGTACACTAATGTGTTGTCATATCTCATAGAAACTATCATTCTCTTGTGGATAAAAGAGCAAAGCTCATAAGTAGTTATCACTCATACATTAAGAGTCTGATATTGCATTATCAAATCATGAGTCAATATCGCACATAATCACTTTGTGATGTTCACCTTGTAGCACTAAATCTCTGATTTTACAAGTTACTTACGAAAGCTCAAAGCCCCAATTACAAGCTTATACCAGAAACTTGTACTTTTAGATTTCATTTTCTGCCGTGTATATTTGCATAGTTTTGCGATATTAAGCGCTGCCAACAACAACCAATTTAAAATATGGCGAGTATATACCGCATGGAAATGAAGAGTTAGGATTGAACTTTTAATATATACGAAGTTAGACTTCAAAAAGAGCTAGGAAGAGTGCTGTGGGCATGTATATAATCAATAGACCTCTTGCATAACCTATTTAAAGCTCAAAGTTATAGATACCAGCAAGTAAATTAAACCTTAAACCGAATCGTTTTCTTCTGTTCCTATAACGATCAGCGATAATTTTAAATCGTTTGATCATGCCTATGACGTTTTCATTTAAAACACGTTCACTAGACAATTGACGATTTTTCTTTTTATCTTTCCTGCTTAGTGGTCGCTTTTTTGTCTTTTTCTTTGGTAACTCTGAATTATAATGCAACTTATCAATGCCTTGATAACCAGTATCTGTAAGAACTTTAATCTCAGGGTGGATGTGAACTCCGGATTCTTTAAATAACCTGAAATCATGACGCTTGCCATTAGAAAAATTAGTGCAAATGATTTCTTTTTTCCTTTTATCCACAATAAGCTGAGTTTTTAGAGTATGTCGCCTCTTTTTTCCCGAATAAAAGTGCTTCTGTTTTTTTTAGGTCGTTCTATCGGTGTTTCAGTAGCATCAATTAACACAAGTTCGTATTCAGAATCGCTTTTTAGTAATGCTTTACGTCCAGGTAGTGAAAATCGTTTATCTTTAATTAGAGTATCTTCAATCCAACGTATATTACGATAACAGGCACTTTCACTTATTCCATAACTGCGGGAAATATGAAAATATGTCCTGTATTCACGCAAGTACTCAAGCGTCATGAGTAATCGATCTTCTAAAGCCAATTTATTGGGTTTTCCACCTTGAGACTTTAAAATAGCTTCAGCTTCTTTTAATATACTTAGTATAACTTCAAACGTTCCTCGTTTAATGCCAGTAAGCCTGCGAAACTCTTCTGCGTATTCATCTTTGATGTTTTCAAACTTCATGTTATCCTTGATAAAATCAAGGATTTTAATCAATTTATATGGTTATGCAAGAGGTCTAATGCATGTACAAGTCCATATCATATATTTTTCGTTTAAAATTCAGCATTTTGCAATTCAAAGCATCTTGTCCACGCAATAAGTACGCTATAATACTTGTATACACATATTTTCTTCCATCCTCCGTTGTTTGAAATATTGTATCAGCGAAAACAATATCTTTTCTTGCATCTGCGCTGATGAAGTGAGTCTTTTGATGATATGTTTCATATCCTGTTGTATAAGCCATATGAGCTCTTGGACTTGAGCTCGTGTTGTATACCTCATACATAGATTTCGGTGAATTTACATCTATTATGGCTTCATATATTTGCGTAAAAACAGTTTCACCAACTCGTTGATCTACAATTATGTCTTTCTCAAATATCCCAATAAATCGCAAGTTACTTACATCGAATGAGTGATTTGCAGCTTCTTCTAATATATCGTGATATGTAGAATGGTAATTTATGTTGGCTGGATTTAATAGACCTCTTGCATAACCTATTTAAAGCTCAAAGTTATAGATACCAGCAAGTAAATTAAACCTTAAACCGAATCGTTTTCTTCTGTTCCTATAACGATCAGCGATAATTTTAAATCGTTTGATCATGCCTATGACGTTTTCATTTAAAACACGTTCACTAGACAATTGACGATTTTTCTTTTTATCTTTCCTGCTTAGTGGTCGCTTTTTTGTCTTTTTCTTTGGTAACTCTGAATTATAATGCAACTTATCAATGCCTTGATAACCAGTATCTGTAAGAACTTTAATCTCAGGGTGGATGTGAACTCCGGATTCTTTAAATAACCTGAAATCATGACGCTTGCCATTAGAAAAATTAGTGCAAATGATTTCTTTTTTCCTTTTATCCACAATAAGCTGAGTTTTTAGAGTATGTCGCCTCTTTTTTCCCGAATAAAAGTGCTTCTGTTTTTTTTAGGTCGTTCTATCGGTGTTTCAGTAGCATCAATTAACACAAGTTCGTATTCAGAATCGCTTTTTAGTAATGCTTTACGTCCAGGTAGTGAAAATCGTTTATCTTTAATTAGAGTATCTTCAATCCAACGTATATTACGATAACAGGCACTTTCACTTATTCCATAACTGCGGGAAATATGAAAATATGTCCTGTATTCACGCAAGTACTCAAGCGTCATGAGTAATCGATCTTCTAAAGCCAATTTATTGGGTTTTCCACCTTGAGACTTTAAAATAGCTTCAGCTTCTTTTAATATACTTAGTATAACTTCAAACGTTCCTCGTTTAATGCCAGTAAGCCTGCGAAACTCTTCTGCGTATTCATCTTTGATGTTTTCAAACTTCATGTTATCCTTGATAAAATCAAGGATTTTAATCAATTTATATGGTTATGCAAGAGGTCTAATACATAATGAGCGCTTTGACGATGCCAATTTTGAAAAGTGTGAGGAGTATTCCACTATTCGTCCCTTGATATATTATTACTGCACTGAAAAGATATTAATAAACAAATGAGCGCCAAGAAGCTTTATTTACAATGCACTGGCTCTTATATTTATCTAGTACTTGCCATGCATCAATTAGACTTTCAGCCTATAAAAGGTCCAGATTTTGTTCCTTTTGCATAATCCAATAGCGCTTTATAATGCATTATATTATCTACTTGCTGCTTGACATATTCTGCCGCACTATTACTCTGCAAACAGCAACTTCTTATGTATTTCAGCGACGATACTACACTTTCTGCCAACCTCTTTTGCTCTTGAAAATGCTCAAGTATCTCGCGATAAATATCTTCAATCGCCTTATCATGCTCTTGTGTACTTGGTAGCAATGTATACTTCAAGAAAAATGCACCACCTTCAGGACTATTTGCAAATGCTCTAACTATCTGTGCCAAAGCAGCTTCAAGTTTTGCTGTATCAAAGCTCTGATTATTTCCCTTATTCATAATAGAATCTATATTGTGTTAGAAAGAATCTAATACTTATATCTTGCGACCTATAGGCTCCTGTTTTTCAGGCGCAACCTTAAAAAACTTCTCTGAGGCTGCATTCCCAAACTGCTTGCTTGCGGAATAGATATTTTTCACTGTCACCGCATACATCGACTCAATTGCTGAGAACACTTTATCAGCAACATTAACAGTCCTATTAAATCCAGCATTCAAGATAGCTCTTCTAAATCGCATATCACCAGCAGATTTTATAAGATCATACTTATCTCTTAGCAAATCTGATACACCACTTGCTTCGACTAATGACTTATTCATGTCACTGTATGCAGCCTTATAAGTGTTGTATGTTTCTGTTATCTCATTCCAAAATCCTAGTGCAACTTTATTATTTTCTCCACATTTAATTTCTATATTATTATTTGTTTTTTCTACTTCGAATTGTTCTACATTATCTTTTGAGCTGGAAATACCATCAAAAAACCCAATAGTAGCTGTTACCGCAACAGATAAAAATAACTTAGCACAAACATACGGAGCATAAATTACCTGTTTTGTTGCCCAAATAATATAGTGAAAAGATTGTTTTGCGACAGCATGCGCTGCAACAAAATAACCAACATCCTCTTTCTTGCTCATGCCTATAGCAGAACTAAGTATCGGCTGCATAAAGGTCCCTATAGTTTGCCCGATACACACAGCTTGTCTTATAATAGAGACTTTGCCAGTGGTGAAGAAAGCATCTGCCATGTTGGTATATTCAAGCAGTTTTTTTGCTCTTACATCCCCTTGCTCAAGAAGCTTTGCACGCAGTAAGTCTTCTGCACTTGCAATAGCAGCGCCTTTATTTTTGATGATTTCTTTCTCAACTGCCCCAATTTTTGAGAGTGCCTCATCATCTTGCATGAGTTTTTCAAACCTAGCATTGTATATATTTGTGAGATCTTCTTTTACCTTATTAAACACACCATGGTTTGAATTTTGCTGCACTTTACTCATCAACATACCAACTTCTTCTTTATTAAATACTTCATCTTTATTTGCTTTAGAGTCAGAATTTGATTGTGTAATCCCATCTATGATTCCTATATAAAGTGCATCAATAAATGTACTAATACTTGAAAGAGAGAAAACTACACCTTTATATCCTTGTATTGCTAAGTAAAGCGCAGCAAATGCACAAAGACATGTCATGTGTGGAGTTTGTTGTTCCTCTTTCGGCTGAGAATCTATTTTAATATCTTGGTGCTGTTCCATTATAGAGTTCATACAACGCAAAACATTTTCTCTTTTAAATGTTGTGTCGCTTGTATCTGTCATATAACACTCTCAAATCTGTTAAGTAGTAAATTTATCTTGTTTAATCATAAAAGTATTAGAATCATATAGCACGCTACATGGATATCACAGGTAAATAAAGAGTTTGTATTTAACTTACGTACATACGAAGTTAGACTTTAAAAAGAGCTAGAAAGAATGGCTACGCAAGTTTTAACAAAAACACATAAGGAGCATTCTGACAACAGCCAATTTTGAAAAGTATAATTAATAGATATCAATAGCATACCTTCATAAGACTATATCTAATATCTATTTCATCTAACTAAATATCTATGTATATCGTACCACACTAGACTTCTTCAAACGCTTGTTCTGGTAAGGCAAGTACATTGAGCATCACAATGAAGGCTAAAGGATGCGACAAAGCAATTGGCCGCTAAAGCAAACGTTCGAAGAAGAAGTCTACTTATATATTGCGATACACTGTAGCATTATTACTCAGATTTAGCACAAAAACTTCAAGTTAATTTCTGAGCTTATTATGATCACATAAAAATCGCACCCTCAAGGTACAGGTATATTTCCAATACCAACAAGCTATTTTTATATACTCATGCTTCTATTATGCATATGGCACTATTACGATTGCTAAAAACTTTGCACATCCACTAAAAAAGTATTGAAGCGGAGAAATTCTAAGCAATTTAGCCTCATATTAATACATGAACCATCTAACAAAACATCAACCAACTTAATTAATACTTTGTGAATTTCATTTCCACATAATATCTTTAGTAAAGCATTCGCAAATGAATTAGGTCAAGCCATTTTATTGCAAATATATTACACACATTGCGTAAATAATGAACGCATGTTCAACTAATACATAATACATTTTAAAATTACAAATTAGATAGCATAAAAACGCTAAAAAACAAGCAATAACCCAACAATAACTGCTTCTATATACGGTAGCAAATATATCATTTGAAGAAGATTTCTATATACTCATCATCTTTAACAAAAGTGTAAATAATATGATTATAAGTACATATGCATTATCATGCTATTATCATGCTATTATCATGCTATTATCAAGATATTTAAAAGAAATTATCTTGGCCATCAAAAATATAATAATAAGAAAATTTTTTATTTACTTGCCACTAGACTGTTTTCTCTTCATGCGCTATTGTCACATCGCAGTTTTATTTTTCAGCTATATATTTATAATAATAAGTCCAACATCTGTTTTGTTTGATACAAATGTCAATAGTATAGATAAATCAGAGATTATTCTTTTTGTTATTTATCAACAGCAGATTTTGCGAAGAATTCCTACATATTACATATAAATGTATAAATGCTCAAGAAATCGCAAAGCCGGAAAAATTCATGTGATCTTCCAGCACTTTATGCGCTATTCTTTAACTCAATAAAAACCAAGATCACTGAGTTAAAAATGCATGCTTTATATATAGAGAGATTTGACGCTTAGTAAATGTATGCCTGCTGTCTTATATCCACTAAACAGTAAGATTGTTTTATAAATTTTTTGTCTAAGTTTTTATATAACAATGGCACTGCCTTCATATTGCATGTTACGTTTTTAGCATTTTTTAAACTGCTTCGCTTTCAGTGAATGCTGATGTATAGAAATTTTTAAGAGACCAAAAGTGAATATTTTTGATGTATGTCATATATGTGAACTTAATATTCTATGCTTTCTTAATGAATTTGAAGCTACTTATAAACGCGTGTAAGTTTTTGTATGCACGTCAATTTTTATAGATATTACATTTTTTATAGAATTATGTGAAATTGTGCATTAACGTATGGAGGTGCAATGATGAATAGGAAGATAAAACATAACGAGGATTTTTCTTCATATTTTTGCAAAAACAAGAGAACAGCGCCAAATTTTCTAGGAACTATCCGCGCCTTCTGCGAAAAAATCGCAATTGTTGCTGCCATTTTCACTTCTTCCATAAGAATCTCCGCTGCGCTACTGGTATTTGGAGCGCTAACATGGCATATAATTGGCTGGATTGCAGGAATGATACTCATTGCGCAGATCATACACAAAATCCTACAGAATAAAATATCAAGAATAGTAATAAGGTTTATAATGACTCCTATATCTTTAATTCTGGATATTGTTGGTTATCTTATAGCAAAAAGTACCAGGAAAACACACTATTACAGACCAATAACACAGCAAATATGGAGACAATCTGTTATTAACAATATATATCAGCTGGAAGTAGAAGAACTATCATATATCATGCGATCCACAACAAGGCGTCTTTGTGGAAGCAATTGTTGTACTTATGACTATAATTGCAGCAGAGATCTAGATTTATATTTCTTAAATTTGCAAAATACAATCAATGAGATGTTACAACAAAGCATTAAAAATAAATCGCAGTAAAAATAAAAAAGATGAGTGAAAATGGAAAAACCTAATTCTTCAATAAAGTCTGCAATATATCCAGGCACTTTTGATCCAATTACATTTGGTCACATTGATATTATAAAACGAGCTTCTAATCTGTTTGATAGATTGATTGTTGCAGTAGCCTACGATGCCTGTAAGAACACGCTATTCTCGCTAGAGGAAAGAGTCTCAATAGCGAATGCAGAAATATTAGCACTAAACATTAAAAATGTAGAAGTAATGCAATTTCATGGCCTTTTGGTTGAGTTTGCCTCTTCACAAAATGCGACAGTCATAGTGCGTGGGCTCAGAGCACTTGCAGATTTTGAGTACGAATTTCGCATGTCATACATAAACCACAAACTTCACTCAAAGGTAGAAACCATATTCCTGCCAGCTACAGAGCAAGGACATTTTATTTCTGCCACTTTCGTAAAGGAAATAGCTAGATTGAAAGGAAATCTTACAGGTCTTGTATCAGATTATGTCGCTAAAAAACTCAGACGCCACTATGATCAAGTATAAATTAAACTTTTTAGACTTCTATGCAAATCTAACGACTTAAGAATAAATATGTTGCTACATAGTCTATTCGCCAAAAATTTATTTGCATAGCGAATCAATTTTTGCGGAGAAGTTAAATATGCAAAGATTAGCTCAGGACTTAGCCCTGTGTTATGTATTACTCATATGTATAAGCAAACACTGCTTTCGCAAAATCCGTAAGGTATTATAACATTTTCTTACGGATTTAAAGCGCTATTTTGACACTTCTGGCACCATTGCATGCTTGTTTCAAGATTTTTGGGCGCGCGTGCTATATAGTTGCTTCTTCTTTGCTAAGTAATCCAAACCTTAGCGATAAACTATGCATGACATATGCTATACAAAATGTAGTAGCACAAGCAAAAATTATATCACTCAAGAAATGTCTTCCTGATATTATGCGAATAAAGCCTATGCTAGATCCTAGTAATACACTGAGAAGTATCAAATATTTTTTGTACTTCCTATTGGTAATAAAAGCAAAAGCTATAAATGCAAACCCTACAGATGCGTGTCCCGAAACAAAAGAACAATTCGTTTTACATTGATGACTGACAATAAATGGTGCAGAAAAAACTTTGTTCCCACCAAAATTAGATATTTGATCTGGTCTTGCCCTTCCAAATAAATTATTCTTGAATAACGCATTGATTATAAGGACCACACCGATAAGAAATACAGCTATAATATAGATTATCTTTGTGTAGTATCGTATGTTTAACGATTTATTTTTTTTCCACTCTATAACAAACATAGTAAATAGAATAACAAATGTACAACATATCAGTATCAATGGACTATGCCTGTTAACAAATTCCACTATTGGCAAATTTTTTAGAGCAAAACCACTATCGCCATAATAAAACATAGAGGAGAATTTTATATCTATCCATGGAAATACCAAAAAAATGAATGCTAAAATTACTGTCATTATAGAAAACAGTAACGGCAATCTTGTAGTTATCATTATGTTAGTACCCTCTCTACTTCGTAATTTCTAGAACTGTTTTGACTATATCCGTAACTTGTGGCAACGCTAATTTCTCGAGGTTTGCTGCGTAGGGTAATGGCACATCTTTAGCAGATACTCTGTAGACTGGCGCATCTAAATAATCAAATGCTTTTTCCATTATTTGTGCGCTAATTTCTGCTCCAATGCCTGAAAACGGCCAACCCTCCTCAATCGTTAATACTCTATTCGTCTTTTGTACTGAGCTTAGTATAGTTTCTATATCAAGCGGTCTTATTGTCCTAAGGTCAATGACTTCTGCTGAGATATTATACTCTTTCTGTAAAATTTCTGCAGCGGCAAGAGCGTTTCCAACTTGTATTGAAAATGCTGTTAATGTTACATCATGCCCTTCTCGTACAATATGAGCTTTTCCTATTTCAACAATATGTTCAGAGTCAGGTACTTCTCCGCTCACTCCATACAATAGTTCATTCTCTAAAAATATAACTGGATTAGGATCTCTAATAGCGCTTTTTAACAATCCTTTATGATCTGCTGCGGAATATGGTGAAATTACCTTCAGCCCTGGTACGTTTGCATACCAGTTTGCGTAACACTGTGAGTGTTGCGCAGCAACTCTTGCAGCCGCTCCGTTTGGACCTCTAAAAACTATCTGACAGCGCATTTGTCCACCGGACATATATGGAGTTTTCGCGGCAGAATTGATAATCTGATCGATTGCTTGCATTGCAAAATTAAACGTCATAAACTCAACGATTGGCTTCAATCCAGCAAGTCCAGCACCAATTGCAACTCCAGTAAATCCATGTTCAGTGATTGGAGTATCTATTACACGTTTTTCTCCAAACTCCTGCAATAGCCCTTGAGTCACTTTGTATGCTCCTTGATACTCAGAAACTTCTTCTCCCATGATGAAAACATCTTGATCACGGTGCATCTCTTCTTTTATAGCATCACGCAACGCTTCTCTAATCGTAACTACCGGCATAAACGCTCCAACAAAAATAACCTTTTAAAATTTTGACAAATACCATAAATAGTATAGCACTCACGCAGATAATCGCATGAGAAACATTATGTCAATGTTAGTCAAGTCATTATTTACTTTGTTAATTTTATTGCAAATATGTAAAAGTATCTTATGCAAAAATTAACTGGTACTTTAGACCTCTTGCATAACCATATAAATTGATTAAAATCCTTGATTTTATCAAGGATAACATGAAGTTTGAAAACATCAAAGATGAATACGCAGAAGAGTTTCGCAGGCTTACTGGCATTAAACGAGGAACGTTTGAAGTTATACTAAGTATATTAAAAGAAGCTGAAGCTATTTTAAAGTCTCAAGGTGGAAAACCCAATAAATTGGCTTTAGAAGATCGATTACTCATGACGCTTGAGTACTTGCGTGAATACAGGACATATTTTCATATTTCCCGCAGTTATGGAATAAGTGAAAGTGCCTGTTATCGTAATATACGTTGGATTGAAGATACTCTAATTAAAGATAAACGATTTTCACTACCTGGACGTAAAGCATTACTAAAAAGCGATTCTGAATACGAACTTGTGTTAATTGATGCTACTGAAACACCGATAGAACGACCTAAAAAAAACAGAAGCACTTTTATTCGGGAAAAAAGAGGCGACATACTCTAAAAACTCAGCTTATTGTGGATAAAAGGAAAAAAGAAATCATTTGCACTAATTTTTCTAATGGCAAGCGTCATGATTTCAGGTTATTTAAAGAATCCGGAGTTCACATCCACCCTGAGATTAAAGTTCTTACAGATACTGGTTATCAAGGCATTGATAAGTTGCATTATAATTCAGAGTTACCAAAGAAAAAGACAAAAAAGCGACCACTAAGCAGGAAAGATAAAAAGAAAAATCGTCAATTGTCTAGTGAACGTGTTTTAAATGAAAACGTCATAGGCATGATCAAACGATTTAAAATTATCGCTGATCGTTATAGGAACAGAAGAAAACGATTCGGTTTAAGGTTTAATTTACTTGCTGGTATCTATAACTTTGAGCTTTAAATAGGTTATGCAAGAGGTCTTTTTAAAAAATCATGCTCAAAAACCTAGCACAGAGCACTTTACTAACAGTGCATACCAAATTTACAAGCATTTAGCTGCAAAATATCTGTCTCTTAACCAGAAAGAAACGTACGCATAAGGCATATATAACAGTTTCAAATCACCTTTGCAATTTTTGCTTATCAATTTTATTTCCATGATGAAGAGTGCATGTAACATTAATTAAGTTAAAGCAGCTCACTTGCTCTGAATGAGAAATGCTTATTTTTTGCGATGATCAAATGATCATGTAATAAGACATTAACGTGCATCAGTGCTGACATTATTGTTTTTGTAATTGCAATATCTTCTTCAGATGGTGATGGATCTCCGCTTGGGTGATTGTGCACCAAAATTACGGCAGCAGCGTTATAAAAAACAGATTTTTTTACTATCTCTCTTGGATATATTGCAATCTTATCTATAGTACCATGATCAAATAGCTCATCTGCAAGAAGAAGATTTTTTTTATTTAGAAAAAGTACTCTAAAATTCTCTGTCTGTTTAAAGCCCATAGTAAGGCTACAGTAGTTTATCACAGCATGCCAACTATTCAAAATGTTGACACTCATAGGTTTTGTGTCCAAGTGTAATCTTGAAAAAAGGTCATATAATAGTTTGATATAGATGATAGTGGAATGACCAATTTCGGGGATCGTTATAATATCCATTGGATCTGCAGAAATTACAGCACTGAGAGTGCCAAAACGTTCTAATAGTGCTTTTGCAATGGTTTTGGTATTTTTGCGTGGAATTGCATAATATAGCAAAATTTCGAGTATTTCGTAGTCTGGTAATGTTCTAATATCGCACTTTGCGAATCGCTGGCGCAGTCTCTGTCTGTGGCCGGCACCAAGCGAATGCTTTTTTTTCGTGTTTTGGTTTGCTGAATTTTGAAGCTGCAGTGCTAACTCTGTTTCTGAAGTCTTTGCAAGATCTTTTGTGTCATAATCCTGAGTTATAGTGTTGCAGCTTTGTTTTGTAATCAGAGTGTTTGCTGCAAGAGAAGTGTGTACTTCTACATTAACACCTTCAGCGATTAGATTATCAATCGCAACCTCTTCATTCTTTTTCACTTTCTGATTTTTTTACACTGTTTTTTTCTCTTTGGGTCTGCAGGCCTTTGACAAATATTTCAGCAGCTCCTTGTATCATATGCAAGAAATTTTCATTCTGTTGCTGAAAAAAATTCATGTTTTGCATCCAAAGATCCATTGAAGAGCTATTATTCATAGCAGCATTGATGAAATTTTCGATATACTGCTGATTTTTTTGAAAATAATCCATAGAAAGGGACAAGTATCCTGTAAGAACACTACCTAAAGAATTCCCCTGTAGTTTTATCACTTGTCTTAGGCAGTTAATAGGCAGAATCTGATCCGCATGTCCTTGGTATTCAAGTATCACATTTATCAGTGTGACATGAGTAATATCTCTGCCAGTTTTAGCATCAATAACTAAAATATCGCGATCTTCTCTTACTAAAGAAGCAAGATCATCTAAAGTAATATACGTACTACTAGTGGTATTGTATAGCCGTCTATTAGGATACTTTTTTATTGTCACAGTGGAATTATTATTCAATTTTATATACCTCTTAAGAAAGCTTGATTTTTAATCAAAAGCTATGATGTTTTAGTCTTGTTACTAAACATCAGATTGCTTCAAAGATTTTCTCTTTTAAAGATAGTTTATGTCTTTTAGCAAAAGTGTTACTTAAGACTTTATAGTTAAGTAGCTAAAGACAGTATTTCAGCTCTTATAAGAGATAGAAGAAGTCTGATATTTGCTGTAATGAATACTAAGTTGTTAGAAGATAATTTTGTAAAATATTCATCTTCATGTCCATTTAAGTCATATAGAAATTATAAGTAAATAATAGCACTGAGTTTGACATCACTAGTGGTTTCTAGAGCTCGTGCTAGAATTTGTGCCATTCTCTACGCTTTTCAAGATATATAACACATAACACACACTGTAAAAATCGATTTGTTAATAGTACACACCTGGTAGTTTACTTTAAAAATCATTATAATCAAATGAATGTATTTCAGTGCATATATTAACTCCAGTTACAAGGTGATAGTACGAGTGTATTGTAGATTTTTCGGCAATGTCTTTGATAAATGAAGAGTTGGGATTTAACTTGTATATATACGAAGTTAAACTTCAAAAATAGCTAGGCAGAATGCGAGCGGGCAAATACATAAGGAGCATTTTAAAGACACCAATTTTGAAAAGTATGACAAGTATACAGGTTCTTTGGTTTCACTTTCCATATTACTGCGTTAATTTCCTTGCAAATATGTAAAAGTATTAGGCGCAGAAATTAATACCCACTCATACAAAATAACGGCATATTATTTGCTGCCCTGCGGGGCTTTCGGTGCATTATCATAACACTTTGCTTCTTAGAGTTATGACGCAAGTGATTATATAAATTATCAGCTATACATAATACTGTTTTAAATATTGTATTGGTGCCTGCATAGACTTTGGTTCTATATCAGCTTTTATTTGTCCAGATTTAAGTAACACTATTCTATCTGCAATCTTTGTTAGGAAATCTAGGTCGTGTGATGCTATCACCATTGCAACTCCTGTACTGCTTACTGACATTAATAGATTTATAACATCTGAAATGGTTGCTACATCCAAGCCCGAAGTTGGTTCATCACACAATAAAATGTCAGGATTCATTATAAGACTTCTTGCAAGAGCTACTCTTTGTTTTTGCCCTCCAGATAACATAGAAATACTGTGGTTTGCCTTATCTAATATGCCTAAATTCTCCAGCAACTGCATTGCATCTTTCTTGTGATCTGCATTCTTATTATGAATTGACGGAGCATATATTATGTTTTGCAGCACACTCATGTGTGGGAATAACTGAAAATCTTGAAACATAAAACCTATTTTGCCGCCAAGCTTTATAAAACCAGATGTGATTGTTTCAAGACCCTGCATGCAGCGCAGCAGAGTTGACTTTCCACTTCCTGATGGCCCTGCAAGTCCTAAAACTATGGATTGTTTAATCTCTAAGCTTACATCACTTAGTACAGTTGCACCTGCATATTCTTTATGTACGTTTATAATTTTTAACATAAAAATCTGATATGATACTCTATTTTTTTAATTTTCCTAAAGTATTGGCATTGTAGCAGATGAAATAAAAACCATCTATTTATAATTCTTGCTTATGATTAATCTGTTATATCGCAGTGAAATGAAGAGTTGACATTTTAGATTTTGATATGAAGTTATAAAAAAGCGCTAGAAAGAAGTAAAGTGGCATGTGTATATTCAATAGACCTCTTGCATAACCATATAAATTGATTAAAATCCTTGATTTTATCAAGGATAACATGAAGTTTGAAAACATCAAAGATGAATACGCAGAAGAGTTTCGCAGGCTTACTGGCATTAAACGAGGAACGTTTGAAGTTATACTAAGTATATTAAAAGAAGCTGAAGCTATTTTAAAGTCTCAAGGTGGAAAACCCAATAAATTGGCTTTAGAAGATCGATTACTCATGACGCTTGAGTACTTGCGTGAATACAGGACATATTTTCATATTTCCCGCAGTTATGGAATAAGTGAAAGTGCCTGTTATCGTAATATACGTTGGATTGAAGATACTCTAATTAAAGATAAACGATTTTCACTACCTGGACGTAAAGCATTACTAAAAAGCGATTCTGAATACGAACTTGTGTTAATTGATGCTACTGAAACACCGATAGAACGACCTAAAAAAAACAGAAGCACTTTTATTCGGGAAAAAAGAGGCGACATACTCTAAAAACTCAGCTTATTGTGGATAAAAGGAAAAAAGAAATCATTTGCACTAATTTTTCTAATGGCAAGCGTCATGATTTCAGGTTATTTAAAGAATCCGGAGTTCACATCCACCCTGAGATTAAAGTTCTTACAGATACTGGTTATCAAGGCATTGATAAGTTGCATTATAATTCAGAGTTACCAAAGAAAAAGACAAAAAAGCGACCACTAAGCAGGAAAGATAAAAAGAAAAATCGTCAATTGTCTAGTGAACGTGTTTTAAATGAAAACGTCATAGGCATGATCAAACGATTTAAAATTATCGCTGATCGTTATAGGAACAGAAGAAAACGATTCGGTTTAAGGTTTAATTTACTTGCTGGTATCTATAACTTTGAGCTTTAAATAGGTTATGCAAGAGGTCTAATACATAATGAATGGTCTCACAAAAAATGTACCAAGTGTGCGCGCCAAAAGCCTCAGAAGAGGCATAAAATAGCGCTTAGAGCGCCAAAATGGTGTTAAATCCATAAGAAAATGTTATAATAAATGCAAAAAAACTTACGGATTTTGTGAAAGTAGCATTTGCAGCATAGGGCCAATTATATATCCGAAAATTAGCGCAGGGCCGAATCGGCATTGTTGCATGATGCGTAGAAAAGACAGAGATAACGCCACAAACATTAACTGGTTACCATTCTTGGTCTACCAGCATTTAAAGATTTCAACGAATCTATTAGCTATATGAAAAGGCATGATGACAAAAAAGAAGGCTTAAAGCTTTGGAAAAAAAGATACAGGCTATTTACAAGCGCTCAAGAATAGAGGCTTTTTAAGTGGGCTTTTGGCAGATATTTTGTTGCCAAATGCGATATTAAAAGGCAAATTGAGATGATTATTAAGGTAAACACTCTAAATCTCTTGAAAAAAGACTTCATTCTTATATCTTCTAAAGCTTCTTGAAGTGAGAAGCTTTAGGATTTTATATGTACTGATAATGAAATAGTCTCATTATGCAACAATGCCAGACGCTCCATAGATACTTTTTGCACATTTAACGTCTACACAAAAATTTATTTGCGTAGCAAATCGAGTTTTGACATACGAACAAGAAAATATATTATGCATGAGCTAACCTCTAGCTTTCAGATTCTAAATCCACAGCAGGATGATGAACATTAGAATCTATTAAAACTAAGTCACCCTTTTTTCCACACCCTTGTAGTAACAATGGGAGTAGTATTGCTACAAAAAAATATATTGGAACTTTCATTTGCATAATTTCTTAATAAAACTTCCAGTTTTTACTATAGAGCTAAGTTCTGCTCGCAAAAAACTAATAGTGTCTATATATTCAACAGATTCGTCATTCTGCCAAAATAAAATTGCATTCAGAGCCGCATAACTTAATAAGCAGCGTTTTGTATAAAAGTTGAAGTCCAATGATTCATCATTCAATAATTCATACCAAACATTATCTGTACAGCGCCAAAGTGTTTTTATACCAAATGCCGTATTCCAAGGGAGCATAAAAAATGATAACATTTTAGAGATAGCAAGTTTATTTGGGGCAAGTGTACGCAAACAGATTGTAAAGAACTCGACTATTATATCCTGTATACGGCTACTTCTGGCAGCAGAAGTAAAATACTCAGAATATGCTGCTTTATATACATTGTTTATAAAATACTCTATGACATTTCTTATATCGCCATTAAAAAGGAGAGCTCCCATTCCAGAATCAACCCCTGCTTTCGCGCTTGCTTTCTCAAGGATTTGATTATTCCATCCTTCTTTGCTTGCAAGTGTTAAAGCCAGTTTAGTAATTTCACGTTTTATTGCCTCAACTTCATTCATCTTGGATATCCTTGTCATCAATCTTACAGTACTGGCAGCGTCGTTAAACAGCACTTGTATGCAGATTAACCTATAAAAAGAATTATCGGAACATAAAATTGCATCCATAGCTTATACCAAACGCATATCAATTCAGTAATGTTTATACTTTTGCATCAATTTAATATGTACTGCGCTCAAGTAAGTGCACACTCGAAGATTTGAGTAGCATGATTTTTTAGAGTATTAGTGAATTTCTAAGTCAAATTATTACAGCTAAAACAGTATAAAAGAGTCGCGATATATGTTATGATGTTAGGTAATACTTAAAGGAATGAAGCATAGTATGTCCTATTCAATTTAGGAAAAAGATATTAAAAATGATAAGAAGTTGATGAAATATTTATAAAGTTGTCTGAACGATTTAAAAACTTGATATAACTCTTTTATACTGCTTTGGCCATGCATATTTGCGAAGAAGTTAACGAAGTAATACTTTAAAAATTAGGCAAAAAAGGTCTGCACAATTGACTTTGCCGGCGATGCCATGTAACAAACTTAAAAAAGCTACACAATATACAAATCAAAGTAGCTAATTTATGCCATTACCAAACTGTACATTTAGTGATATAATTTGGCCTATTATTTTGAAGATACAACAACACCTGGCACAGTTTATGCTTACTATTTACCTCTCTCTATATGTTTACTAGAGCATGATATATTAACATACAACATACTGGAGCATATGTTTGAAGTAATGCAAAGTATAAGTATACCATAGGTAAATAAGGAGTTTGTATTTGATTATAGCAATGATCACAAAGTGCACGCACGAGGATTGTTATGGCATGATTTTTTAATTTCTGTGCTTAATGCTTTTACATATTTGCGTAGAGATTAACAAAGTAATACTTAAAAATCAGGCCAAAAAGTCCTACATAATAACTTGATGAACATGGCCATGTACACACGGAGTTAGACTTCAAAAAGAGCTAGGAAGAATGCTGGTGCATGTGTATAACAAAATACATAAGGAGTATTCTAAAAAGCGCTAATTTAGAAAAGTATGACGAGTATATAGCTGATTTAAACATATTTAAGAAAAATACAGTGAAATCTGAAAAACAAAATATTATAATACACTCTAAAGAGGATTTTGAAGGCATGCGCAAAGCTGGAAAGCTAGCATCTCAAGTCCTAGATTATATAGCTGATTTTGTGGAACCTGGAGTAACTACAGACCATCTCAATACGTTGTGCCATGACATGATAATACAGAAAGGTGCTGTTCCAGCGCCTTTAAACTATAAAGGCTTCCCAAAATCAATTTGTACTTCTGTAAATCATGTTGTCTGTCACGGAATTCCTAGTAACAAGAAGCTGGAGAATGGTGATATCCTCAATATAGATGTGACTGTGATAGTTGATGGATGGCATGGTGATACCAGCAGAATGTATTCTGTTGGTGACAATGTTAGTATCAAAGCAAAACGCTTAATACAGATTACTTACGATGCTATGATGCTTGGAATAGAAGCTGTAAAACCTGGTGTAAAACTCAATACCATAGGCAAGGTAATACAAGAATATGCAGAGAAACATGGATATTCTGTAGTACGTGACTATTGTGGTCATGGTCTTGGTAAAATATTTCATGCACCGCCTCAAGTATTGCATTACTATGATGAGGAATTAGATGTTGTACTCACAGAAGGAATGTTTTTTACGATAGAGCCAATGGTTAATGTTGGTGGGTATAAGACTAAATTGCTGAGAGATGGTTGGACTGCCGTGACTCAGGATAGATCACTTTCTGCTCAATTTGAACATTCTTTAGGCGTAACAAGTAACGGCTTTGAGATTTTCACTGTATCAAAATAGATCTTTTATTTATGACAAAATATTTCTCATATAAAAAACTGGCAATTACATTTATAATTATCGCTACATTTCTAGGATTGTGTTTTATTCTACTTTTGGAAAAAAACAATCAACTCCCTAAAATAGCAATAGCAAGTTATGGACCTCATGCTTCGCTAGACGATACAATTAGAGGGATTGTAGATGGCTTGCAACAACATGGATTGCAAGATTCAAGAGATATAAAATTTGACAAAATGGATGTCAACTTCGATCAAAATATGATTATGCAGGTACTAACTAGACTTAGAGCTAGGCAACCTGATGTATTTGTAACACTTTCCACTCCTGTTTCACAGGCTGCTAAGAAAGCTATTATAGACGTTCCAATATTGTTCGTGAATGTTACAGACCCAGAAGCAGCAAACTTAGTACATCAAGGAGAATATAGTTCTGGAAACATCACTGGTCTATCTGATAGACAAAATTTAGCAGCATTCCTTGATTTTGTAACAAGTATTATGCCAGAAGCTAAAAAGATCGGAATGCTATATTCTACATCTGAAGTGAATGATATATCTTTACTTGATATGATGAAAGAAGCTGCTAAGGTCTATGATATGGAAGTAATTGCAGTACCGATAGATAGTCAGAGAGATATTCCGCTAAGAATGCAAAGATTTAGTAGCGATCCTGTGGATCTTATATATGTTGGGACGAGCGGATATATACAACCCTCACTTCCTGCAATTGTTGCGCAAGCAGACAGGTTAAAGATTCCAGTTTTTAATGCAGATGAGAACGCTGTTAAAGAGAATCTTGTTGTGGCTAGTTTTGGAGTATCGCATTACAAAATTGGTCTTGCCGCATCTAATATAATAGTTCAACTACTTGATGGTGTAAATCCAGCTTCCATACCGATTATATATCCTCAATTATCTGACCATGTTTGTTTTATAAACAAGAAAAAAGCTGCTGCTTTCAATATTAAAATTCCTGAGAATTTAGATAATGTGACGGTGGTTGATTAAGTGCTGCATATAAAAAATGTCTATAAATCCTTTCCTGGTGTATTTAAGACAGCACTTGATGATCTAAGTTTTAGTTTGAACAAAGGTGAGTTTTGTGTATGCATAGGTAGTAATGGTTCAGGTAAGTCAACTCTGATTAAGACTATAGTAGGTGAACATAAAATTGATAAAGGATCTATAGTAATAGATGAAGAAGACTTCACAAACCTTTCACTACAGCAAAGGTCAAAATCTATAACATATGTTACCCAGAATATTACGAATGGCACATTTCAAGAAATGACTTTGCTAGAAAACTTGGCACTTGCAAGAATGCGAGTAACCAGCCCAAAACTCAAGCACTATATGTATAATATTGATAGAATAAAAGAAGAAGTAATATCTTTGAACTTAGGACTCGATAAATTCTTTAACTCAAAAGTTGGTAATCTCTCAGGTGGACAACAACAAATGATAGCAGTCGTAATGGCCACTCTTTTCCATACAAAACTATTGTTGCTTGATGAACACTGCTGTGCACTTGATCCAAAGATGCAGCGACAACTTATGTACTATACTGCAGCCTGTATAGTGAAAAATGATATTACATCACTTATGGTGACACATAACATGCAAGACGCAATTATGTATGGCGATAGGATTATTATGTTATCAGAAGGACGTATTGTACTTGATATAAACAAAGAAAAGAAATCAAAAATGAAACTAGAAGAATTACTTCAGCTATTCCATCAACATGAGGATATAGAGCATTTTAACTAATGGACTGGCAAAAAATTGAGAATTGTGACGATGCTAATTTTGAAAAATATAGCAGAATTATATTGCACGCTAATGCTATAACATGGGTAATTCACAGAGAAATGCGTAGTTATCAATATAGAAAAAGAGAATATAAAAAAGTCTTCTAACAAGATTTTAGCCTACTTTAAGTTATGCGCACTGTTTATTTATCTTATTTGAAAGTGCAAAAATTTATATTATTCATTTGAATTTTTATGTACGATATCTTAGATGACAACAATACACATGAAGAGGTGTGTATGAGCAGGTTACTTGGTGGTTGGAGCATGTCTCTAACACGTTATCCATTTAATGAGTTTGATTACATAATGTATGGTATGGTCACCAATCTTGATGGACTCACAACAGGAGACATAAACACACCGGGCTGGAGTCCAGAAAATGAATCAAAGCCAGATATGAATCCTTGTTTTCAAGGGAAAGGACTTTGGGTGTATGGAGGAGGAGGTTGTGCTCCTGAAGGGAAGCCATCTAGTACGTATGAGGTATCAAGAATCATCTCGGCAACACTAAATAAAAATTGGGACGGTGTTGATTTTGATGATGAGTGCAATATGAATATCACACTCATTATTGAAGCAATGAAAAAACTCAAAGAAAATGGTAAAGAAACAAGCTTTGGTTTTATTGCAGGTTATTCTTATAACCACCCAAATACGGAAGCAGGAAAGAAGTTAATGGATAAAGTGAATATGATCATAAAATCAGAGCAATGTAATCGACTAGTTCATTATTGTTATGGTTCTGCAATGTGGAATAAAGATGATATTGTGAATAACGTTAAACAAGCATTAGAAAAAAGTATCTCTTATGGCATGGATAAAGATAAAATTATTTTAGCACTAACTACTAAAGGTCTTACAGACTGGAACCTCAATTATTTTCTTGATCAAATTATTAATTTGAATTTAGGTGGTTTGTTCATATGGAGATATGATGAAATCACTCCACGCCATCTTCAAATCATTAAGGAACGTTTAAATAAATAGCCCTGAAGATATATAAATTCTGATATAACATAATCTCATCCACCAAAAGCCTAAATCAGCGGCATTACTAATCACTCATGTATGGAATTTTTAGTATAGCTAAATTTTTGAATGGTTTGTATAAAATAGGCATTATACAGCTTGTCCACTCTTGAAAAAGTACTCAAACGCTTTTCAAATTGCAAGTGCATATTCAAAAACGTAAATGTAATGCTTGCTATAAAAATCCGTAAGTTTTTTGCGCTTATTATAACATTTTCTTACGGATTTAAAATAATATTTTAACACTCTAAACAGCATTTTATGCCGTTTCTGAGACCTCTGGCGTATATAAAAGAGTCAATCCGCCACAAATTGATTGGGTCTTTCTCATTGATTGTGTAAATTTTTTAGAGCCATTAAAATCTCCCATCAAATTTGATTATAAAATGAGCCATAGCTTCATTCCAGTTAGAGATAGGCATGGTCCATTTTTTGGTAATATAATCAATCGTTAGGTATAAAACCTTGAATACCGAATCATCATTTGGGAAAACACGCTTATTTCTTGTAACTTTTCTCAACTGACTATTCAGCGATTCTATAGCATTTGTAGTGTAAATTATCTTACGGATACTCTCTGGATATTGCAGAAATATTACAAGATTCTCCCAATTATTATACCAGGATTTTGCTATATGTGGATATCGTTTACTCCATTTCTTATCAAAAGATTCTAGGGCAAGATGCGCTTCATCTTCAGTAGCAGAGCTATAAATAAGCTTTAAATCTGATGCCAATAATTTTCTGTCTTTATATGATACATACTTCAGGCTATTTCTAATTTGATGTACTATACAAAGCTGATGCTCAGTTTTGGGATAACTTGCGCATATAGCTTCAGACATACCAGTCAGGTTATCACTACAGGCAATTAATATATCTTTTAATCCTCGATTCTTCAATTCAGTAAAATTACTAAGCCAGAATTTAGATCCTTCATTCTCACTTATCCATAATCCTAAAATATCTTTCCGGCCCTGTAAATCTATACCCAGCGCAACATATACTGATTTATTAATTATCTGTTTATCTTGCCTTACCTTAACTATTAAACAATCAAAATATACTATAGGATATAATGGTTCAAGAGGTCTACTCTGCCAAATTCTAACCTCATCAATTACATCATCTGTAACCCTACTAATTAAACTCTCACTAACTTCTGCTCCATATAATTCTTGTAATTGGATCTTGATATCAGACAAACTCATCCCCTTGGCATACAGAGATATTATCTTTTGATCTAAACCATCTATTCTTGTTTGATTCTTGGAGACAATTACAGGTGCAAATTTACCTTCTCTATCTCGCGGAATATTTAACTCGATACTGCCATTCTCAGTAATCAAATTCTTATTATAATGACCATTCCTGCAATTCTCAGTTTCAGACCTATCATATTTGTTATAACCTAAGTGTTCAGACATTTCTGCCTGCAAGGCTCTCTCCAAAATACTCTTCGTTAATTCCTTAATCAATCCATCCTGCTTCAGTACTGTCTTTAAATCCGCTCCTCCTTCTATCAGTAAATCTATCGCTTCATTTATTTTCTTATTCTTTTCTGTCTTCATTCTAATTACCTATATTCTTTATTAATTCCAAATATAGGCTCTACTATAATTTACACAATCTTTGATAAAGACTCAATTGATTTTTAACGAACAGACTACT
Organism: Candidatus Lariskella endosymbiont of Epinotia ramella; assembly: GCF_964019805.1. Taxonomy (NCBI): domain Bacteria; kingdom Pseudomonadati; phylum Pseudomonadota; class Alphaproteobacteria; order Rickettsiales; family Candidatus Midichloriaceae; genus Candidatus Lariskella; species Candidatus Lariskella endosymbiont of Epinotia ramella. The sequence goes on along the minus strand of NZ_OZ026472.1, from coordinate 182,041 downwards.
AAATCTCCATAATTTTGCGCATCTCCTCTGCATTTGCTTCTCTTATAGCTCCTGTTTGTAGATCTCCAAGATTGAAAGGTCCATAGTGAGTTCTGATAAGTCTACTAACTTCCATGCCAAAATGCTCAAATATCTTGCGGATTTCTCTGTTTTTTCCTTCTGCTAGCGATATTTCAATCCATGAATTTGAAGTAGAATTCTTTGCTAAATGGTTGATGCTATTTTTAGCCTTTTTTTTAGGCCACATCAACTTACTCTTACTATCTGTATAAGTATGTTTTCTCTCAGGTATGCTTACTGCAATGCTCTTATATGATATTCCATCGATGGTAATGCCATCACTCAGAGCTTTCATTTGTGTATCGTTTATAGAGCCAAATATTCTGCATCTATATCTGCGTGTTAATTGATTCGCGGGAAGTTCAAGTTTTCTTGCTAGACTTCCGCTATTGGTGAGTAATAACAAACCTTCGGTGTTATAATCAAGCCTGCCTACTGAAATAACTCTTGGCAGATACTCTGGGAGAGATTCAAAAACTGTTTTTCTGCCCTTGGTATCTTTGTGTGAAGTAATGAGCCCTCTTGGCTTGTTATATAGCCATATTCTTGCTTTTGGAATTGCGCCTAGCTTTTTTCCATCAACTGTAATAGATTCCTGACCTGATACAAGAGTGGCAGGATGTAGTACAGGCTGACAGTTTAGCTTTACTTTTCCCTCTAATATTAATTTTTCTGCATCACGCCTAGAGCAGTAACCAGAGCTTGCTATAAATTTTGCTATGCGTTGATTTTTGTTTGTCATATTGGCTCACAATTAGCTTCTAGTAACTTTTTTAGTCCAAGTTTCTGAAATAGTATTTCATCAGCGCTCAGTGTATTATTCTCAGTAGTCAGCAATTTATCTCCAGCAAATATAGAATTAGCACCAGCAAACAAGCAAAGTGCTTGTAATTCTTCAGACATGCTTACTCTGCCAGCAGAAAGTCTTATGTAAGATCTTGGCATCATCACTCTTGCAAGCGCAACTAGCCTAACAAATTCAAATGGCTCAACGTCGAATTCAGCTTCAAGCGGTGTTCCTGGGATTTTTACAAGTAGATTAAGAGGTACAGATTCAGGTGGCTTGTCTAAATTAGCCAAAACCATTAGCATTTTTATTCTGTCGCTCAGTGATTCCCCCATTCCTATTATACCGCCGCAACAAACGCTCATACCAGCTTCTCGCACGCACTTTATAGTGTCGAGTCTATCCTGAAATGTTCTTGTAGTAATAACATTTGGATAAAAATCTTCAGACGTATCAATGTTATGATTATAATAATCAAGACCTGCTTCTTTAAGTAGCGAAGCTTGACTAGAATTTAGTAGACCAAATGTAGCGCATGTCTCCATACCAAGAGATTTGACGCCTTTTATCATCTCTATAGTTTGCATTAAGTCTTTCGAACTTGGAGAGCGCCATGCGGCCCCCATACAAAACCTTGTTGCTCCAGATTCCTTTGCAGATCTGGCTGCATTCATCACAGACTCCAAATCAGAAAGCGGTTCTTTCTTTAATTCGGTTTTATAATGTGCAGATTGTGAACAATACTTACAATTTTCAGGGCAGCCACCAGTCTTTATGTTAAGCAAGGTACTTACCTGTACAGTATTTTGGTCAAAATGTTCTTTAAGAACAGTATGAGCGCTATATATCAAGTCGAAAAATGGCTGATTGAACAAGGCATTCGCCTCTTCAAGTGACCAACGCTTTATCGAGTTCGTCATTAATTTATCAAAAATATACTATGAGAAATAACAGAATACATTAGACCTCTTGCATAACCTGTTCAAAACTATGATTTTATTGTCACCAATACATAAAAATACTCACGGAGATCATTGTTGCGACGTTTTGCAAAAAATTTCTAGCTCAGAATGAGGTTATGCAAGAGGTCTATTATATAAATGGTGCGGCCGAAAAGACTCGAACTTTCACCTCTCGCGAGACAACGCCCTCAACGTTGCGTGTCTACCAATTCCACCACGGCCGCACATAAGATAATTCTACGAATTACATGACAAGTATTGATTAGCTCAAAACCAGAACTATAGTTCAGCAGAATAACATAAACCTCAAATTCGATACAATGTTTTCTTTAGCTAAACTTTACGTAATATAGTTTTACTAAAATTACAAGAGAACAAGATCTAAAAAAAGAAAAGATGACTGATATAAGCAAATATCTACTTCTTGTAGATGAAGAATTGATATTTTACTTGCATACATATGAAGTTAGACTTCAAAAAGAGCTATGAAGAGTGCTGTGGGCATGTATATAATCAATAGACCTCTTGCATAACCTATTTAAAGCTCAAAGTTATAGATACCAGCAAGTAAATTAAACCTTAAACCGAATCGTTTTCTTCTGTTCCTATAACGATCAGCGATAATTTTAAATCGTTTGATCATGCCTATGACGTTTTCATTTAAAACACGTTCACTAGACAATTGACGATTTTTCTTTTTATCTTTCCTGCTTAGTGGTCGCTTTTTTGTCTTTTTCTTTGGTAACTCTGAATTATAATGCAACTTATCAATGCCTTGATAACCAGTATCTGTAAGAACTTTAATCTCAGGGTGGATGTGAACTCCGGATTCTTTAAATAACCTGAAATCATGACGCTTGCCATTAGAAAAATTAGTGCAAATGATTTCTTTTTTCCTTTTATCCACAATAAGCTGAGTTTTTAGAGTATGTCGCCTCTTTTTTCCCGAATAAAAGTGCTTCTGTTTTTTTTAGGTCGTTCTATCGGTGTTTCAGTAGCATCAATTAACACAAGTTCGTATTCAGAATCGCTTTTTAGTAATGCTTTACGTCCAGGTAGTGAAAATCGTTTATCTTTAATTAGAGTATCTTCAATCCAACGTATATTACGATAACAGGCACTTTCACTTATTCCATAACTGCGGGAAATATGAAAATATGTCCTGTATTCACGCAAGTACTCAAGCGTCATGAGTAATCGATCTTCTAAAGCCAATTTATTGGGTTTTCCACCTTGAGACTTTAAAATAGCTTCAGCTTCTTTTAATATACTTAGTATAACTTCAAACGTTCCTCGTTTAATGCCAGTAAGCCTGCGAAACTCTTCTGCGTATTCATCTTTGATGTTTTCAAACTTCATGTTATCCTTGATAAAATCAAGGATTTTAATCAATTTATATGGTTATGCAAGAGGTCTAATATATAACGAGCGATCTTTCAGGCGCCAACTTTTGAAGTGTGACGAGTATACTGCATCGAAATAATTAATACACAGCCGAACTCCTCTCTTCGGGACTAATGTATAGCATTTTATCTTCTATATTACAAGTCTCTGTATAAATAAGCAGTTCAAGTATCAATAAATATAGACATAGTGCAGAAAATCTATTTAGATACATTATCTAGAAAAGCGCAGAGTATCGCAAGATTTCAGGATTGCAGCTTATTTTTGAAGAGAGTAAATTTATGAAAAAGGTGTGTGCAATTAATTGTTTTTGCGTTATATTTAGTATATTGGCGACTATAAATCGCAAATACAATGCAAATTCTAAAAAATTAATGCAGAAAGCGGCAAAATCCATGTCATTTGCCACACATGCTTATGTAATATTTAAGCTTCGATATCTACATTTATTCTTAATACGTATGAATATATTAGCTATTATAACTACTAATAGTATAAAAGTTCATTTTGCAACGTAGTGATAATAAGTATAAAACATATAGAGCGGACATCAAATAAACAGAGTTAATTGATTATGAATGATAAGAGGAATATTGCTATCAATTTTGGGCCTCAACATCCTGCGGCACATGGTGTACTGCGCTTAATTCTTGAAATGGATGGGGAAGTTATAACTCGTGCTGATCCACATATTGGGCTGTTGCATAGAGGTACTGAAAAATTGATAGAATATAAAACATACCTACAAGCCGTACCTTATTTCGATAGGCTTGATTATGTCTCTCCAATGGCACAAGAACACTGTTTTGCTCTTGCGGTCGAAAAGCTACTTCAATGCGAAATACCAATACGTGCTAAGTATATAAGAGTTCTTTTTTGTGAAATTACCAGAATTTTGAATCATTTGCTTAGCATTACTACTCATGCTTTGGATATAGGAGCGATGACACCACTGCTTTGGATGTTTGAAGAACGCGAGAAGATGATGGAATTTTATGAGCGCGCTAGCGGAGCTAGAATGCATGCTTCTTATATTAGGCCAGGAGGAGTTGCAAGCGATCTGCCAAAAGGACTTCTGAAGGATATAGAGCACTTCATCAAATCATTCCATGATAAGATAGATGATATAGAGACTGTTTTAACGGAAAATAGGATATTCAAGCAGCGGTTAGTTGGAATAGGTGTAGTCACTCCAAAAGAAGCGCTGGACTATGGCTTTTCTGGCCCTATGATCCGTGCATCAGGTGTCGCTTGGGATTTGCGCCGTTCTCAGCCGTATGAAATATATAACGAATTAGACTTTAAAATTCCAGTTGGAAAAAACGGAGATTGTTATGATAGATATCTAGTGCGTATGGAGGAAATGAGACAGTCTATAAAGATTATAGAACAATGTTTAGATAAGATGCCAGAAGGTGAAATTAAAACTCAAGATCCTAAGATATCGCCACCTAAGCGCAGTGAAATGAAAAAGTCTATGGAGGCTTTAATTAATCATTTTAAGCTTTATACGGAGGGTTATACTGTACCAGCAGGAGAAACTTATGTTGCAGTCGAATCCCCAAAGGGAGAGTTTGGCGTCTATCTAGTATCGGATGGAAGTAATAGGCCATACAGATGTCATATTAGAGCGCCTGGTTTCGCTCATTTGCAAGGTTTGGATTTTATGAGTAGGGGGCATATGCTGGCTGATGTTGTGACGAATATTGGAACATTAGATATAGTCTTTGGTGAGGTAGATAGATAACTGATATGCATAATACAATAAAAAATTTCTCACAGCATGGAACTTTTAGCTTTACACCAGAAAATCTCAAGCGTGCTGAAGAAGTTCTGGCCAAATATCCAAAAGATAAAAAGCGCAGTGCTGTTATGCCATTGCTATATTTAGTACAAGAACAGCACGATAATTGGATATCGATAGATGCAATGGATTATATAGCAAAGATGCTTGAGATTCCATCTATGTATGTTTATGAAGTTGCACATTTCTATACGATGTATAACAAAGAACCAGTTGGTAAGTATTTATTTCAAGTATGCAGAACAACTCCTTGTTGGCTCAGAGGCTCAGATGAAATTCTTGTGAGTTGTAAAAAACATCTTGGAATAGGTGTTGGTCAAACATCAGAAGATGGAAAGTTTTCTCTAGTTGAGGTTGAATGTCTTGGGGCGTGTATTAATGCGCCGATTGTGCAGATAAACAATGATTATTATGAGCATCTAACTCCAGAAGCAACAATAGAGTTGATAGAATCGCTTAAGATAAAGAAATAAATGGTAAGATAATTACTATCTTGAGCAATATACTAGCCATATTTTTCAAAAATTAGCGTCCTCTAAGCAGTATATCCGTTAAAAATTGCTTTGCTATGCAAATAAATTTTTGTGGAGAAGTTAAATGTACAAAAAGTAGTACATGATTTGGCCCTGTGCTAATTTTTGGATACGTTATTACTCATGTGCCGCGCGCAAACACTGCTTTCACAAAATCAGTAAGGTTTTTGCGTTTATTGTAACATTTTCTTACGGATTTAAAGCGCTATTTTGACACTCAGAGCAGTATTTCATGCGCACTTTCGAGACTTTTGGTGCGCGTACTAATAACTCAATTTTTGGCGGATAGACTATTTATTATGTGATACAAGTGCATAGCAGAGTTTTTCAGCAATACAAAGAAGCGCATATATAAGTTTCGCCACTTTTTCTGCAGGACTTTCGGCGTCTCATCATTGCTTGCGTGCCAATGTAAACCTTTAGCTTCTTAAGAGTATGATGCAAGATGACTAGCAATTTTATTTAGTGCAGCTCATATGGATCTATTATACCCAACTTAATCAAAATTTTAATCTCTAATGCTTCCATAATCTCTCTATCAACATCAAGTATATGATCAAAGCCTAATAGATGTAGAATACCGTGCACAATGAGATGAGCAAAATGCGCCTGAAACTCTTTTCCTTGAGAAACAGCCTCTCTTTCAATAACACCAAATGCAAACGCTAAATCTCCTAAGAAAATATCCCGCTCTTTGAACTGACTACTCAATACATGTTCTTCATAAGGAAAAGATAGAACATTAGTAGGGAGATTTTTATTTCTATGCTTAAGATTCAGTTCTTGCATAGTATAATCGCTTGCCAAAAGTATAGATATTGTAATACTTTTTAATTCAGTAAACTGCTCAAAATGAGTCAAAGTGCATTTTGCGATACTTCTTATATATTGCTTGATTTGTCTTAAACTTCGCCAATCACTACAACAAAATCTAATCTCACAATTTATTTTCATATAGAATCTCTGGTTTTAGATGACTGAGCATTCCATAGAGTACGATATAAGCCATCTGTATCAATTAGCTGATCGTGTGAACCATCCTGCACTATAGAGCCAGATTGCAATACTATAATTCTATCCATAGAACGCAGTGTAGAAAGACGGTGTGCAATAACTATAGTAGTTGTCTTTCTTTGGCTAAGTACCTCATGTATAGATTCTTGTATCAATGTCTCTGTATGTGTATCTAGTGCAGAAGTCGCTTCATCCAAAATCAGTATAGGAGTATTTTTCAATATCGCTCTTGCAATTGCTATTCTCTGCCGTTGACCACCGCTTACTTTTATCCCCCTCTCTCCTACAATGGAATGATAACCATTTGGCATGTTTTTTATCTCATTATGTATACGTGCCTTCTTAGCAGCAGCATAAATCTCTTCTGTAGATGCTTCATATTTTGCAATCTGTAAATTTTCCAAAATACTTCTATGAAAAAGGGTAATATCCTGCGGTATCACAGCAATCTGTTTTCTAAGTACTTCTTGTGTTATATTTTTGATGTTATGTCCATCTATTAAAATACTGCCCTTAGAAATATCAAAGTACCTTAACAAAGATTTAATTAAGGTAGTTTTGCCAGCACCAGAAGCGCCAACAATCCCAACATGCTCTCCTGCTTTAATATGCAAGTTTAAATCACTAAATACCACTCGTCTAGCGTTGCTTTCTTTGTCATATATTACATCCCCAAATCTTTCAATATCGTCGTATGAAAATGTTACATTCTCAAATTTTATATCACCACTAACCCTTGGAATGAGTGTGACATTTTTTGGGTCTTTAACATCTAACTTGGAATTTATGAATTTATAAGAAGATTTTATAATTGCAATTTTTGGGTTTATAGAAAATAGCATATTCTCTAGTAAACTATCCAACTCTCTATGTATGTTCAAAGTAACCATTGCGATAAATGCGAAGCTTCCTGCTGTAATTTGTGCAGTCTGATAAAGGTATATCAAAACACTCATCTGGATCCCACCCATTAATATCACTATGATAGTATCTGCCATATCTACATAATAAGCATCATACTTTCTTGCAACTCTATCCGCATTACGCCATCTATTTAATGATGGAATGAGCTTGAGACGAAGATCAGACATTACACTACCTATTATCTTTATACTGAATATGTTTGAAATGGAGTCATTTATTATTCCAATAGACTCCTGCCTCGCTCTTGTATATAATTCTTGCAAATGCATCTGCTTCCTTAACAGAACAAATAAAACAGGAGCGTACAGCGCAACAAATGATATTAGAACTAAAGCTGTGATATAATTGACAACAAAGAGAAAAACTATACCTATTATTATAGATGAAATGTTGATAAGCGATCTGTAAAAAAGACTTATAAGCGCGATTATGCTCTCTTGCAGGTCAGTAACTTTTGCAGCTATTTCACCAGACAAATGAGACTCAAACCAGTGCAACGAGTGCTGCATGGTTTTAACACAAGCCTCTTCAACAACTGTAATCAATATCTGTGGTTTATACTTTATATCAAAAAGTCTACCGATGAAAAATATACTATGATGCCCAACTTTGAATAGCACAAACATACATAACATAAACTCTGCACTTTTGCTGTGATAAAGTGCGTGCCCAAACGTTAGGTTCTCTCTGTTATTACTGATGCCATCTATTATCTCTTTAATCTGATAATTTACAAATACACTAAACAGTGCAGCACTGACTGCCAACAAAGACAGACTTAATAAATACACCCTATATCTTATAACAAAAGAGCATAGATAACTTGATAAGTCTTGGTTCATTTTAGCAACTTTTTATTTTCTATTCTAACACCTTAGATGCAGCACTTTAACAATACCATACTTTTTTGTTAAAATATCAATAACCAACAGCTGTATATAGAGCAAGTTGCCAATTAACTGATTGGTTGCATGGTAGATTGTTAGGGAGTTATATGTTATTTTAAAATTTTTTAACACATAAAAATAACCTATGAAAAAGGATTGTACTGAAATGTACTGTTTTGTCGATGATGTTATGCAAGATCTATATTGCAAATTGCCTGCAATTAATAATTGCAAATCTAAACCTGGAATGAAGAATTATTTGTCTAGCAGCGAAGTATTAACCATACTAATTTGTTACTATGAATCTTGTTGTGATTGTTTTAAGCACTATTATGAGACAATTATAATGCAAGGATCATGCAGATGATTTTAAGCTTGTTAGCTATGTACACTTCACAAAATTAATTAGTAGAAATTTTCAGTATTTTATTATGTTACTGCTTGCATTTATTAAAGGATTGCACAGGTATTTCTTTTGTAGACTCAACCAGCATTAGAGTCTGCAAAAATTATAGGATTTATTCTCATAAAGTTTTTAATGAATCAGCAAACCGAAGTCACACTACTAAAGGTTGGTTTTTTGGTTTGAAGCTTCATTTGGTAATAGATCCATGAGGTAATTTGATAAAAGTATCTTTTAGTAGTGGAAATCAAGATGATAGAAAGGCTTTAAGGCAGATGATTACAGGTCTTTTTGGGAAAATGTTTTGAGATCATGGATATGTATCAAAAGAATTATTTGAAGATCTGTATTCTCAAGGTATTCAGCTTATCACAATGGTGAAAAAAGGCATGAAAAATATATGAATGCCAATGATAGATAAGGTGATGTTGCTAAAAAGAGCTTTAATTGAGACTGTCATAGGAAAGCTTAAATTTCTCGGCAAGTTTGAGCATTGTTTTTCTGATAAAAAGATGATGAAGCGAAGAAGTGCAATTGAGCCTATAATCGGAGATTTGAAGCATTTTGGTCGCCTTGGACGTAATTATCTGCGAGGGATAATATGAGACATAATAAACCCATTTATATCAGCCATAGGTATGAATCTGAATGCTATAGGACGCACACTATGGTAAATTAAGTTGAGGTTTACGTATTAAAGAATTGAACCAAAGCATACATATGTTATTACTTTTTCCGAAAATCTTCGCTGTATGAGGATGGCATTTTCCTTTGAGTGTAACACACATCTATATATATGCGTAAACTTCAACTTAATTTACTATATCTGGCTAATCACCTTAATTTAAGCAGATAAAAATCAAATGCCACAAAGTGGCAATAGAGGATACATGCTTAAAACACAGCATTTTGCACGCCTTGCAGACATTTTTCTCATTCTGCCATAAAAAATCACAGCAAATTGACACAGATACCGTCAGCTGAGCAACAAAACATATAATAAACAATACACAGTTGTACCAAGGTATTTCAAAAGCTATAATGCATACTTTTACCGGATGGACAAACTAACAAAGTCTACATATGGCTTGCTGTTGATATGGAGAGAAATAAAGTTGTTGATTTTGAAGTGAGCATACCAGGGATTTTGCATCCTATCTTCCAATGGCTATGCGATTACAAATTAGCTACAAGATAGAGATATCATGCAGTGACCATTATGATGTTTATAAAAAATTTATGATTGCTAAAAGATTGCTAAAAAGCACTATTCTACTAAGGCATAAACGTCTTTAGTGGAATCATTCAACTCATTAATATTGCGCTATTTAACCAGGTTTCGTCGTAAAACCAAAGGTGACAGCAAGGCTATGGATATGATCTTCAATTCAATCTTAATGCTTTTTAATAAAAACTTGCTGACATCTATCTTTAGTTAGCAATGCCATAAACACCATTTGATACAGCTTCTGAGACTTTTGGCGCGCGTACTAGCTCTTTAATCCACCATTCCTATGTCTCTATTACACTGCAGATTCTGCTTTCAAATATATAATACATTCAACTTTCTTGACTTATCATATCCTATCGCAATAGAAGTATTCTATGCAAATAGAAAAATTACCATTATATCGAGTTGAGATTATTTGTGATATAAAGTTAAATTTATGATATTTTTTAAAAAGCTTAATGGAAAGAATAGAGAGTATCAGATGCTTCATAATAAATAAGCCCTGCTCTCAGAGCTTGGCAACATCCTACTCTCTCATGTCTTAAGACATAATACCATCGGCGATAGAGCTTTTCACTTCTGAGTTCGGAATGGGATCAGGTGTTTCATCTCTTCTATAACCACCAAGCCACAAGAACAGGGCTTTAAAATGTGAAGCAAACCAAAATGCTCTAATAAGAATAATCAGAGCACAACAAAAAAATAGCAAAAGCTACAAATTTAGTACTGCATGCAACAAACAGTCATTAAACATTAAATCAATCGTGCTATTAGTACTGGTTAGCTACACAGATTGCTCTGCTTACACACCCAGCCTATCAACGTGATAGTCTTTCACGGCACTAATTGGGAAAACTAGTTTTGAAGTGGGTTTCCCGCTTAGATGCATTCAGCGGTTATCCCTTCCATACATAGCTACCCAGCGCTGCTCCTGGCGGAACAACTGGTACACCAGTGGTATGTCCAACTCGGTCCTCTCGTACTAAAGTCAGATCTTCTCAATTTTCCTTACACCCACGGCAGATAGGGACCGAACTGTCTCACGACGTTCTGAACCCAACTCACGTACCACTTTAATCGGCGAACAGCCGAACCCTTGGGACCTTCTACAGCCCCAGGATGTGATGAGTCGACATCGAGGTGCCAAACGAGCTCGTCGATATGGGCTCTTGGAGCTCATCAGCCTGTTATCCCCGGAGTACCTTTTATTCGTTGAGTGATGGCCCTTCCACGCGGGACCACCAGATCACTATGACCGACTTTCGTCTCTGCTCGACTTGTCAGTCTCGCAGTCAGGCAAGCTTATGCCATTGCACTCTTACAGCTGATTTCCGACCAGCCTGAGCTTACCTTCGCACGCCTCCGTTACTCTTTGGGAGGCGACCGCCCCAGTCAAACTACCCACCATGCACTGTCTCAGACCTGGATTCACAGGTCGTGGTTAGATGTCAAAAATTAAAAGGGTGGTATTTCAAGGATGACTCCACAAAAGCTGGCGCCTCTGCTTCATAGTCTCCCACCTATCCTACACATTTAATTCCTAACACCAATGCAAAGCTATAGTAAAGGTTCACGGGGTCTTTCCGTCTAACCGCGGGCACTCCGCATCTTCACGGAGAATTCAATTTCGCTGAGGTAATATTGGAGACAATGGGGAAGTCGTTACGCCATTCATGCAGGTCGGAACTTACCCGACAAGGAATTTCGCTACCTTAGGACCGTCATAGTTACGGCCGCCGTTTACTGGGGCTTCAGATCAGAGCTTGCACTCCTCACCTTAACCTTCCAGCACCGGGCAGGCGTCAGACCCTATACTTCCTCTTTACGAGTTTGCAGAGCCCTGTGTTTTTGATAAACAGTCGCCACCCCCTAGTTTGTGCCACCTCATCTTAGTTGCCTAAGTGAGGCCACCCTTTTCCCGAAGTTACAGGTGCAATTTGTCTAGTTCCTTCAATATCATTCACTCCACGCCTTGGTATACTCTACCTGTCCACCAGTGTCGGTTTGGGGTACGGTCTATATGCCAGAGCTATTTCCTGGAAAGCTAAAACTGCGCTCAGAATCCATTAACTTCACACAATTCTTTACTTTCGTCACTACTGGCAGGCTCACGAATATTAACGTGATTCCCATCGACTACGCCTTTCAGCCTCGTCTTAGGAGCCGGCTAACCCTACGCAGATTAACTTTACGTAGGAAACCTTGGACTTTCGGCGGGGATGTTTCTCACATCCCTTTACGCTACTTATGTCAGCATTCTCACTTGTGATATCTCCAGCATGCCTTACGACACACCTTCACAGACTTACACAACGCTCCGCTACCGCTCATATGTTGTTACACACATGAACCCGCGTCTTCGGTATATAGTTTAAGCCCCGATACATTTTCGGCGCAAGATCGCTATTAGACTAGTGAGCTATTACGCTTTCTTTAAAAGATGGCTGCTTCTAAGCCAACTTCCTAGTTGTTTTGGCGTTCCCACATCCTTTCACACTTAACTATAACTTGGGGACCTTAGACGGCGGTCTGGGCTCTTTCCCTTTCGACTATGGATCTTAGCACCCACAGTCTGCCTGCTGTTTTATACTCGTCGGTATTCGGAGTTTAGTTAGGTTTGGTAAGGCTTTGGGCCCCCCTAGCCTATCCAGTGCTCTACCCCCGACGGTAACCAAACAACGCTCTACCTAAATAGATTTCGCGGAGAACCAGCTATTTCCGAGTTTGATTGGCCTTTCACCCCTAGCCACAAGTCATCTCACACTTTTGCAACAGTGACGAGTTCGGCCCTCCATTAAGTCTTACCTTAACTTCAGCCTGCTCATGGCTAGATCACCCGGTTTCGGGTCTAATGCATCTGACTAAGCGCCCTATTCAGACTCGCTTTCGCTACGGCTACACCTAACGGCTTAACCTTGCCAGATACACTAACTCGCTGACCCATTATACAAGAGGTACGCCGTCACAGCACCAATCCATAAATGGACTGGACTGCTCCGACTGCTTGTAAGCATTTGATTTCAGATTCTATTTCACTCCCCTAATCGGGGTTCTTTTCACCTTTCCCTCACGGTACTTGTTCACTATCGGTCGGTAGGGAGTACTTAGGCTTGGAGGGTGGTCCCCCCATATTCAGACAAGGTTTCACGTGCCTCGCCTTACTCAAATTCCTTACTGCTTTTTACTTATACAGGGCTATCACCTACTATGGCTCTCTTTTCCAAGAGATTCTAATTATTACAGCAAGAACATTGGCCTAGTCCGCGTTCGCTCGTCACTACTAACGGAGTCTCGTTTGATTTCTTTTCCTCTAGGTACTTAGATATTTCAGTTCCCTAGGTTTGCTTTCTAAGACTATTGATTCATCTTAGAATGCCGAGTAAACTCGGCGGGTTTCCCCATTCGGAAATCTGCGGATCAAAGGTTATTGGCACCTCCCCACAGCTTATCGCAGCCTGTTACGTCCTTCATCGCCTCCTACCACCAAGGCATCCATCAAATGCTCTTCTCATATTTAAAGCTTACTGACTGCTTTTATTGCTTACAGAACTAAATTTGTAATTCAGCTTTATTGATACGGTTATCATTATTTTTTCATTTGGTTTACATTCACAATTTCAAAGACAACAAGTCATCAACAGAAACAGGTTATAGAGGATTACACACAAATAGTCAACACTCATTTTACATTTTTTTATTCTACTGACAAATCAAATATGCTTGACAAGCTGCATTTGCGTCAAATATCCACCACTCTATTACACAAAATACCACTCTTATGAGCGCAAAACCTATATACCACTCAAGGAGAAATAATGCCTCACATATATGTGTTGCTTATTACTTAGCATTCTGTCAAAATCCTTAACGTTTTTACGTAAGCATAATGAACATGTTTAATAGGCCTTCGATCTAAAACATATATGCAGTAGAAAGTTGCTGCTTCGCAAGACTCATGTACTGCTGATAAACGAAGTTAAACTTAAAAAAGAGCAAGCCAGAATGGAAGTGCACGTATCGCACTGCATGCATAAGCGCACTAAACAAAGATTTTTAAGAGCTAAATTTTTAGAGTACATTATTTACAAAGAAATTAACGAAGTAATACTTAAAAATCAGGCCAAAAAGGTCTACGCAAGTGGCTTGGTTAACAAAGGCATATACAAAAATACATAAGAAGCTTTTTGTAAGACGCTGATTTCAAAAAATATGACGAGTATGCCGCTTCATTGCCTTTTTTGTATACACTAATCTAGTATTCAACACCGCAAAGCCAAATCTAAAGAAAGAGAAATAATGCTTTTTATGTATACATTTTAAGCATTATTTTGCCATAAACTTAACTAAAACTTGCGTAAAAACTCATGTTTGTTATTTATAAACAAACGCATTATGAATTGAAATTAAATTATTTTATTCATTTTTATATGTGTAGGAGATAAAAAATGGCGGCAACAAATTCTAGCTATAGAAAAGGCGTAGGAATAATGCTTGTTAATAAAAATGGTCTAATACTTGCGGGACAACGTATAGATTGTGAAATCCCAGCATGGCAAATGCCACAAGGCGGCATGCATGAAGGAGAAGCACCTCTACAAGCCGCATTTCGAGAACTATATGAAGAAGTCATGGTACCAAAAGAAAGTGTCGAACTGATAGCGGAAAGCAAACAATGGCTTAAGTATGATCTACCAAAGGAAATGATTAATGAACTCTGGGATGGAATGTATATAGGACAAATTCAAAAATGGTTTCTAATGCGTTTCTTAGCTAATGACTCTGACATTAAAGTTGATACAGCAAATCAAGAATTCAAGAGTTGGCAATGGGTCACTCAGGACTTATTAATAGATAGCATAATAGATTTTAAAAAAGAGTTATATTTATCGATTATTGCAGAGCTATACTGTAAAATCTAAATTATACAGCTATTTTAGTGCTGCATCATAACACTTGTGAAATACGCATTCTGACATAATAGAAAGCTCTACAAGCAACCAGCAGCAACTAATTTTTAATTTTGTGTTACAATGAAGCTTGCTTAAGTATAGAGCTGCCAAAATGCAGACTCTGTTTTGATTATTAAACAATATTTAGGGAGAATGTGTATATGGATTTTGATGGCGCAATGGGCTCTTTCGCTTCATCTATGTCACGTGGCATATCAAACGGAGCATCAATAGGTGCATCCAATGGAGCCACTATATTCAACGATATGGATCTCTCACTCGAAAGGATACCAAAAAAAACTTCATCTATCGCTTTTGACTTTATGGATAGATTTTTCCTTGCTTTTCAAGGTATGGCAAATTCTATGAGTTTGGCAAATATCGCAAGTAGTATAACACCGCCACCAATACTGGGGTCATCAAAAATGCCAAGCGTAATCAGCTTTGGAAGAGGGAAGTAACTAGTCTGCACGTCAAAAATTTATTTGCTTGCGCACAGCAATTTTTGCGTAAAGTTAAATATACAAAAATTAGCTTTTAGAACTGCCATGCGCTAATTTTAGGATATATAAATTTGTCCTGTACTTAGCAAATACTACTTATATACTACGAGCAAAGCCACTTGCAGAGACCTTTTTAGCCTGATTTCTAAGTATTACTTTATTAATTTCTTCGCAAATATATAAGTATTTGATTCAGAAATTAACTGGCCATCTAAAAAATCATGCCTTTCAAATCCGTGCGCATGCCCTGATTTAAGACAGCACCTAACAAAATCCATGAGGTTTTTGGCAATTTTGCCACTTTTTCTGTTGGACTTTCAGCGCATTATAATCGTTTACAACCAACATTAATCCTGCACTTCTTAGAGTTATGGCGCAGGCAGATAACTAACTTATGATAAGATAACAAATGAATAAAGCTAATTTCTTAGACCTAGAATTTAATAGAGCAAAGGATCTACTACTCGATATGCAACAAGAACCTTTCCGAACAATGCAAATTTGGGACTGGGTGTATCGCAAGGGAGTTGAACATTTTGATAATATGTCCAACTTGCCACGTGAATTACGTCTCACAATAGATGAGCAATGCGAGATACAATATCCTCAAATCGCAACGCAACAAACAGCACAAGATGAAGTAGTAAAGTGGCTACTAAAAATGCAAGACGACAATACTATAGAAACAGTTTTCATTCCAGAAATAGAAAGAGGAACTCTTTGCATTTCATCACAGGTAGGATGTACACTTACATGCAAGTTCTGCCATACAGGAACACAAAAACTTGTGCGAAACCTCAAGGCTGGGGAGATTATAGGGCAAGTCATGCTAGCTAAAAAATTCTTAGAACAAGAAAAAAATAACACAACTGAACAACATATATTAAAGAACAAACAACAGTTTCAGAAACGCATAACAAATATCGTACTTATGGGTATGGGAGAACCGCTCTTAAACTATGAAAATGTATCAATCGCAGTCAAAAATATGATGCATAAAAATGGCCTAAATATATCTAAAAATCGCATTACATTATCAACATCTGGAATAATACCTCAAATAGTACGTTGCGCCGAGGAACTGGGAATAAATCTTGCAGTCTCTCTGCACGCCACGCGCGATTCACTCCGTGATAAGTTAGTTCCTATAAATAAGAAGTATAAAATTCAAGAACTGATAGAAGCCTGCCGCGAGTACTCTGCAATTACCGGAAATAAACGCATCACTTTTGAATATGTGATGCTAGACGGCATCAATGATAGCATTGAGGAAGCAAAAGAGTTGGTGAAATTGCTTGCTTCCCTCCCGGCCAAAGTAAATCTAATACCATTTAATCCATGGCCTGGAACTGAATTTCGTACTTCTTCCAATACACAAATCAGGAAATTTGCAAAAATTCTCGAAGATAATGGATACCCATCACCAATACGAAAGAATAGAGGACAAGATATTATGGCAGCTTGTGGACAGCTAAAATCGAATTCTATCAGAAGCAAAACAAAAAACTGTGAGACTACTTCATGAATGCAGTGTATGATTGATTATTGATTTTACCGTCATCATAATTTGATGTTTATTTTTAAAATTGAAATTTTTTAAAGATAATGTTTGTATCATTAAATAACTTTTCGTACGATAAATTATGATTGGTTATTTATGCTACTACTTGCAAAGTGCACGCGCGAGGATTTTGATGGCATAGTTTTTTTAGAGCGTAAGTTAATTTCTGTATCAAATATTTTCACATATTTACGAAGAAATTAACGAAGCAATACTTAAAAATCAGGCCAAAAATACTTTCACAATGACTTTGCCAGCAATGTTGAAACAAAATACATAAGGAGCATTTTAAAGGCACCCATTTTGAAAAATATGATAAGTTATACTGCAGGGAAATAAAGAGTTGGTATTTTCGTATTTTGATACGAAGCTATGGCCCTGCCAGCGGTGCCATATTTCAAAAAGAGATAGCAAGAACTAAGATAGCATGCGTATAATCAATACATAACGAGCAGTCTTTAAGATGCATCAATTTGTGAAATATAACGAGTATATATATTGCTTTATATCAACTTCAGAATCCAAGCGTTGCATATATGAGGATTTTTAAACTAGAGCTGAAGAAAAAGGCAGTCATAAAAAGAGTTTTGAAATGTATTCACATCTTGATAACAGTATAAATTCAAAGATTTATCAATAAAATGTGAAGCATTGTAAAATTAGAAGCATATCAAATTTGAGCTGTAATAATTACAAATTCTATATATAATATGCGCCTAATTTTTGCACTATATCTCTAAATTAGTAAACACAATGGGAAATTTACAAGATTTTTTATCTATTACACAATACGATATATTTATAATATGCCTTGAGCTTTTCTATGTTATTTCTCTAATAGTTTTATTCCTCAAAAGCTCAAATATATTGTTCGACATAGATTTGCCGCGCCTTAAAGCAGAACAATATAACATGTACGTATACTCTGTGATTTGTATCATCACAGTATCTTTTCTTTTAGTTTCTGGAGTAATATCACGTGAAGCACAAGAGTCTCCGCTGGGAGAACTCATCAATCTAGTATCATATTCTGTGCTTGGTCTATCATCTCTATTAATCAGAAGGGCAATAAATAGCTCTGGAAGATATGGATCACAAATCACAAATCAACTATACAATGGCAACATTGCAGCGTTTATTTATCATACCTCACAAATTTTCTGCACTTCTCTGGTGGCAAGCTTTAGTATCAGGTCATTTTATGGAGAAAATATGGCATATATTATGTTCATAATAGTAGCGGCAGAAATAGTAGTCAGCTCCATAATGCAAGTTTATAATACAATATTTTATAGACAATATGGACTCTTAATCGAACAAGCAGTGAGCAAAAAAGATTGGCACGTAGCGTTACAAACTACTACATTTAGATTACTTGCATCTACTTCCATCTGTATATCTTCAATGCTAGTACTAATAGCACAAAATATGTTTCTATTATCACTCTGCATATTGCTGCTTACAAGCATTATTATCATGATCCTCATATTGGGATTGGTTACAATTTCATGGAAGCTTTTCTTGAAAAAAGACACATCTATGCACTTAATAGACCCATCACAAAATGGTGTATATTGTATACAGCATTTTTTGCTTTATATGACAATCTGCATATTTATAACTTTTATTATAACATGAAGTATATCCATCAAAAATTGATCATAGAAAATGCCGGTTGCATCTACTTTTCTTACCTCCTTATTCGCCAGATTTAAATCCTATTGAGACTCATTTGAGCTAATTTTAAGGCTAAAGTTAAATCCATAGACGCGCGCCAAAAGTCTCTAAGCAGGCATGAAATAGTGCTTGGAGCGCCAAAATAGCGCTTTAAATCCGTAAGGAAATGTTATAATAAAATGTTATAAGTCAGCGCAAAAATCTTATAGATTTTGTGAAAATAGTGTTTGCGCGGCACAGGACAAATTAATATATCCAAAAATTAGCACATGGCCGATCTAAGGGCTAATTTTTGCACATTTCACTTCTCCACAAAAATTTATTTGTTTGCGTATATCAATTTTGTGGATGGACTACATCACTTATAAACTCTACAACAAGCTGCCGATTAGCTTTTTAATATTTAACTTGCATATATACGAAGTTAGATTGCATATGGCATAATTCCAAACACCCAACTCTTCATTTTACCTGTGGTACACCTATAGACACGGCAAATATGGCTTTAGGTATTGACCTGTAATACTGTTTGGATTTCTTGCAATATCCTCAGGAGTTCCAGTTGCAACAATAGTGCCACCTTTATTCCCACCATAAGGCCCTATATCGATAATATAATCTGAAGTCTTGATCACATCTAGATTATGCTCAATTACAGTAACAGTATTGTCACCATCAACTAGCTTATGCAAAACAGCCAGCAGTTTTTTAATGTCATGTATATGCAATCCAGTTGTTGGCTCATCTAATATGTAAAGAGTTCTACCTGTAGATTTTTTTGATAACTCTTTAGCAAGCTTCACACGCTGAGCTTCTCCACCAGAAAGTGTTGTGGCTGATTGTCCAAGACGCATATAACCCAAACCAACTTCCTGAAGTGCCGTTAATTTCTCATAAATTAATGGAATATTTTCAAAAAACGCAGCTGCATCATCAATAGTGAGCGTCAAAACATCTGCTATAGAATGCCCCTTATACTTGACTTCTAATGTCTCTCGATTATAACGAGCCCCTTTACATTCTTCGCACTGTACATATATATCAGGTAAAAAATGCATCTCTATCTTGATTACTCCATCTCCCTCACATGCTTCACATCTTCCACCTTTTACGTTAAAGGAAAATCTACCAGGGCTATACCCTCTTGCCTTGGATTCTGGAAGCCCTGTAAACCAATCTCTTATATGCGTAAACGCACTAGTATAAGTCGCAGGATTTGACCTTGGTGTTCTGCCTATTGGAGATTGATCAATTTGTATTATCTTATCTATATATTCAAGACCAAGTATTTTATCATGCTGACCAGGCACAACCTTGGTGTTATGTAATTTCTTTATAGCAGCTTTATAAAGCGTATTAATCACAAAGCTAGATTTTCCACTACCAGATACACCTGTAACTGATATAAAGCTGCCAATCGGGAAGTGAGCAGAAATATTCTTTAAGTTGTTTGATCTTGCTCCAATAATTTCGATTTTCTTGTTTGGGTCTGTCTGCCTTCTTTCTTTTGGAACATCTATATTTAGCTCTTTTGCAAGATATTTTCCAGTAATGCTACTCGAATCTTTGGTCACTTCTGCAGGGGTTCCTTGTGATATTATGTTGCCTCCATGCACTCCAGCACCAGGCCCAACATCAATTAAGTAGTCAGCTTCAACCATAGTATCCATGTCATGTTCTACTACGATCACAGTATTACCAAGATCCCTTAAATTCTTGAGTGTGGTCAGAAGTCTCATGTTATCACACTGGTGTAAACCTATTGAAGGTTCGTCAAGCACATATAACACTCCACTCAGACCAGAACCTATTTGTGAGGCAAGCCTTATCCGCTGACTTTCTCCGCCAGAAAGAGTGGTAGATTTTCTGTTTAAAGTCAGATAATCAAGACCAACATCTTTTAAAAAACATATGCGTTTCTTTATTTCCTTCAGCAATCTCTCACCAATTTGTTTATGTGTGTTGCTTAGTTTTGACTCAAGGCCATCGATCCAATCTATCGCCTCAAGTACTGTCATTGCACAGACTTCTCCTATATGTTTCTCTGCAATTTTTACACATAGCGATTCTTGTTTTAGTCCATATCCTAAACAAGCCTGACAACTCTTCGCACTTTGATAATTTGAGAGCTCTTCTATCACACCATTACTTTCTGTTTTCTGTAGCTTTCTCTCAAGATATGGAATCACACCTTCAAATCGCCCCTTAACATTAGAACGTCTTAAACCATCATCATATGAAAACGTGATTTCTTCATTGCCAGAACCGTATAATATTATATTTTGTATTTTTTCAGGTAAAGAAGCAAACGGCGCTAACAAACTAAAGTTGTAGTGCTTAGCAAGTGCAGCAATAGTTTGATCATAAAATTTTAACTGCGATACAACAGAACAAGCAGCTTTACTCCATGGCAAAATTGCACCATCTTTTAGGCCAATACTATGATTTGGAACTATCAAATCCGCATCAAAATACACTTCTGTACCAAGCCCACTGCACTTAGGACATGCTCCATAAGGGCTATTGAATGAGAAAATTCTTGGTTCTATTTCAGTAAGCGTAAATCCTGATATATAGCAAGCAAATTTCTCAGAATATACAAGAACATCCTCCGGCTTATACTGATTACCATTTTCTGGATCTACACTTTCTTCAGGAATTGAAATTATCTCAATGAATAAGATTCCATCGCTGAGTTTTAGGGCAGTCTCAACACTATCTGCTAGTCTATTACCAAGATTTTCCTCTAAAACTATCCTATCTACAACAGCCGCAATATCATGCTTCTTATTCTTATCAAGCATTGGTAGATCATCAAGATCGTAAAAGAGACCATCTATCTTTACTTTTTCGTAACCTTGCTTCCGCAAAATTAGAAGTTCTTTCCTATGCTCTCCCTTTTGCCCTTTAATTATAGGAGACATTACATATAGTTTTGTACCCATAGGCAAAGAAAGGATATCATCAACCATTTGAGTAACAGTTTGTCTTTCGATAGGCAGTCCAGTTGCTGGTGAATATGGGACCCCTATTCTTGCATACAAAACTCTAAGGTAATCATATATTTCTGTCGCTGTTGCAACAGTTGATCTCGGATTTCTAGAGGTAGTCTTTTGATCAATTGCAATTGCAGGAGAAAGACCTGTAATAGATTCTACATCTGGTTTTGCTTGTGCTTCCAAGAATTGCCTTGCATATGCAGATAAACTCTCAACATATCTTCGTCTTCCCTCTGCATATATAGTATCAAAAGCTAGAGAGGACTTTCCAGAACCGCTTAATCCAGTTATTACTACTAACTTTTCCTTTGGAATATCTACATTAATATTTTTTAGATTATGCTCTCTTGCGCCCCTTACTCTGATAAATCCGTTATTCATTTTATTTATCTTCTCTTTTAATTATTATTAGTATCAAGCAGCGCATCTGTGATGTGACATCATGTTATAAATTTACAATGCATACATTGTTCATATAGTCTGCAAGAAATTAAGATGTTTTAAGAATTTATCGATTACACAGAATTTTAAATCAACACAGTACGCAGATTGTATCACTACATTGCTTACTTTTTATAAAACAATACAGTACAAAGCAGTATAAATGACCAACTTATTAGGTGTAACACACGATGATGATCATATAATTATCTCTTGTTTTGTAACGCATCACCTATCATCTTATTACATTTTGTAATACTGAAGTTATACTGCTATAATAACCACAGTTCAATAACCAGCGAAGCGCATGATAATATAGCAATGTTACGTCAGCATATCATGTTTTGCGGCTCGTTATTTTTCTGTTTAATGCATATCTGATATTGCAAGCAGAGCCGCTAACAAAAAGCAGAGAAAAAGACAAGCACCAAAATTTTATAATAGAGAATTAATAGTCACCTTGACGGCATTTTGATTTTAATGAAGATAAACTAGGTGTTAGTCTCTGGATGTCATTTTTAATCAAGTACTATCATCTCACGCAAAAGGAATTCTATCTGAATGATAATAGAAGATAAAGGGATTATTTTAAGAATGACTCATTTTCAAGAGTCAAGGTTTATTGTAAAGTGTTTTCTTAACCAAAATGGGGTTGTTAAAGGCCTTTATAGACCCAACAAACTTTCATGCACTCTTGCTCCTTGCAATATTGTACAAGCAAGATGGTCTGGAAAGCTTGGAAGTTTGGGGTACTATAATTTTGAACCTGTTTTGCATACTTTTGCGCTAGTTGCAAGTTCCTACCATAAAATGTTGATTATAAATAGCGTAATACAGCTGCTTGATTCCTTCTTGCAAGAAGGAGATGCGCAAGGTGTTACTTTTGAAACCACAGAAAGATTTTTCCGTAAAGTTATTGCATATAAAATAAGCTCTGAGGTAGATTCTTTAAATCTTATTGCTGCGGAGTATTTATTGTTCGAACTTGCAATATTAAAAGAAAGCGGTTTTGGATTAGATCTTACAAAATGCGTAGTCAGTGGGAAAAATCACAACTTAAAATTTATCTCACCAAAATCTGGATGCGCTGTCTCAGCTGAATGCGCAGGTCCATATGAATCAAAGTTGTTTAGACTACCGCAATTTTTTTTATATCAAACAGAACAGATTAAACGCGAAGAAATATTGCAAGGTTTTACAATTATTAATCACTTCATGTGCAAACATTTACTTCACGAGGTTATAATGAAAAAGCCTATGTATAGAGATAAACTGCTTAGTTTATTTATAAGTTAATTCATTAGTCTATCCTGATTGCTGCGTGATAGATTTTAGGGAGTTATAGGTTATTTTGGCCGATGGACTGCGTAGCTTGAAGTTTAAAATCTAACATCAGAGCTTACAATTATAGCCTCTTCAACTTCTTTTGCTATGACTGCTATTTCATGCGAAAAGCTGACTTCAAATTTATCAAAAAGACAAAGTTTAGCATAACTTTTTTATGCTGCCTTAGCTATATCATTTAGCTTATCATTCAAATAAAATTTATGTTTATGATGCTGCGGGCATATTATCTTGTTAACAGCGCAATAAGAAATTACAAAAAATTTAGCGCTTGTTTTTCTGAAGATTATTCATATTGTTAATATTTATGCAATAAAATGGTGATTTTATACTGCTTCCTCTGTATTCTTCATATTCTATCATTTGAATATTAATGCATTTAGTATTATAATTCACTTTACAATTTCGCATTGGGATCGCGATTTTTGCTTATTAAAAAGATTTCTCCACAAACTTAAGGCTAAAGCTCTCAGTATTTATCAGATAAATCGATAAAAAGAGTGGATGGCGATGCCTGGCAAAAAAGCTGGCGGCGAATTTTGATTTAATTGGCAATTTTTGCAGCAAAATATAGCATGCGCTTCGTTTAATTTAAAATTAGATGTGTAGTAAGTCTATTACCAGGGCAATGTTTGTATTATCAATCTATAGAATTATAGAGCAGCCAATAGTAGTATTAATAAATAAAATTTAGAGAAGTATATGTTTAGCTATAATGGTGGCATTCTTCAAGAGAGCCGGAGAGAGCAATGCTACGATAACGATAACGAAACAAATAGCGATTCAGCTAGCAGCGTTAAAGATGCAGAAGAGTTTAAGCAACAATACAGCGATGATCATAGAAAAAGCGATAAAATTACAAGTAATTCTGTACAAAAAGAATTTTCAACTCAACATAACACTAAAAAAGAGAATATAGACATGAAAAACGAAGTAGGTTTACCTAGTTGCAATGGACAAACAGCAAATTTCCCACTCTCTTCACATTGCAAAACTAATTTAATGCAAGAAGCTGAAGCAAGCGTTGAAGAGTCTTTATCAAAGATTGTGTAAATTATAGTAGAGCCTATATTTGGAATTAATAAAGAATATAGGTAATTAGAATGAAGACAGAAAAGAATAAGAAAATAAATGAAGCGATAGACTTACTGATAGAAGGAGGAGCGGATTTAAAGACAGTACTGAAGCAGGATGGATTGATTAAGGAATTAACGAAGAGTATTTTGGAGAGAGCCTTGCAGGCAGAGATGTCTGAACATTTAGGTTATAACAAATATGATAGGTCTGAAACTGAGAATTGCAGGAATGGCAATTATAATAAGCATTTGATTACTGAGAATGGTAGTATCGAGTTAAATATTCCGCGAGATAGAGAAGGTAAATTTGCACCTGTAATTGTATCCAAGAATCAAACAAGAATAGATGGTTTAGATCAAAAGATAATATCTCTGTATGCCAAGGGGATGAGTTTGTCTGATATCAAGATTCAATTACATGAATTATATGGTGCAGAAGTTAGTGAGAGTTTAATTAGTAGGGTTACAGATGATATAATTGATGAGGTTAGAATTTGGCAGAGTAGACCTCTTGAACCATTATATCCTATAGTATATTTTGATTGTTTAATAGTTAAGGTAAGGCAAGATAAACAGATAATTAATAAATCAGTATATGTTGCGCTGGGTATAGATTTACAGGGCCGGAAAGATATTTTAGGATTATGGATAAGTGAGAATGAAGGATCTAAATTCTGGCTTAGTAATTTTACTGAATTGAAGAATCGAGGATTAAAAGATATATTAATTGCCTGTAGTGATAACCTGACTGGTATGTCTGAAGCTATATGCGCAAGTTATCCCAAAACTGAGCATCAGCTTTGTATAGTACATCAAATTAGAAATAGCCTGAAGTATGTATCATATAAAGACAGAAAATTATTGGCATCAGATTTAAAGCTTATTTATAGCTCTGCTACTGAAGATGAAGCGCATCTTGCCCTAGAATCTTTTGATAAGAAATGGAGTAAACGATATCCACATATAGCAAAATCCTGGTATAATAATTGGGAGAATCTTGTAATATTTCTGCAATATCCAGAGAGTATCCGTAAGATAATTTACACTACAAATGCTATAGAATCGCTGAATAGTCAGTTGAGAAAAGTTACAAGAAATAAGCGTGTTTTCCCAAATGATGATTCGGTATTCAAGGTTTTATACCTAACGATTGATTATATTACCAAAAAATGGACCATGCCTATCTCTAACTGGAATGAAGCTATGGCTCATTTTATAATCAAATTTGATGGGAGATTTTAATGGCTCTAAAAAATTTACACAATCAATGAGAAAGACCCAAACCATCTATTCTTGTTTGATTCTTGGAGACAATTACAGGTGCAAATTTACCTTCTCTATCTCGCGGAATATTTAACTCGATACTGCCATTCTCAGTAATCAAATTCTTATTATAATGACCATTCCTGCAATTCTCAGTTTCAGACCTATCATATTTGTTATAACCTAAGTGTTCAGACATTTCTGCCTGCAAGGCTCTCTCCAAAATACTCTTCGTTAATTCCTTAATCAATCCATCCTGCTTCAGTACTGTCTTTAAATCCGCTCCTCCTTCTATCAGTAAATCTATCGCTTCATTTATTTTCTTATTCTTTTCTGTCTTCATTCTAATTACCTATATTCTTTATTAATTCCAAATATAGGCTCTACTATAATTTACACAATCTTTGATAAAGACTCCTCTCGGTATACCAAAAACTTTTTCCTGCACTTTATCAAAGAAGTCTTGAATAGCAGTGATAAATTTATCAAAATCTCTTAGAACAAACTGACATGCTTCTTTTATCTTACTCAAAGCATTTTGGGCTTTTTGTGGGTCTTTTTCTTCTCCAGCAATATCTGCGATGAGTTGGTCAAACACCTTGTCTAATTTTAGTAATGCATGATTCAATCTATCAACACATAGAGAGACTTGCTTAAAACTCATATGCTCATCTTTGTAATACGTTTTATCAAACTCGCTGAACTTTTCTAAGCTTCCTGTAATAAAACTCTGAATATCAGGAGCTATCTTCTGTTTCAAATTATTTTCGGTATTCGCAAGCAAATGCTTTGTCTGCACATGAAGTGGAATATAAGTGAGTATCCTCATATATTAGACCTCTTGCATAACCATATAAATTGATTAAAATCCTTGATTTTATCAAGGATAACATGAAGTTTGAAAACATCAAAGATGAATACGCAGAAGAGTTTCGCAGGCTTACTGGCATTAAACGAGGAACGTTTGAAGTTATACTAAGTATATTAAAAGAAGCTGAAGCTATTTTAAAGTCTCAAGGTGGAAAACCCAATAAATTGGCTTTAGAAGATCGATTACTCATGACGCTTGAGTACTTGCGTGAATACAGGACATATTTTCATATTTCCCGCAGTTATGGAATAAGTGAAAGTGCCTGTTATCGTAATATACGTTGGATTGAAGATACTCTAATTAAAGATAAACGATTTTCACTACCTGGACGTAAAGCATTACTAAAAAGCGATTCTGAATACGAACTTGTGTTAATTGATGCTACTGAAACACCGATAGAACGACCTAAAAAAAACAGAAGCACTTTTATTCGGGAAAAAAGAGGCGACATACTCTAAAAACTCAGCTTATTGTGGATAAAAGGAAAAAAGAAATCATTTGCACTAATTTTTCTAATGGCAAGCGTCATGATTTCAGGTTATTTAAAGAATCCGGAGTTCACATCCACCCTGAGATTAAAGTTCTTACAGATACTGGTTATCAAGGCATTGATAAGTTGCATTATAATTCAGAGTTACCAAAGAAAAAGACAAAAAAGCGACCACTAAGCAGGAAAGATAAAAAGAAAAATCGTCAATTGTCTAGTGAACGTGTTTTAAATGAAAACGTCATAGGCATGATCAAACGATTTAAAATTATCGCTGATCGTTATAGGAACAGAAGAAAACGATTCGGTTTAAGGTTTAATTTACTTGCTGGTATCTATAACTTTGAGCTTTAAATAGGTTATGCAAGAGGTCTATTGATCAACTGCCTGAATGTATGCTCTCCTTGCATCATCTTGATCTCTATCATTTGTTATATGCATCTTCTCTAATACTTCCTTGATATCTTGCAGCTCTTTAACGGCAGCATCAGATTTTTTCGTGATCTCCTCATGAAACAAGTTGATATATTTCATAATTTTCTGGCTATATTCCATATTATTACCCTTCATACCTTCCCCCAATGCATGATTAATTAATATATTGCATTTCTTAGTCTAATATCATATCAGAGCGATGCAATATATTTTTAATATACCGCGATGCAATAAAACAATATTGCTGCGATTCAATTAAATCATGAGGCCGCAAATGAATAACAATAAAAATTTCGCGAGCAGTTTCAATATAAGCTGTATCTTTTAACTTCTGCCTTTATTTACAAAATTAGTAAACTGATGCTATGCATTCTAACCTCTCTGAATTTGTGTACTATTACTTGCTTTCCGCTCCTCCTCATTCTTAACATGCCCATCTGCTTTTTGTTTGACTTGCGCTGTATACTTAGCTTTACCTTCACTTATTACCTCATCTGCTACAAAATTATTCTTAACATCAAGATTTTTATGTTCCTCCTCCAAACGCGCTCTTGGTACGCCAAAAACTTTTTCCTGCACTTTGTCAAAGAAGTCTTGAATAGCAGCGATAAATTTATCAAAATCCCTTAGAAAAAACTGACATGCTTCTTTAATTTTATTTAACATACCTTGTGCCTTTTTCTGGTCTAGTTCTTTTCCAGTAGCAGCATAGTCAATAAACTTTTCAAATGCTTTTTGTACATTAACAAGTGACTGCTCATAACTCTTGACAGATTTAGCGATCTCCTCAAGATTCTTGAGCTCAGCTTGAGAATGCTTGGTTTGAAATGTCGAAAACTCTTCTGATAAGTTTCGCATCAAATGCTCAATACCAGGAACATTATCCCTTAAGTAATACATAATATCTTCGCCGGGAGTATATTGGACATTCAATGCAGGAGAGTCAAACTTTGTATACATCTTATTTTGTCGGTTGTATAAATTTGGTGTAATAGTTCGTATACATTCATCAATTTTCTCGATGTACTTTGTTGCATGCTCTTTGTTAGGCGCATTTTCTAGCAATTTCTTGGTATCTTCCAAGTTTGCAATAGCGGCATTAGATTTTTCTTTAATCTCCTCTTCAAAAGCATTAAAATACTCTATAAATTTTGCGCGGTATGTATTATTATTCTCCCTCATCCCTTCCCCCAATGCATGATTAATTAATATATTGCATTTCTTAGTCTAATATCATATCAGAGCGATGCAATATATTTTTAATATACCAGGCGTCATGATGTTATTGTATGAACATTTTGCTGACGTGCGCGATTAACTTGCAACTGACTTTGCTTTATCTAAGCATATTGCTTGTAGAAGTAGGCTAGGAATATAGCATATAGCTTTAAAAACTATATGAATAAAAGCGGAAGCTTCACACGATAAAACTTAACCAGTACAAGCATTTGGGCAAAAAAGACTTGCACTATTTGCAAAACATGATATCTATATCTTGCTTACTTTGTTTTCGGCCCCTTCGTCTAGCGGTTAGGACGTCACCCTTTCACGGTGAAAACGCGGGTTCGATTCCCGCAGGGGTCACCATTTTGCCGGATTTTCTTTAAGGTAGGCTCTTGCCCAGATAGCTCAGTCGGTAGAGCAAAGGACTGAAAATCCTTGTGTCGGTGGTTCGATTCCGCCTCTGGGCACCACTCCATTCTAGTTTCATCAAACTATTGTTGCATTCTTCACTGTATCCGATATAAAATTATTACATTCAAAAACACTTTAAAGCGCAGTCCAGAATGAATAACCTCACAATAAGGAACATTGTCGCGATAAAAATTTCACTTCTGATTCTTTGTTTTCTCCTCTCACATGCTGCGTCTTGTATTGCCGCCAATAAACCATTAGATATTCTAGGCAACGTTCAGGCATACATTAATTCCATATCAACAATGCAAGCTAATTTTGAAGAGAGAGACTTGCAAAAAGGGATAATACGGAATGGGATGTTATATATCTCAAGGCCTGGAAAAATTAAATGGGAATATGAATCTCCAGATAAAAGACTAGTAATAGCATCAGGTGATAAGGTGATATATTATGATTATGCACTTGAGGAGTTAAGCACGCTGCCTGTAAAATCTAATATACTAAAAGTATTGAGCAAAACACCAATTGATTTACACTCTGATTGCCAAGTAATTTCCGTATATGAAGATACAAATGGAAACTATGTCGATGTAGCGCTTACAGATAAAACTCAACAAGAGATAGAAAATATATTAATACTGAAATTTGCAGTAAAGCCAAAAATATCTCTATCACACATAGGCCTCATGGGACCTAATGGAGAAGCACTTACAGAGATATCGATTACTAATTTGCAGTATGGAATGAAATTTGGAAAAGATATGTTTTCGTTTAAGGACCCTAAATTCTTTGAGTTAGAGCGCTAGTTTTATAAGAAGTTTAGTTGATCCATCCGTGTCATAATTCAAACTAGAATGCGCCGGATGGACAATTGTGATAGGAGAAATACTATATAAGTCAGAAGCGGATTTTCTCAACGTTCAAAAATATCAAATTCAATGATTGTTTCAGAGTAGATATATTGCAGCAGTAAATCTTTGATTGAGTATTTTGCAAGTTTTAGGCGGAATTTACCTGAAACTCTTCGATAATATAACAGACTGCGATTTATTCATATGCTAAGCTGTCAAGTAAAGCTGTTTCATAGAACTATAGCTAAAGTAGTATAAAACAGGCATGATAAACGAGTACTTTAGAATAAATTTTTATTTGTTGAGAGCCTGGAATATAACTATCTTTCAGGCAAGAGAGTGATGAAAATTTTCAAAAAGACAAAGTGTAGCGCGCTTGTTTTATACTACTTTAGCTGTAATATCGCATTGTATACCTCTTAATAAATGGAGAGTTAATTATACACATACGACATTAGACTTCAAAAAAAACTAGGAAGAACACGAGGAGGTGTATAATCAATACATAACAAGCGATCTGACGACGCAAATTTTTGAAGCATGACGAGTATATATATGATTTTAATAACCAGGCCTAAACACTTAGCAGAATTAACTGCAGCTAAGCTTGCAAAATTGCATTTAAGATCGATTATTGTACCATTTCTAGATGTAGAGTATCTCAATGTAACATTTAATAACGATAAACTGGATAATTACCAAGCACTGATAATTACCAGTCAAAATGCAGTGAGCATACTGCAAAATCAAAACCTTATTAATAAAAAAATCCTAGTATATACTATAGGAAGTAAATCTAAGGCTGCATTATATAGCATTGGATTTAAAAATGTTATTTCGCTCGGAGAAAATGTGGGAGCTTTAATAAGATTTTTTCACAAGCAATCATCATATAATAAGAAAATGCTATACTTGAGAGGAGAAGAGATTTCTCTTGATATTAAAGGTAATTTGGAAAAAGTTGGATATATTGTAGATGAAATTATTGTGTATAAATCCAAGCCTATTAATAGATTAAGCCGCAATATAGTAAGTATTATAGAATCTGATGTGACTAGTACCCTTTTATACTCAAGTAGGACGGCGCAACATTTTCGCACTATTGCATTGCAATACAAAACAAGCCTTCGAAATATTAGAGCAGTTTGTATTAGTAAAAAAGTTTCATCACAGATACTTGATCTAGAATGGCACTGTGTTGAAGTTTCCAACTTTCCTAATGAAGATCAAATGCTGCGTCTGTTAACAACCTCACCTCGATATAAGATTTAGTCTGTTCGTCAAAAATCAACTTGCTACGCAAATAAATTTTTGCGGAGAAGTTAAATGTACAAAAATTAGCCCAGGATTCTGCGGCTTTGTTGCATAATAAGACTATTTCATTATCGGTACTATAAAATGCTAAAGCTTCTCACTTCAAGAAGCTTTAGAAGATATAAGAATGAAGTCTTTTTTCAAGAGATTTAGAGTGCTTACCTTAATAATCATCTCAATTTGCTTTTTTAATATCGCATTTGGCAACAAAATATCTGCCAAAAGCCCGCTTAAAACTGGCAAAATAAGCTCTATTCTTAAGCGCCTGTAATAGCCTGTATCTTTTTTCCAAAGCTTTAAGCCTTCTTTTTTGTCATCATGCCTTTTCATATAGCTAATAGATTCGTTGAAATCTTTAAATGCGGGTAGACCAAGACAATGGTAACCAAACGTTAATGTTGGTGGCGTTATCACTTCTTTATAGCTCTCTGATGTGCAGTGCTGTGCACCGACATTTTGCAATAAGCACAATCACCAATAAAAGTGCCTATGGAACTCGTTTCATTATCTTTTAACATTTCTAATATGCACTACGCATTATCCAACAAAGCCATTCCGCCCTGTACTAATTTTTGGATATATAGTAAATTAAGTTGAAGTTTGCGCAATACATATGTGTGTGTTATACTCAAAGGAAAATGCCATCCTCATACAGCGAAGATTTTCGGAAAAAAGTAATCACATATGTAGAAAGAGGTAATAGCTGCGAAAGCGCCTCGATAAAATTTGAAATAGCATCAAACACGGTGAGGAATTGGTATAAAAGATATAATAGACCTCTTGCATAACCATATAAATTGATTAAAATCCTTGATTTTATCAAGGATAACATGAAGTTTGAAAACATCAAAGATGAATACGCAGAAGAGTTTCGCAGGCTTACTGGCATTAAACGAGGAACGTTTGAAGTTATACTAAGTATATTAAAAGAAGCTGAAGCTATTTTAAAGTCTCAAGGTGGAAAACCCAATAAATTGGCTTTAGAAGATCGATTACTCATGACGCTTGAGTACTTGCGTGAATACAGGACATATTTTCATATTTCCCGCAGTTATGGAATAAGTGAAAGTGCCTGTTATCGTAATATACGTTGGATTGAAGATACTCTAATTAAAGATAAACGATTTTCACTACCTGGACGTAAAGCATTACTAAAAAGCGATTCTGAATACGAACTTGTGTTAATTGATGCTACTGAAACACCGATAGAACGACCTAAAAAAAACAGAAGCACTTTTATTCGGGAAAAAAGAGGCGACATACTCTAAAAACTCAGCTTATTGTGGATAAAAGGAAAAAAGAAATCATTTGCACTAATTTTTCTAATGGCAAGCGTCATGATTTCAGGTTATTTAAAGAATCCGGAGTTCACATCCACCCTGAGATTAAAGTTCTTACAGATACTGGTTATCAAGGCATTGATAAGTTGCATTATAATTCAGAGTTACCAAAGAAAAAGACAAAAAAGCGACCACTAAGCAGGAAAGATAAAAAGAAAAATCGTCAATTGTCTAGTGAACGTGTTTTAAATGAAAACGTCATAGGCATGATCAAACGATTTAAAATTATCGCTGATCGTTATAGGAACAGAAGAAAACGATTCGGTTTAAGGTTTAATTTACTTGCTGGTATCTATAACTTTGAGCTTTAAATAGGTTATGCAAGAGGTCTAATGCAGAAGGAAGCTATTCGTCAAGAAAGGTCGGTGGTAAAAAAGGAAGAATAAATGTGGAAGAAGTTGCAATATACGTAAATAGCAAGGCTGATTTTATTTTATCCAAAATGGGAGCACATTTTGGTATGAGTGCATCAGGTGCATTATATTGGCTTCGTAAGCTAGGCTACAGTTATAAAAAAACCTACACGTATGTGGAAGCAAGTGAAGAAAAGCGCAAGTCCTACCAAGAAGTCATAAAAGGGATGCCGCCTCAAAATCTTGTATATATAGATGAAAGTGGCATTGATATGAATATTTGCCAAGACAGAGGATGGTGCAAGAAAGGAGAAAAGCTCGTTTGTAAGAAGAGTGGTAAATAATTACGAAAGAACTAATATTATATCTGGATTGGTCAATAATAGACCGATAGCGCCTGGAATTTAATGGCTCTTGTAATACAAAATTATTTGAAGCTTGGGTTGAAGAGTTTTTGATAAAAGAACTAAAACCTGGACAAGTTGTAGTAATGGATAACGCTACATTCCATCGTTCACAAAAAACTAAGGATCTAATTGAATCTGTTAGTTGCAGAGTAATTTTTCTGCCACCTTACTCTCCTGATTTGAATCCTATAGAGAAATTTTGGGCTAATATGAAACGATGGATCAAACGTAAAACTAACACAGTTGATAAATTATATAATGCTTTGGTTCAATTCTTTAATACGCAAACCTCAACTTAATTTACCATAACTTAACAAAACCCATAAGGTTTTTGGTTTTTGGCAATTTTACCACTTTTCCTGCAGGATTTATGTGCATCATCACTACTTACAATCAAGATAAATCCTATGTTCTTTAGAGTTAGTCAGGCGATAAGATTCATATAACTAAAATTTGCGCTGTTGGATTGTATGCTACTTTGAAGAGAGCTTGGCAAAATCTAACTTAGCAAGACTACCCATATAATTGTGCATCTGAAATATTGCAAGGACCAGATCTCTCTCCGCCTTTTTCATACTTGCTTTTGCTTTTGCAAGGCTAATCTCTGCAGTAAGAACATCAAGGGTAGTTTTTGCACCAGCCTTATATTCTTCATCAGCACTCGCAGCTGCATCCTGCGCCGCCTCTAAAGCTTCTATATTTGAGACTATGCTATACTTTGCAACCTGATACCCTGTCCAAATTTTGACTATATTTTCATTCACGTTGCCACGCGTATAATCAAAATCAAATTCCGCCTTACGTTTTGTATATCTCTTTTCACGTATATCAGTTACAGTCAAGCCTTTATCAAAAATTGGAATGCTCACAATAAGCGCAACATTTGAACCGTCCTTGTTCTCAAGACTCCTGGCCGCATTGCTCTTCGTTAAAGATCCTTGAAGCTCTACTCTTGGCAATAGCTTACCTGTAGATTCTGCTACAGCGTACTCCGAAGCCTCAAGATTCTTTTTAGCAATAAGCAAATTTGGATTTGCATTATTTACTACAGCGGCAAATTCATCCATAGAGCTTGGGACATCTAATATAGATGCATTGATAGATCTTAAATCCTCATCTGGCAGAAGTCCTATCGTATAGGCAAATACTGATTCAGCAGATAACATCTCGCCACGCATCTTTTCCTTTTCTGCGACTGCTTCTGCAACATTATACTTAGCAGTTGAAACGTCCGTCCTTGTAAGCTCTCCAACAGAAAACTTGAGCTCGGCAGTTTGCAAGTGTTTCCGCATTGCTTCTTCTTTGCTAATGGCTATTTGATACAATTGCCTTGTAAGGATTACATTCTCATAAGCTTCTATAGCCTTATATATAATGTTATCTCTAGTACTGATAAATTTTGCCTCTACAGATTCAATTATACTGTTTGTTTTATGAACTGAAGAAAGTGTTGTTCCTCCAGAAAATAATTCCTGAGAAGCGACCAACTGACCTTGCTGACTTGAGCCATAATTAGCAAGTGGATTATTATTGTATTTCATTTCGGAAAGTGTGCCCTGTGCGTACACTTGTGGCAAGAACCCAGACATAGCTTTCAACTTATCAAGCTTACGAGCCTTAAGCTCTTGCTCAGCGGCTAAAAGCGCATTATTATTTTTCTGCGCAGCTATCACAATATCAAATACATTTTGCGTTGCATTAGCATCTCGCACAGCAGTACATAGCAAAAAAATCATTGTTACTATGAGTAATCTAGTACTATACATCGTAAATCTTTAAAAAATTAGCATACTTAACAAAATCACAGCGAAGAAAGCTTAGCTGGCAAGCTTCTTGCCCAGGATGTTATATCTCCTGCACCAAGAAACACAACCAAATCTCCGTAAGAACACAACCTCTCTATTATATAAGGTAAGTTTTCATGCTTATCAAGATATTCTACTCTTGTTTCTAGCCTAATTTTTAATGATTCTATTAATTTTTTTGTATTAAATATCTCATCATATGGTTCACCAGCAGAATATACATCAGATATCAGAACATGATCGGCATAATCAAATGAGATTAAAAACTCATCAAATAATGCTCTGAGCCTGCTATACTTATGTGGTTGAAATATTACACAAAGTCTCCCGCCACGGATATCGGCTATCTTCCTTGCTAGTTTTAATGTTGCTTGAATTTCTTCTGGATGGTGAGCATAATCATCTATGATTTTTAACCCGCTAAGATCTGCAACCTCAGTAAATCTCCGCTGCACTCCTTTAAAACTTGCTATGGCTTTCCTTATTATTTCAATAGGTATTTTCAGTATCAAGCCTACTGCAATAACAGCAAGGCAGTTCTGCACATTATGCTCACCAAGCACAGAAAGCTTTAAGTCACTTATCATCACACCAGCTTTCATACTACACATCTTAGAAAATCTTTCGCTGAGGGAAACATCGAAAACTGACCCTGTCTCTAAAACATTTATAGAAGAAGCAGACAAATCAAATTCTCCTTCTCCTATACCATAACTGATAATATTCGCATTATTTAGAGAGTATGAAATTTCCTTTAGATTTTCATTGTCATGACATAGCACAGCAAAGCCATCACTTGGAACTGATACAATAAACTCTTTGTATGCAGCCTTTAAATTGTCAAAACCACCGTGGTAATCTAGGTGTTCTTTGTCAATATTTGTCACAACCTTTATTTGCGCAGCAGTCTTCAAAAAACTACCATCGGATTCATCTGCCTCAAAGACTGCTATATCTCCACCGCCTTGAACAACATTACTAGCAAAGCCATTCATAATACCACCGTTCACTATTAGAGGAGTTTGCCCTGCCTCTACAAGCATATTGCCTATCAGTGCTGTAGTAGTTGTCTTGCCATGAGTACCGGAAACTGCTATTGAATAATAATTTTTGACTATCATAGCAAGCATATCTGCACGAGAGATAACTGGAATTCCAGCAGACTTTGCAGCAACCACTTCTGGATTTTGATCTATAATCGCAGTTGATCTTACAACCAGATTAACACCAGTTATATTACTCGCAACATGTTCATAAAAAACCTTGATTCCATCGTTTTCCATGTCTTGAGTCAAGTGACTGCGCTTTGCTTCAGAACCTTGAACAGAGCACTTTAAGCTATTTAAAATATTCGCTATGGCACTCATGCCTATTCCACCGATACCTATCAAATGGACTTTATTAACACCTTCTGGTAGTTTTATTTTGCGCTGCATAAATAACAAAATTAGAGAGTTTTCACATAAAGATAGATAAGGTTTGTTCTTGATATTGTGTAAATATTTGTGGTGTTGTAAGAGCGCACCAAAGCTTGATGGATCCGTAGACCATTGACTCCTTCTTTGAAACGATCTTAGTACGCCGTGTCATTCTGCCTAAATGATGTCGCGTGTTACTATTATCTCTCTCGATAGATACTGTGCCAGACTTGCCAATCGTATGACGCTTTTTTGGTAAAACTTTAGAAAAAGCATTCCAATCATCCGTATAAAAATGACATTCTTTCAGATGACTCACTTTGTCGTAGAGCTTTTGGAATGTTGCAGTATCACGATTGCCTGTAACCCATGCAACAGTTCTCCTTGTGCTACGATCAACCGCCTTGATGATCCAAAGCTTGTTTTTTTTGAACCAATAAAATGCCACATCTCGTCAAATTCCATCTCCATAATATCCGAAGAGATGATTGGCTCCTGAGTCTTGTTCATCGCCTCTACTAACCAGCGATAAATTATGGACGGTGAGTGTCCTAATATCCTGCCTAACATAGAAAAAGAGGCCTTGCCAAGGCTATATAGCATAACACATAGTGCTTTCTTAACGGCTGTTTGAGGCTTTTTGCGCAGATCGCCCTCAACAAAATTTAGAAGGCATGATCTGCACTTATAACGCTGTACACCCCTCACAATGCCGTTTTTTATAAAGCTATCGGAACCACATCCCTTACAACAAACCATAAAACCACCATTTAGTTCTTAAAACAGTGATCATATCATATCTCTATCTAATTGTGAAAACTCTCCAAAATTATTGCTTTACAAGCTATGCTTCTCCACTTACTATTGCCTCTTGAGATAACATTTCTTTTGTTTTCAGCAAGATGGTACAAGAAAATAGCGCTGTTGTCGATCTCAATTTATTGAAACCTGCATATCGCGATATGCTGCTACTGCGCAGGTTTGAGGAGAGAGCTGCACAACTTTATGGCATGGGTTTAATAGGCGGGTTTTGTCACCTTTATATAGGAGAAGAAGCCGTCGCCGTTGGCATAAAAAGTACTCTTCAGGAAGGTGATGCCATGATAACAAGCTATAGAGATCATGGTGTGATGCTAGCAACTGGAAGTGATCCAAGTTGGATAATGGCTGAATTATTGGGAAGAGCTGGTGGCTGTTCAAAAGGAAAAGGCGGCTCTATGCATATGTTTGATACTAAAAACGCATTTTATGGTGGGCATGGAATAGTAGGCGCCCAAGTTCCACTTGGAACAGGTCTAGGTTTTGCTTTCAAATACAGAGAACAAAACAACATTGCAGTTACAATGTTTGGAGATGGAGCGGCGAATCAGGGGCAGGTATATGAGTCATTTAATATGGCAAAACTTTG
Source organism: Candidatus Lariskella endosymbiont of Epinotia ramella (assembly GCF_964019805.1). Lineage (NCBI taxonomy): Bacteria > Pseudomonadati > Pseudomonadota > Alphaproteobacteria > Rickettsiales > Candidatus Midichloriaceae > Candidatus Lariskella > Candidatus Lariskella endosymbiont of Epinotia ramella. The sequence continues at coordinate 143,892 of NZ_OZ026472.1, read as the reverse complement.
GAATTTACCTGTTTTATACGTAATAGAGAACAACGAATATGCAATGGGAACTTCTGTCGCAAGGGGGTGTAGTACTGTAGAACTCTATAAGCGTGGAGAATCTTTTGGCATTCCAGGCATGCAAGTTGATGGTATGTCATTCCTTGCTGTACATGAAGCATTTACCAAAGCCTGTGAGCATGTTAGAAGTGGCAAAGGACCTATCATAGTTGAAACAAAAACCTATAGGTATAGAGGGCATTCTATGTCTGACCCCGCAACTTATAGAACAAAAGCGGAAGTAGAAGAATATAAAGAACATAAAGATCCTATTGTTGCTCTAAAAACTTACATGCTCAGCAATAGATTAGTTAAAGACGACTTTTTTAAGGAAGCAGAGAAACAAATAAAAACAATAGTAGATAAAGCAATAGAATTTGCAAAAAACAGTCCTGAACCAGATGAGAGTGAACTTTATACGGATGTTTATTTTGAATCTAAGCATTCAAATAAAAATTTCTAGCCCTCTAAAAAAGAGCCAATAGCAGAAAAGTGTTGCCTTCAAATGGCGATTTAGTGAATGACTTGCAGTACTATTTTCCATACAAAAAGCGTTGAATGTTACATTTTGAAAACTTTAGGAAAAACTCTTCTGGCTCAATTTTCTCATGCATTGAGATGGATTGCAAATTATAAAATAATTGGTAATTTGTGTTACTAAAAATCAATTTCTGATACCTTTCTTAAAATTAAAAAGTATGATGTCTCTACAAAACGTGATTAGTTTTTTGCATACATCATAAGAGTATGCTAATAGAAGTAGCAATATACATATACCGCAGGTAAATAAAGAGTTGATATTTATTAGACTTCTTCTTCAAACGCTTGTTCTAGTTATGCGAGGTGCAAGTAGCATACGAGCGCGCGGGGAGGCAACAAGTGTACAAGAAGTACATGAGTATTAGAATAAAGGCTAAAGATGCGACAAAGCAATGGGCCCCTGGAACAAATGTTTGCAGAAGGAGTTTATTGAATCTAGCAATTATATTCAGTTGATTTATGCGTGAAGTAATCAATTTAGTTAAACAGTCTGCATTTGTATGTTTTAATAATATGAAGGCTGTAATTACAGTGCAGTTGCTAGATCTTCTGCGCAGTGTTTTATACATTTATCTGTTACTACAATTTACAGATTCCACTATCAATATGGAAGAGTCGGCTGATCTTGCAGATTTGGTTCATGCAAATAGCAAAACTCAGCCTTTAATTCTAATAGTACTTGTTTTCTTGGAAGCATTCGTTGCAGCTATTGTGCGCTCTTTGCAAACTGGAGTGATAGTATTAGATAATAAAGATCCACTTTTTATACAAAAACTACTTAACTTCGTCAAAACCAATTTATTTAATCTAGCACAGCTATACTTTGTTATATCTTTATTCTATGGCATAGGAATATTTATATTCCCACCTATCACTATATTCGTAGCAACAGCATGTGTGTTTAGTGATTTCTTCGTAATATTTAATAAATCTTCTGTATTTCATTCCATATATTGCAGCTTTCATTTTGTCAGGCAGCATCTCGCCTTTATCTTAAAATTTGGTTTATTATTCTTTGTATCAATTTTGTGCGTGCAGTTTTTTTTATTTTCTAAAATACTTGTTTTGATTATAATGCACATGATTTACATTGTAACCAGAACAGCGCTCATGTTGTTCTTCTTAAAAAACGTATCCAAGTAACTGTTGTATGTCTTTTCCTATATCCATTATTCCAAGTAAACTAAACGTGGATTTTGTGGGGAAAAAACACTATGCGTTTATATTTAGCATATTGCTAAGCGCTTGTGTAATATTCCTTTTATTTTTCAACAGCCTGAACCTCGGTATAGACTTCACCGGAGGAATGATTTTTGATATAAGGTCTGACAAAAAAATTGATATAGATTCGCTCAGAAAAACTCTTACATTAAATAAATATGAAAATAGTACTATACAAGAAAGTGGCAATAAATCTGTAATAATCAGATTGCGTATCGATAAAAATAGACAGCTTGAAGATGTTACATCTTTCAAAGATCTGATTACTCAAAATATAGAAAATGCAGAGTTTAACAAGATAGATTATGTTGGTCCTAAGGTCGGAGAAGCTCTGGTCCATAAAGCGACTTTAGCTGTACTATTCTCATTACTTGGTATAATGATTTATATAGCACTGCGCTTTGACTTGCGTTTTGCAGTTGGCATTACAGTTGCGTTGTTTCATGATGCACTCGCAACTCTTGGATTTTATATGATGACCCGATATGAATTTGATCTAACATCCATAGCAGCTATACTTACGGTTGTTGGATATTCTGTTAACGACAGTGTAGTTATATATGATAGGATTAGAGAAAACTTGAACAAGCATAATGGAAAAACCCTAATAGAGGTCATTAATAGAAGCATAAATGAGACGCTATCTAGAACAATCATGACAGTTTTGACTACACTTCTTGTGTGTCTTGCTTTGATATTGCTCGGTGGCTATCATCTTAGGGGCTTTAGTATGGCAATGTTTTTCGGAATTGCATTTGGAACATATTCATCCATCTATATTTCTGCGCCTATCCTAATCATGATTAATAATTTTTATGGATTGAAGAATACAAAGAAAGTTTGATGGTTTTATGTGTTAATCATATGAAAAATTTCATATGATTAGGCGCTGCCGGCAAAGTCACTTGCGCAGATTTCTAGCCTGATTTTCAAGTATTACTTCGTTAATTTCTTTGCAAGTATATATAAGTATTTGACTCAGAAATTAACTGGTATTCTAAAAAATCATGCAATTTAAATCCTAAAAAAGCGTGCACTGACCTTAAGCGCAGTGCCTATATACCGCACGTAAATAAAGACTTGGTATTTATTATGTACATATGAAATTAGACTTTAAAAAGAGCTATTAAGAGTAAGGGTCATTTTGACACCGGCTAATTTTGAAAAGTATGACGAATATAAATGATAGGTATCCATAAGTATTGGAGGTGAATTAACAAGTGCGTATTTTAATTCTTGCAGGTGGGCTAGGAGCAGAGCATGATATTTCTATAATGTCTGCTGCAAGTGTAAAGACTGTTCTCGAAAACATGAAATATGATGTTCTGCAGATAGATCCAGGACAAAATTTGCCTGCCGAGATTATTGCTCAAAGGCCAGATGTCGTCTTTAATTGCTTGCATGGTACATACGGGGAAGATGGCTCTATTCCTGGACTCCTTGAGGTGATGCAAATTCCATACACACACTCAGGAGTTATGGCATCTGCCGTTGCAATGAATAAAGGAATGACCAGAAGGATAGCCCAATCTCTTGGTATAAAAATGCCAGAACATGTAATGATCAGAAGTACAGATCTCTTTAAAATGCTAAGCAAAAAAGAGCATCCTATGACATTCCCTTACATAATTAAACCAGTTGAGCAAGGATCTACAATAGGCGTATTTTTAGTAAAAGATCATAATTCCCATCTACCAATTGCTGAGGATTGGCATTATGGAGATGAAATATTAATTGAAAGATATATTCCAGGGCAAGAAATAAGTGCAGCTGTAGTTTCCGGCACTGCGCTTGGCGCTCTTGAACTGAGGCCAAAATCAGGATTTTATGATTATCAATCAAAGTATACAGATGGAGCTGCAAGTCATATATATCCAGCTGAAATTCCAGAAAATGCTTATAAAGAAGCGCTAAATGCCGCTGAAGTGATGCATAATGTTCTTGGCTGCCGAACAATTAGCAGAAGTGATTTTAGATATAACCCAGAGGAAGGGGACAACGGGCTTTATTTCCTTGAACTCAATACACATCCAGGATTTACCACTCTCTCGATTTTGCCAGAAATAGCTGCTCACAATGAGATCTCGTTTGAAATGTTAGTGATGCAATTACTAAATGATGCAATATGCGAAAAAAGGCCATAAAACCACGTATTCGTAGTGCTAGACGCACCTTGAATCCAAAGATTTCAAGCAGGAAAAAAAAGAGTTATAATTACATACCAAGTATAATCAAACTTTTAAAGCATTGTATCACCATATCTGCTGCGCTATTTGCTATAAATTCCGTTATTCCGCTGCGCACCTTATATTTTGATATGATAGGCTTCTCTCGCTTTTTATATTGCGACTACTTTACTGTGAAAAATATTGAGATTCGAGGCAACCTAAGACTATCTAATAAACAAATCTTGGATCACATCAACTTATCTTTAGCTGACCTTTCTCAGAATATCCCGTATACTCATAATGAAGCAGGAGAAGAAAAAAGTGATTGCAACTTTAAGTGCGGTCGAAATAATAAGATCTGGAATATATCGCCATATCATATCAAATCTTCTTTGGAAGAATTCAACGTAGTGAAAAGTGTAAAAGTACGTATTATATTACCTAGCACAATTGATATTGAAATTAATGAAAGGATCCCAAAAGCAATTTGGTGGCATGGTGGCAAATTCTTTCTAATAGACGTAGATGGCAACGTCTTGCAAGAACAGTTTATCCCACTACCAACTGATTATATAATTGTTGTTGGTGATGAAGCAAATGCTACTTTCATTCAGGCGCTAAAGATAATTGATGAAACACAATTTAAGGATCAGATTTCTTCTCTACAATTTATAGGAAAACGTAGATGGAATATTCTTTTAAAAAATGGTCTTATGGTTAAATTACCAGAAAATGATATAAAAAAAGCTGCATCTCTTTTCGATTCGAAATTAAAGGATTATATATTAAAACGTGGAGATGTGAAATGTCTTGACCTTAGGCTTGCACCTGAAAGAATATTTTTAAAATTTAATAAAGTTAAATCTGTTGGGAATTAGTGTTATATGAAGAAAATGGCACAATACATATGTTCTATAGAAAATGCGGACTGCAATAGAAAAACCGTTTTGGTACGTGTTGATCTAAACATATCGATGCATGAAGGTTTGGCCTGCGACTTAAGTCGATTGTTGCAAATCAAAGAAACTGTACTTTCTTTAATCAAAAAGGAAGCAAAAGTTATATTGATCAGCCATTTTGGCAGACCAAAACAATATTTATCACTATCTGAACAACATTCTGAAATACCAGATACAATTTCTGACATGTCACTTGCAAAGGTATTACCATATTTATCTGAGGTTCTGGAATGTGATGTTAAGTTCGCTAGCTCATGTATAGGAGAAATTGCTAAAAAAGCGGTAAATGAGCTAGATTTTGGACAAGTTTTATTACTGGAAAATCTTAGATTTTTCCATGAAGAAGAAGCTTGCGATCTGAATTTTGCTAAGATGCTGGCAGATCTAGCTGATTGCTATGTAAACGAAGCATTTTCCTGTTCGCATAGGAAACATGCTTCAATAGTTGGTGTATGTCGCTTTTTACCCTCTTACTCAGGAATTGCTTTTAAAAAAGAATTAGCATTCTTACAAAATTTGATTGATGTGGAGCAAAAACCTAGCATGCTTATAGTTGGTGGTAAAAAAGTTTCCACAAAACTAAAAGTATTAAACAGTATTATTCCTAAGTTTGAGAGAGTTTTCATAGCAGGCGGCATGGCAAATACTTTCTTAAAAGCTTCAGGTTTTGACATAAAAGATTCTTTTTTTGAACCTGAAATGCTAGTTCACGCTCAAAAAATACTGGCAACCTATGATGATAAGATCATATTACCTTCAGATTTTGTTGTTCAAACTTCAGATAATACAATAGAAATATGCTGCTTATCAAACATACCGACAGGCGCAGCAATAATGGATATAGGCCCTCAAAGTCTGATAAAAATCAGTCATACCATTGAAGGAATGGAACAAATTTTATGGAATGGACCACTTGGCATATTTGAAAATCCGTATTTTGACAACAGTACAAAATTCATTGCCAGATACATTGCATCTTTGACTATGCTTGGTGGTGTAATTAGTATAGCAGGTGGTGGTGATACTATGGCTGCCATCAACTCTGCCGGTGTATTAAAAAGCTTTTCATATGTTTCTACTGCAGGCGGAGCATTCTTAGAATTCTTGGAGAATGCAACACTACCAGGTATTTTGGCACTTATTTCAAAGAATTATAGTATTGAAGATGCTTAAGCCAGATAGCACCTCCGCCAGAAGCCTCAGAAGCAGTATAAAATGACGCCCCGAGTGTCAAAATGGTGTTTTAAGTTCGTAAGAAAATGTTATAATAAGCCCAAAAATCTTACGGATTTTGTGAAAGTAAATTGCAGCATAAGGCCAATTAATATATCCGAAAATTAGTGCAGGACAGTTCTCAAGGCGAATTTTTGTACATTTAACTTTCTCTGCAAAAGTTTATTTGCGCAGCAAATAATTTTTTGCTGATGGACTATATACGTTTAAGCTTCAGAGATTAAATTCGGGAACTGCATGATTAAACGACGAAAAGAATGTCGAAGAGGTGACATGGTGGGACCTGCAGGATTCGAACCTGCGACAACACCGTTATGAGCGGTGCGTTCTAACCTCTGAACTAAGGTCCCATATAGCAGAATAAATCAAAGCCAGGCTTCAATAAAACAAAATAGAACGAGCCAACAGAAGAGGGATCAGTGGAAGTTTATATCAATAAATACATCTCATGTCTACTAATTTAATCAGCTCATGTCTGAATTCAGAAAAGAGCTTGTGAAAAGGGCCTGTGTATAATGATGTAACTTCTCATACAGAAACAGGAAATTTTATTTATAGCTAAAGTGCTATAAAATATATATGATACGCGAGTATTTTAGAAAATTTTTATTTATAGATAAGACAGTAAAAATGAGTGTTATAAACGAGTATTTTATACTGCTTTAGATATATCGCATTATTAATCTATAGTTTGAGCTATAAATGTCGTACAAAAATACAGTAGCAAAAAACTTTGATATAGGTTCTTATAACTATGACAATATAGCACATGTGCAAAATCGTGCTGCTCAAGAGCTGGTGCAAAAGATAAAAGATTTTTGCATACTTAAAAACTGCGCTTCCGTACTTGATATCGGAACAGGAACTGGAACAGCATCTCAATTATTATGTGATATTTTGCCAAACGCTACTTATTATTTGAATGATATCTCAGTAGAAATGCTAAAAGTTGCAACTTCTAAGTTCAAAACCCTTGGTGTTAAATTTGAAGTTGTATATGGAGATGCGGAAATGATGCATTTTCATATGGTAGATTTGGTTATATCAAACTTTGCAATGCAATGGTTTTATGATATCGAAAGTACACTTTTAAATTTGTCAAAAATAGGAAATATCATAGCGTTTTCTATGCCGATACGAGGTAGCTTTCAGCATTTAGAAGATTTTTATAAACAGTATAACGTACCTTCAAATATTTCAAACTATCAATCATTTGACGAAATTGTAAAAATTTGTTTAAGTTTAAAACCTCTACACTATCAATTTGATAAAATTAGATATAATGTGTCCCACCCTACTCCTCTGCATTTCATGCGGCATTTAAAAAGTCTCGGAGCAGGAACAACAAAGTATGACGTGCCAAAGAAAGTATTATATCAATTTGCTAGAAATAAAGAGTCTTTTATTGCGAATTATGATGTGTTTTTTGGAATTTTATTATGCAATCATCTAAGATAAAGTTTTTATCGGAAAAAGCTATTAATCAGATAGCAGCAGGAGAAGTAGTAGAGCGGCCTATATCAGTCGTGAAAGAATTAGTTGAAAATTCTTTAGATTCTGGCGCCACCTCAATCAAAGTCGAAATTATAAGTGGCGGCAGAAACTTAATTAGAGTTTCGGATAATGGATATGGAATTATAAAAGATGATCTACATAGAGCAATTAAGCGTCATGCAACATCTAAACTAGATGAAGAAGACATAAGCAATATAACAAATCTTGGATTTAGAGGAGAAGCTCTGCCATCAATTGCATCTGTCAGTAAAATGCGCATTACCAGCCGTCATAAAGATGCAAATGAAGCTTGGGAAATTTACATAGAAGGTAGTAGCGAGTCTGATGTTAAGCCAGCGGCAAGACAATCCGGAACCACAGTCGAGGTAAGAGATCTATTCTGTTTTACTCCTGCTAGATTAAAATTTTTAAAATCTGAGAATCATGAAACATCTGCATGTGTAGATCTGATAAATAGATTTGCTATATCTTTTTATCACGTATCATTTGAACTCATCATAGATGGAAAAAGATATATAGAAGCCTGCGGTACTGATGGATGTATATCAAGTGATAGCAGTAAATTATTATCAATTCTAGGCAAGGAGTTTGTAGATAATTCTGTATTTTTCGAATTTTCAGAAAGTGGTCACAGAGTTTTTGGATATACCTCAATTCCAACTTATAATCACGCGACATCAAATAAACAATTTATATATGTTAACAATAGAGTTATCAAAGATAAATTAGTTGTATACATCATTCGAAATGCATATAGAGATCTAATCCCAAGCGGCAGATATCCATCTATTATCCTTTTTATAGAACTTCCATTCTCTGAAGTAGATGTGAATGCCCATCCTACAAAAACTGAAGTGCGTTTTAAAAACGAGAAATTATTGCATAGCTGTATCACAAAAGCGATAAGAAGTGCTATAGCTGCAAGTGGTCCACGTTCTTCGACTGTAATTGAAGAGAAGGCCATATCCTATATAAAAGCTCAAAATTCAGAGATTCTGCAAGATAATATTAAGCTTACTGCTAGTGATATTTTTACAAAAAAAGAGTTAAAACAGAGTGAAAATGAGATAGACAACTTAAGTGCCGCAAAGCAAATACCGAACACTGGAAAAATGCACGATATTTTAAGTGAAGATAGCAGACTAAAGCGCTTTACTAACCTGCCGCAACCCAGTAGTAACAAAGTAGTCACTTCTAAAGACCTTGAGATATCTCAAGGCAGCATTCCATTTAGAGATAGTATGCGAATGCCTGAAGTACACATTAAATCTCAAGATATTTTAGACGCACATGATAGCACAGCGCCCGTGAAAAGCAGCGTCAAAATTTCAACAAGCAACGAAACATTAGACAAAAAGCAATTTCTAGGTTTTGCAAAGTGTCAAATTAATAACATGTATATAATCGCTGAAAATTATGAAGGCATTATCATAGTTGATCAGCATGCTGCGCATGAGAGAATAACGCTACAAAAATTGCGAGCTCAAATCAAAAATGGTTGCTTGGAAATGCAGTTAATGCTTGTGCCAGAGGTTGTAGAACTTAGACCAGCTCTTGTGAATCAAATACTAGCTAAAAAATCTGAGCTTGAGAGATTTGGTTTTTTTATAGATCGTAACGGTGCTGCTCAAATTGCTGTGACTCGCGTTCCCGCAATTTTACCAGAGAGTGTAGACCTCAAAGGCTTAATGGTCGATTTAGCAGAGCATATAGATGAGTTTGATGATATTGCAGTAGTAGATGCAAAGATAGAAAAAATATTGACTACTATAGCTTGTCATAACAGCGTTAGAGCTGGTAGAAAGTTGAGTATTGATGAGATGAACGCTGTGCTTAGAGAGATGGAAACAGTGGCATTTAGTGGACAATGCAATCATGGTCGCCCAACATATACAAAATTCGCACTAAAGGATTTGGAAAAAATATTTGAACGCATGTAGTAGGATATAATGGCCCCAAGAAACGAACCAGAAAAAATAAAACAACCGATTTTTTGATAGTAAAATGAATCAAAAATAGGATTAAGTTAGTAGTATGAGTAAAAAGAAAAATTATACGGCTGAATTTAAGGCAAAAGTGGCTCTAGATTATACTGCACCCTTAATTCAAACCATTTGTTTTAAATGCTCCGATTTTTTAGCAAAAAATTAGCTTAAATATATAGAAGCTGGTGTTCTATATTTTAAAGCTTGATGTAACCTTTTGTTGTTATACCAAGGTACAAATTCTTCTATCCTTTTTTCCAAGCTGCCTATATCATCAGGTCTATAATAATAGATCACTTCTTGCTTTAAAGTTCTCCAAAGTCTTTCTACATATATATTATCAAAACACCTGCCAACATGATCCATACTGATGCTTACATTTTTTAGTTGTAATTTTTGTATAAATTCACTGCTGGTATATTGCGAACCTTGATCAGTATTAAATATCTCTGGAACTCTTGTTGCCAATGCCCTTTCTAATAATGCTATGCAAAATCCTGCTTCCAGAGAATATGATAAATCATAGCCTATAATATATCTACTGTGTAAATCAATAATAGCCGTGAAATACATGAACTTGCCATTAATTTTTATATATGTAATATCACTTGCCCATACTTGATTTATCCTATTGATTTCAATTCCTGATAGTAAATAAGGATAAATTTTATGTTCAGGATTCTTTATAGTAGTATTTCTATAGCTCTTAGGATATAAGCCTTCTATCTCCATTTCTTGCATTATTCTCAGTACCTTTTTAGCATTGATGATCTTACCTTGGTTATGCAAATCAGCTGTTATCTTGCGATACCCGTATCTACAATCTGATAATAAATAAATTTCCCTAATGAGATTTGCAATCTCACTTTCATCACTTATCACTGGCTTGTAATACAACTTAGTTCTAGGAATATTCAGCAACTCAGCTTGTCTTCTTATAGAAATATCAGCACAAATTTCTAACATATTTTTTCTCTCTTCATAATTTATTTCTGCAATTTTTTTTTGAGAAAATTATTTTCAATGCTTATCTCGCCAATAATTTTATGCAATTTTTCTATTTCTTGCTCAGAGAGTTTTTGCTTTTTTGTATACTCACTTTCTGGAATAAAAAGCTGATACAAATCCCTGATAGCCTTATCTTTCCAGTCATATAAATTAGTTGCAGGAATTTTGTATTCACTACATATTTCAGCTTTCCCCTTTTGACTTTGTATGGCATCTATAATGGCCCCAAGAAACGAACCAGAAAAAATAAAACAACCGATTTTTTGATAGTAAAATGAATCAAAAATAGGATTAAGTTAGTAGTATGAGTAAAAAGAAAAATTATACGGCTGAATTTAAGGCAAAAGTGGCTCTAGATGCCATACAAAGTCAAAAGGGGAAAGCTGAAATATGTAGTGAATACAAAATTCCTGCAACTAATTTATATGACTGGAAAGATAAGGCTATCAGGGATTTGTATCAGCTTTTTATTCCAGAAAGTGAGTATACAAAAAAGCAAAAACTCTCTGAGCAAGAAATAGAAAAATTGCATAAAATTATTGGCGAGATAAGCATTGAAAATAATTTTCTCAAAAAAAAATTGCAGAAATAAATTATGAAGAGAGAAAAAATATGTTAGAAATTTGTGCTGATATTTCTATAAGAAGACAAGCTGAGTTGCTGAATATTCCTAGAACTAAGTTGTATTACAAGCCAGTGATAAGTGATGAAAGTGAGATTGCAAATCTCATTAGGGAAATTTATTTATTATCAGATTGTAGATACGGGTATCGCAAGATAACAGCTGATTTGCATAACCAAGGTAAGATCATCAATGCTAAAAAGGTACTGAGAATAATGCAAGAAATGGAGATAGAAGGCTTATATCCTAAGAGCTATAGAAATACTACTATAAAGAATCCTGAACATAAAATTTATCCTTATTTACTATCAGGAATTGAAATCAATAGGATAAATCAAGTATGGGCAAGTGATATTACATATATAAAAATTAATGGCAAGTTCATGTATTTCACGGCTATTATTGATTTACACAGTAGATATATTATAGGCTATGATTTATCATATTCTCTGGAAGCAGGATTTTGCATAGCATTATTAGAAAGGGCATTGGCAACAAGAGTTCCAGAGATATTTAATACTGATCAAGGTTCGCAATATACCAGCAGTGAATTTATACAAAAATTACAACTAAAAAATGTAAGCATCAGTATGGATCATGTTGGCAGGTGTTTTGATAATATATATGTAGAAAGACTTTGGAGAACTTTAAAGCAAGAAGTGATCTATTATTATAGACCTGATGATATAGGCAGCTTGGAAAAAAGGATAGAAGAATTTGTACCTTGGTATAACAACAAAAGGTTACATCAAGCTTTAAAATATAGAACACCAGCTTCTATATATTTAAGCTAATTTTTTGCTAAAAAATCGGAGCATTTAAAACAAATGGTTTGAATTAAGGGTGCAGTATAGGACACGAAATTGTACGTACTGCTTTGGTAAAAGCGTTATGCAGTCTGTCCGTCAAAAATCGATTTGTGTGCGCAAATAAATTTTTGTGGATAAGTAAAATGTGCAAAAATCATCACAGGACTCAGCACTGCACTAATTTTTGTATATATTATTACTCATGTGCTACGCACAAACACTGATTTCACAAAATCCGTAAATTTTTGCGCTTATTATAATATTTCCTTACGGATTTAACACACTATTTTCTAACTCTAAACACCATTTAATACAGCTTTTGAGACTTTTGATGCGTATAAGTGAGATATCAACTCTTCATTTACCTGCGAAACATACATAGATGATTACTTACTATTTTGATAAGTTGATAGAGAGAGTATTTAGTATTTCACCGCGCATATCGCAAAAACCTTCCACAGATTTACTTGATGAGAGCAAGACATTTGGCTTTATGAATGCTTCGTTTTCTATAGATTTGAGGATTTGCTCCTGTGTGTTTTTTACTGCTGTTTGAGATATGCGGTCACATTTTGTCAGCACAATCTGGGTAATTGTTCCGCACTCTCTAAGAGTTTCTATTATCTCAGCATCTTTTTTTGTAATCCCAAGTTTTGAATCTATTAACAACATTATTTGCTTTAACTGTGCTCTGAGCAGACAATATTCAACCATTAATCGTTGCCAGTTTTTTATTATTGACTTAGAAGCTGATGCATATCCATAACCAGGCAAATCAACAAGTATGAAAGTGTTTCGCACCAAAAAAAAGTTTATCTGCCTTGTGCAGCCAGGTGATCTAGAAACACGCGCCATTTTCTTGTTCCCAGTAATAAGATTAATCATGCTAGATTTACCAACATTTGAGCGTCCAACAAATGCTATTTCTGGGTATATTGGAATATTCAATCCATTAAGTGTTGTTGTGCCTGCAATAAACTTTGTATACTGAAAAAATCCCTTTAGTAAACCATCATCTCTAAGCATTTGTCTCCATATTTCACTTATAAAATATCCATAGCACTGATAATAAAGTGCTTAGGTACTGCCTTCATAAGTCACCTGCGCTGACCTTTTTGGCCTGATTTTTAAGTATTACTTCGTTAATTTCTTCGCAAATAATATATAGTACGCGCCTTGCATTCTAAAACTAAGTGCACCAATCTATCGTACAGCCTGGAGAATATCTTCTCTAGGCTTTCTGAAATTAAGAATTTTCCTTGGTGTATTATTTAGATTTTTGCATATTAAGTCAATGTCTGCCTGCGTAAGTTTTGGGCATTGCTAACTAAAGATAGATATCAGCAAGTCTTTATTAAAAAGCATTAGGATAGAGTTATAGATCATATCTATGGCCTTACTGTAACGTTTGGTTTTACGATGAAACCTGGCTAAATAGTGCCGTATTAATGAGTTGAATGATTCCACTAAAGACGTTTCTGCCTTAGTAGAATAGTGCTTTTTAGCAATCCTAAATTTTTCATAAACGTCGTAATGGTACATGATATCTCTATCTCGTAGCTACTTTGTAATCACATGGCCATCGGAAGATAGGATGGACTATTTATATATGTATTGGCTTTGAGAATGCAGCAAGCGCAGCCTCTTTTACTGCCTCACTGAAGCCAGGGTGAGAATGGCTTGTTCTAGCAATATCTTCAGATGCGGCTTTAAACTCTATTCCAAGAGAAATTTCTGTGATCAGCTCACCAGCACACGGTCCTATTATATGGGCACCTAACACTTCATCAGTTTTTTTACACGCTATTATTTTTACGAAGCCTTCCGTTTCAGCAGTTGTTCGAGCTCTACTATTTGCCACAAATGGGAATTTCCCTATATTATATTCAACTCCTTGTGCTTTTAATTGATCTTCTGTTGCTCCAACGCTTGCGATTTCTGGATGTGTATAAATGACGCTTGGTATGGCGCTGTAGTTTACGTGCCCATGTTGTCCTGCAATTATTTCTGCGACTGCAATGCCCTCTTCTGAAGCTTTATGAGCAAGCATAGAGCCTGATATTACATCTCCAATGGCAAATATGTTCTCGCGTGATGTCTTGAAAGAGCTATCAACTGGAATTTTGCCATATTTATCTAAAACAATTCCTACATTTTCAAGCGCAAGTCCCTCTACATAGGCTTTTCTTCCTACAGCAACCAGTATAACATCAGCTTTTTTTGTCTCTATATTGCCATTGATCTCTATGTTAAGTGACACAACATTATCATTAATACTTGCTGAAATAGCTTTGGTTTTCAGTAAGAAATTGATACCTTGCTTTTCAAGTATTTTTTGAGCTTCTTTAGCTATTTCTGTATCAGAATTTCCCATTATTTTTTCTGCGTACTCTATAATAGTCACTTTTGCTCCTAGTCTTGACCAAATTGAGCCCATTTCAAGACCTATTACTCCGCCACCAAGTATTATCATCTCACCTGGTACAGAAGGTAATGCAAGAGCCCCAGTGGAAGAAAATATAAATTTCTCATCTATTGCTATGTTTGGTAATGAAATTGGCTGAGAGCCTGTGGATATTATAATGTTTTTGCCTCTTATAGAACTTTCAATGTCATTCTGTTTCTGTGTTATTTTAATTTCATTTGATGATATAAAACTTCCGCGACCTTTAAATAAAGCTACCTTGTTCTTCTTGAAAAGACCTTCTATGCCCTTGCCTAGAGTTGATACTATAGTATCCTTACGTTCCATCATCTTAGATAAGGAGAATTCTACAGAAGTGCAGGATATGCCGTGTTCTTCTAGTTTATGTAAAGTCTCATAATATTTATACGATGAGTTTAAGAGCGTTTTTGATGGAATACAGCCTTGATTTAAACAAGTTCCGCCAAGAAAATTTGATGTATCTATACAAGCAACGCTCTTGCCAAGTTGTGCAGCCTTAATTGCAGCAACGTAACCACCTGGGCCAGCTCCTATTACGATGACATCAAAATCTTGCATAAAACGCTCCATATAAAAATAAGTAATTTATCAGCGGTAGATTTCACTGGCACTTGCAGATCTCAAATGCACTGAAAAGCTTTATGACCTCGCTTGAAGTGTAAATCTATATTTCACGAGATCGATAAGTTTTTAACACAGAGTTTATGTGTAAACAATTGCAACATTCAAATTCTACTATGCATTTTTGTATTTTGTATACAAATTCCCTATTAGAATAAGGCATTCTTATACGCTTTGTGACGATATCCACTACTATCTCGTTAACAGCTCTATAAGTCCAACGACCATGACACTTTGGACAGAGATACTTCAATATTAAGTATAGAATTGCTATAAGAAATACTATAAATGCTGCAACTGCAGAACTTAAAAGAGCAATAAAATAATCAGCTATATATTGAGAGTTTGAGGCAAATATTTTATAGCTAAAAGAGGTAACTATAAAGACAGCAAATAAAAACACGCTTAAGTAAATGCCACGTTTATAAGATTCGTCTCTTATTTTTTCCACTTCTTTGTATTTCATGAATAATTAGTTTTAGACATTAGATATCAATTCTCAAAAAGAACTGTGGTGGTCGTTCTATATAGATGCATAGCTAAGCACTGTAAGCGGTGCTTAGGTACAAGATTAGCACTAAACATAGGTCGACTTTTGGATGGTATCATATAGATAATGCGTTATACATAACTAAATTTCATTGCTTACTTTTTTGTTATTTAATACAACCTATGTATTTTAAAATTATTAAGATTTGCAAAGATATCGCCGTTGTGATATTGCGTATTGACACTGCATGCTACCTTTAGATTTATTTTTAATGAGCATGTAAAATGCTCTGTTTCATAATAATTAGCAGGGTTTATGGATAACAAATTTTCAATTTTCACGATGTAAAGTTTGTGCAAGTAGTTGTAAAGAAATTTGGAGGAACGTCTGTTGGCAATATCGAGAAGATAAAGCGTGTTGCTAACATAATTAGTCGTTCTTTGAAAAGTGGACAAAAAGTGGTCGTTGTCTTATCTGCAATGTCCGGGGTAACAGATTCTTTAATTGAAACAATACGCAAAGTTTCAGATTTGAGTTCTCCTGATACATCTTTTGAATATGACTCTATCCTCTCATCTGGAGAGCAAGTTAGTGCGGGACTACTTGCACTTGCGCTACAGTCTATTGGCTTAAAAGCAAGGTCATATCTTGGCTGGCAACTTCCAATAAAAACTGATGGAAATTTTTCCAGTGGAAATATAGTTGAAATAAATACGGCTCCAATACTTCAGTCTCTCAGCATCGATGAAATCCCTGTAATATGTGGCTTTCAAGGGGTATATGAAGGTAGAATTGTAACATTAGGGCGCGGCGGGTCAGATACAACAGCAGCTGCCATTGCGGCCGCACTTAATGCAGAGCGATGTTATATATACACTGATATATCAGGTGTTTACACATCAGATCCAAAAATTGTAGAAAAAGCAAATCAGATAGAAACGATTGCTTATGCAGAGATGCTTGAGATGTCTATGACGGGTGCAAAAGTTTTGCATCCAAGAGCTGTTGAAATCGCAATGCGCTCGAACCTTAAAATGCAAGTATTATCAACTTTTGATAATGCGCCGGGAACAATACTGGTGAGTGATTATAATACTAGTAGTAAAAATTACATAACTGGTATAGCTGGCCGAAGTGATATAGCGGTTCTAATGTTGCCATGTGGTGACATAGTGGACTCCTTAACACAAAAAATATACAAGCTTTTCGAGTATCATTCTTTATATACGGAAGTATTGCAACTAAGCGCGCAGAGCCTGAGAGCAATGAATTATTTGGTGTTTATAGTCAATAAGTCAGAAATAAACAAAGTACAGCAAGTTTTTGCTTCAGAATCGCAGCTTCGTGGCATGGAATACACATTAAATACGTCGGTCGCAAAAATTGCTATAGTAAATACTAATACAAGCAAGCAAGATTCTATATTACAAAAAATGTTTCAAATCTTATCAGAAAAAGGTATAAATATTTTAGCTACTACCATCTCGAAAGTAAAGGTGGCTGTTTTGGTAGATGATATACATAAAGAATTAGCCATGCGCAGTTTGCATACTGCTTTTGGTTTGGATCGTGAGGAGTGAGCGGTAAACTATGAACAAATTCAATTTTTACATAAAACTTTTGATTATTGTCTCAATGTTATCTCTTGCATCATGCAGGTCAGATCCTTCAGCTTACGATCTGAAAAGCCCTTGTGCGGCAAGTGAAGATGGATTCTACGATAACGCGCCTTGTGTTAGGAAGAGGCCATCTGAAAATTATATAGCATAATCTTGTAGAAAATTTCGTTGTTTTAAGCTATAATTCCATCCCATATGTTTTTTGGCTTATGGTTGGTATGTGCGCTTTATTTATTCATTTTCTATAGAAAGCAGCATCTGGGCACTGCTCACCAAAGTCACTTGCGCAGATTTTTTGCCTGATTTTCAAGTATTACTTCGTTAATTTCTTCGTAGATAGATATATATAAATATTTGCCAAAAATTAACTTGTAGTCTAAAAAATCGTGCCATGAAAATCCTTTGCACGTGTACTTACTTAAGGCAGTGCCTAGTACTTAAGTCTGTAAAGTAGTGTTGTTTTTCAAGCGTTTTTATTTAACGTATGGACAAATTATTCATGATGCAAAACTAATATGTTTGAAATGATGCTGATTTTTGAGTTATGATCATTTTATCTAGAGCATGATCTATTTAAAAAATTAGGTTTTGTGATGAAGCAGAGGCGAAATTGCAAAAAGTAGTTCGGCAGTACCTAGAGCGTTTTTAATGCAAGTAGCATGAGATTTATGCTATAAACGCGGCAGAAACATCAAAAAGTTATTGATTAAAATTAAAATTTTACTAAATCTAATGATAGAACAAACGTTATCCATTATTAAACCTGATGCAATCAGGAAGAATTTAAGATCTGCAATCAATCAAAGATTCTTAGATGTTGGGCTGGAAATTGTCGCTGCAAAAGAATTGCATATGACGCAAAAGCAAGCGGAAGATTTTTATGCTGTGCATAAAGAAAGGCCATTTTTCGGCGAACTTGTTGAGTATATGACTTCTGGACCTGTTGTTGTGCAGGTTCTCTCAGGGCCTGGTGCTGTTGAGAAGAATAGGCATGTTATGGGCGCTACAGATCCAAGTCAGGCTGAGCCAGGAACAATTAGGAGGGATTTCGGAGAAAGTATAGGAATCAATGCAGTACATGGCTCTGATTCAAAAGAAAATGCTATGCAAGAAATCCGATTCTTTTTTGGTGATATTGTGTAATATCCAGCAAATATAAAGTTCATATTCCTTAAAGCGATTTTGACTTTTATTTAACTGATAATCGTATAGGAAAAATGGTCGTGCAAAAGGATATATACCACAGGTAAATGAAGAGTTGGTATTTATTAGATCCTTTCTTCAGACGCTTGTTTCGGCAGCCAGTTGCTTGGCCGCATCCGTGTTTTGGATGCTTATGTATTTCTTGTACACTTGCGCTTCCTCGCGCTTTCGTATGCTTCTTGCGCTTGCCTAAACTGGAAGCGAGTTTTAATAAGAAGTCTGTTATATGTATACGAAGTTAGACTTCAAAAAAGCTAGGAAGAATTTTGGTGCATGTGTATACCAAATACATAGAAGTACTTTGACAGTGCCAGTTTTGAAAAGTATGACTTTGTTACCAAAGGGAAGGATGAATATACGTTATTTATGGGAGAATATATGAAGATTTTAGCTTTTGCCGGTAGCATACGATCTGGTTCTTTGACTGAGCATGTGCTTGATTTTGCTTTAGACAATATACGCAAAAAAGAAGGTTATGCATTAGAGAATTTCAGACTGGCAGATTTTGACATTCCGATGTTTAATGACATAGCGCTTAGCAAGTTGGAGAGAAATGCTGACATACTAAAGCTGCTGGAAATGACGCATTCAGCTGATGCAATCTTGATCGCATGTCCTGAATATAATGGCTCGATACCAGGCTGTTTAAAGAATCTGATAGACTGGTTATCGTTCAACATTTTTCAGGAAGAAGGTTATATTCAACCATTCGTTGGAAAGATTTGTGGAGTTTTAAGTGCAAGTCCTAGCCAATTTGGTGCAGTTAGAGCAGTGCTTCATCTACATGATATTCTGGTGCATCTAAAAAGTGTTGTGATGCCAGAATATCTGTGTTTACCTCGCGCTGCAGTTGGTAAGATTTCTGAGAGTGATATAATGGCGCTGCACTCATATTCCAATAATTTTATAAATTTTATAAGAAAGCATAAATCCTGATATCTTAAAAATGACAAAAAAACTATTTGGCACTGATGGTATACGAGGAAAAGTAAATCAGTATCCTATGACAGCTGAGGTTGCACTCAAGTTTGGTATGGCTGCCGGTGTTTACCTACATCGTGCTGGTTATAGAAATCGTGCATTAATAGCAAAAGACACTAGACTTTCAGGTTATTTAATAGAACCAGCAGTAACAGCAGGTCTAATCTCAGTAGGTGTTGATGTTACTTTAGTCGGTCCGATGCCAACTCCTGCAGTACCAATGTTAATAAAGTCACTAAGAGCAGACTTTGGCATTATGATTTCAGCTTCACACAATCCTTACTATGATAATGGACTTAAATTATTTGGTAATGATGGCTATAAGCTTGGAGAACATTGTGAGGATAAACTGCAGCAGCTAATCATTTGTAATGACTTTGAAGAACACCTTGCGCTGCCAGAGAAATTAGGCAGAGCTAAACGTCTTGATGATGCGCCTGGCAGGTATGTTGAACATGTAAAAAATTCTTTTCCAAAAGATAAGACTTTAAACGGCATGCGCATAGTTTTGGATTGTGCAAATGGAGGAGCTTATAGACTTGCGCCTGCTATACTTTGGGAGCTTGGTGCTGAAGTTATCTCTATCGGATGTGAGCCAAATGGTTTTAATATAAATGAGGGCTGTGGAGCTGTTCATATGGCTTTGCTATCTGCTAAAGTTATAGAGACTAGAGCAGATATAGGGATAGCATTGGATGGTGATGCAGATAGAGTGATTATATGTGATGAGCTTGGGCAAGTTGTACATGTCGATCATGTGATTGCAGCGATTGCGTTATCTCTAAAGGAAAGGGCGCTATTGAATGGAAGCAGTATTGTTGTTACTCATATGTCAAACAGTGCGCTCGACGAATTTCTTGCTCAGAATGGAATTTCTGTGTATCGCTGTAAAGTAGGAGACAAGCATGTTTCAGAGAGGATGAAAAATTCAGGTTGCAATTTTGGCGCTGAACAATCTGGTCACATAGTATTTAGCGATCATAGCACAACTGGAGATGGAATACTTGCTGCACTTCAGATCCTCACACTTCTAATTGAAAAAAATTGCAAAGCAAGCGACATAAGTGATATTTTTAAATTACGTCCTCAGATAAGAAAAGATATAGGGTTTTTGGGATCCAGTCCGCTTGAAGATAAAGAAATTATAGAGAAGTTAAGCAAGATTCAAAATGATAGTTCAGATGTTAGAATCATAGTTCGTCCTTCTGGGACTGAGAAATTGATACGTATTATGGTAGAGGGACAGAATTCCTCTAGGATGGTGGGAGTGCTTGAATCCATTGAAAATATCTTATCGCAAAGCGTATAAGCGCCCTTCGTTTTAAAGCAGCGCAAACAATTTGCTAAGTAACGTCGTCAATTGCTGTATATAGAAAAGTTGTAAGACTGCAGATAAATTTAGAGAGCTTAATTGTTCTATAATTTTATACTATATATGTGTGTGGTCTTCTAAAATTTGCAATATCATTACATATATATATGATTACTAATAGTAGTATTTATATCATAGGTTTAGATTTTAACAATATGGTTGTATCATGAATAATAAAAAGGTTATTTACCTAGAACTTCTTTATCGACACTTTTATTTTATAGCTCTGACAATAAGTGCTGTAGCACTACTCGTTGCATATACAATAGAATTTTTCGGTGGGATGATGCCGTGTAATTTGTGCATATATCAAAGGATTCCTTATTATCTATTAATGTTTCTGACACTTTTTGCTATGCTTATGCACAGTAGGTGGCATTTTCTATATTCCTGGTATGTTGTAATTTGTACCGTTGTAATTTTCTCTGGTTTTTCAATCGCAATATTTCATTTTTGCGTTGAGAGTGGCTTGATATCATATAAGTCTAAGTGCATCAGTGATTTTAGCGACGCACGTTCATTACTAGACATAAAGAATATTATTGAGAATGTTGGCATTGTAACATGCGATGCGAAACAAGGAGTGTTTTTGGGAATTTCTATGGTTGTTTGGCATATTATCTACTCTGCAGTTTCGCTTGCTATATGTTTGCTTGCTTTATCATATCGATTTTGTAGTTTGACGCATTCTTCTAAATATGGTAGACAGGATGCAGTGAAGCTTTGAAAATTTTGTTCTGTTGTTTCATGTGTTTTGCAGGTGCGTGAGAAGCAGTTGTTGTTCTATTATAATTGCGTCGTGTGTTTGCATGGGTGTAGTCTTATATTGCCTTAATTTAGTGTTCTTAAGCCATGTTTTGCTGCATCTGCTTCCTTATGTAACTGCTAGCTCGTGTTATAAGCTCCGCTAATAAATATCAAAAGAGTAGTCTTGATTGATTGCGTGCAATTTTCAGCAGCTGCTTGTATACTGTGTAGGAAGCATATGATACTGATAACAAAGTGCTTAAGTTGATACGGAAATAGCTTGGTGAGCAGTGTCATACCAGCTTTACTTTCAGTTGAAAATGGTGTAGCTGTGCAGCTCTAATTTTGATTAGTTGGTCATATATAATATATTTTGATCTAAAGGGGGTTTATCCTTATGAAGTATGCTGGATCTGGCGTAGCTGGACGCATTAATTGGCTTGTTGCGTTCATTTTAATAGTCTATCCAATTATTCTTGCTTCCATGGCATTTGTGTATTTAAGAAATCGTCAGTTTGGGATATTTGAACTTTCTATGTTGCTGATGGGGCATTACTGCACGAATATATCTGTTGGTGTTGGGCTGCATAGACTTTGGGCACATGGAGCTTTTAAAACAAGCAAATGGGTTGAATGGTTCTTAGCACTTTTTACAGCTGGTGTGCTTCAAGGTCCTGCTTTGATGTGGGCTTCTGATCATCAGAGGCATCATGCATATACTGATACAGAGCTTGATCCACATTCTCCATTAAAATATAAAAATAGATGGCTTGGTTTCTTATGGTCTCATATGGGCTGGATGCTAATACGTAGTGACTTTCATATAGATACTATGACAATGAGGAAGTTAGGAAAGCCTGTTAGTCCGTTGCTTTGGCAGCTGAAGCATTATTATAAGCTCGCTATTTTCATGAATGTTGTGGTGCCGCTAGTGCTTGGTTATTTGCTGACGTTTAGTTTACAAGGTGCTATTGCTGCTTACATCTTTTTAGGTCTTGGTAGAGCATTTCAACAACATATGACATTTTGTGTCAACTCACTTTGTCACTACCTTGGAGCTAGAAAATATACTGATGGAACAGCTGGAGATATTTGGTGGATGTTTTTCCTGCTGCTCGGTGAAAATTGGCATAATTTCCACCATGCATTTGCAAGGGATTATAGGAATGGATGGAAGTGGTATCAATTTGATGTGCATAAGTGGATAATATATGCTATGTCAAAACTTGGTCTTGCTTGGGATCTAATCAAGACACCTGTTGAGAGAATAGAAGCAAAAGAGCAGGAAGCGCAAAGTCGTGCGATGAGCAGGCTCCAAGCTAATCTCAAATTCATTGAAGCTGCGGCTCAGCGTATAGCAGATGGCGCAAGGTCATATGTATTAAATGCTGAGAAATCTGCTCATGAAATTGCTGAGAATGTAAGAGAGAAAATGAAGCTTCTTGAAAGCTCTGCTTTAAATCTAGCGTTGAAGGTTAGAAGTTATGCTGCTGAAATGAATATCAGTGATGAGATTGTAATGAAAGCAAATAAGAAGTTGCGTTCTATAGAGCGTCTTGCTGAGAGTTTTGGCATAGTTATAAGTGGCCTCAAGTAGCGTTACACCTTAAGTTATTTAGGGAAGAGGGCTTGTAGTTCTATTTTAGTGCTGGGGTTTTGAAGGTAAGGAGCCGGCACTTGCTTTTAGGTGTATATTAGCGGTGATATTATTTGTGAAAGTAAATAAAAAGTTGTGTCTCGAGTACTAGAAGCTTGCTAGTCCATCCGCTAAAATTTTTGTGGAGAAGTGAAATGTGTAAAAATTAGCATAGGATTCGGTCTTGCGCTAATTTTTGGATATATTATTACTTATGTGCATAAAAATACTACTTTCACAAAATCCGTAAGTTTCTTGCGCTTATTATAACACTTTCTTACGGATTTAAAGCGCTATTTTTGCGCTCCAAGCGCCATTTCATACTTGCTTCCGAGACTTTTAGCGCGCGTGACTTGCTAGTCTTTATATGGCAGCCTTGTGTCATCACTTATAAGAAGCAGAGGATTTATTTCTGTTGTAAGCAGTTATGATGCGCTGAAAGTCCAGCAGAAAAAATGGCAACACTACCAAAACCCTTGTGGATTTTTGTGAACAGTATCATATCCAAAAATTAGCGCAAGCAAATCGATTTTTGACGGACATACACTATATACTCTGATAAATAATAATTCTTCATTTCTCAGAAAGCGCATATTTGCAAAGAAATGAATAAAGTAATATGTAGAATTAAGCCAAAGAAGCCTGCAAAATAACTTGGTGAGCGGTCCTTATTCTTCCTTACAAAGTTTGCATAGTTGTTTACTAAACCACTCAATCAATATCTAAAAAACAGCGAGTACTGACTTATATATGAAAGCATAATAAAGCTTTTTTGTTACTTGATAATATAGGATGTCAGTTGTATCCTACAGCATATAGTTTATCCTTTTTCTCATGTTTTTTGGAAAGATATGGAAGTCTTATATCAGCTGATTATACCAAATTTAAAGAATATAGTTATTTTGCTTGTGCCACTCATTATATGCGTTGCTTATTTAACGTATGCGGAGCGTAAAATAATAGGGTGGATGCAATTAAGGCTTGGTCCTAATATAGTTGGGCCATTCGGTCTTCTGCAGCCATTGGCTGATGCTTTAAAGCTGATGTTTAAGGAACAGCTTATTCCAAGAAATGCAGATAAAATCTTGTTCCTACTTGCTCCAATCATTACATTTAGCATAGCAATGATAGGGTGGGCTGTGATTCCAATAGGAGATTTTGTAATAGCAGATATTAACGTTGGTGTAATCTATTTGTTGGCGACATCTTCGCTTGGTGTATATGGAATTATAATAGCTGGTTGGGCAAGTAATTCACAGTATGCTTTTCTTGGTGCAATGCGATCAGCAGCTCAGATGATTTCTTATGAACTTGCCATGGGTTGTTGTGTAGTTTGTGTTCTACTTGTAACGCAGTCTTTGAATCTTAGAGAAGTCGTCATAATAAAGTCTAATGCGCCATTTTATCTAGATTTGCTTTTATTACCTGTATTTGTAATATTTTTCATTTCAGTACTTGCTGAAACCAATAGACATCCATTTGACATGCCAGAGGCGGAAGCAGAACTTGTTGCTGGTTATCATGTTGAATATTCCTCTATGGCCTTTGCTCTTTTCTTTCTAGGAGAATATGCGAACATGATACTAATGAGCGCTATTACTGCAATCTTTTTTATGGGGGGATGGCTTCCTCCATTCGGTTTTGATTGGCTGAGTTTCATACCTGGTCCGCTTTGGTTAGTATTGAAAATTTGTTTCTGTTTATTTATGTTCATATGGGTTAGAGCTGCACTGCCGAGGTATCGTTACGATCAGTTGATGAGGCTTGGCTGGAAAGTTTTTCTTCCGCTCACTTTTGTTTGGCTTGTTTTGATTTCATTTGTAATCACCATTAATGGATATACTCCAGTTATATAAGTGTGGAGTGTTGCTAGAGAGTGTATACCGCAGGGTAAATGAAGAGTTGGTATTAACTTTGCGTTGCATATGAAGCTAGACTTCGAAAAGAGCGAGGAAAAACTTGGGAGCCCATGGATGGTGTATACGAATACATAACAATATGAAATATAGCGAGTATACTATGTCAAAACGTATGGCTAAATGCTAAATGTTAATTATAGTAAGTCATAGCAAAATAAGTTAGATCTTCTAATGTCTTTGTTGTATCCTAATAAGCTGGAGCATATCAAAATATCATGATTCTTTGTTTTGTGCGTTTCGGTATGTATTAAAGTGAGTGTAAATACACTATTTTGCAGGCAAAATGTTATGGATGTAGAATTTTCATACTTTATTTAGTGCGAAATATGGCTTTTGCTTGTAAGTATTGCGCTCTAATGTATATATCGAAGCGCACTAGTTTTAACCGCTTTTGTTGTTGTTCTAACGCAGTGTTGTAAGATTTTGAGTGGTACTTTCATAAGTTGTAAAATGAAAGCTGAAAGCTTGTTGATTTCGGTTAAATGGCTTGCATGATTCCCAGCTTAGAAACTCAAAATGTTTGACCATTATACAAAAAAAATGTAATGGTAAAATTTATAGTGATGCGTAACTATTTTATATTACTTCAGGAGTTAATTTTATGAAAATTGCTACAAAATTTTTATTAACCACTTGCTCTCTAGTAGCATTGACAGCTTGCGGTGGGAAGAAGACTGTATCTGATAGCGCAAATGTTGATAGCTCGGGAACTGCTATGCAAACAACTTTACAAGATGAGTTTAATGCAAAAGCTGGAGATAGGGTATTCTTTTCATTTGATAAGTCTAGCTTAGATCAAGTACAGCAAGATACACTAAGAAGACAAGCACGTTTCTTCAAAGAAAATCCTAGTATGACTGCAACAATCGAGGGGCATGCAGATGAAAGAGGAACAAGAGAATACAATCTTGCACTTGGTGAGCGTCGTGCAAATAGCGCTAAGAAGTATCTAAAAGAGCTTGGTGTAGATTGTCAAAGACTCAGCACTGTAAGCTATGGTAAAGAAAGACCAGTGGTTCAAGGTAGTAACGAAGAAGCTTGGGCACAGAATCGTGTTGCTATCACGGTTGTGAGAGACTAATTTCACGTGCATGTACAAGCGCCTAAGCTGTAGATGCTGCTGTAAGGTATGGACTTGCACTTGAGTACTGTGGAAGTTGTTTTGCGTCCAAAATTTGGAAGCATGTTGTCATAAGTGCGCAGGCTTCCAAAGCTTTATACTGCTGGTTGTAAGGTTGAAAGATTTTATAGTTCAGAACTGTTAGTCAAAATAGCAAAAGCACTCTCCAGTGTACTGACTATATGAAAAAAGCCTTGCTTTTTCACAAGCGCTTTTAAACATGTATTAAAGGTGCAAAACAGTATTTGGATATCTAAAATATGATTGCTTGTTATAGCTTACATTTGCTTGAAATCCGTATAAATATCAATCTTTAGAGTTATAAACACTCTATAACACTTTTAACTTCCTTGACTATAAATATGGAAAATGAGACAAACAAGACCTGCACACTGATTTAGTGAGCAGTGCCATATGTAGTAATGTGCTTCGCGGAAGGTTTCAACTAGCTTATGTTATGTGATGATACATTATATGTAGAACAGTTCATAGAGATGTTAGCTGCTGAAAGAGCTGCGTCTGATAATACGCTACTTGCTTATCAAAACGATGCTCTGGAGTTAGTTGCATATATGAATTTCCGCAATATCTCAATTGTGTATGCTTCTAAGTCTGATGTTATAGAATATTTTTCATATCTTCAGGTGAAAAATCTTAGCACAAGGACATTGGCAAGAAAGCTTTCTGTAGCAAGACAGATATTCGACTTTTTAGTTAGTGAAAAAAGGTGTAATCATAACCCTATCATATCAATAAAAAATCCTAAGATATCTAGTTCTCTTCCTAAAGCATTATCTCAAGATAATGTTTTTCTATTAATAGAGGCTGCAAGTAAAGATACATCTAATGAAGGTATTAGAACGTCTGCTATGCTTGAGATGTTATATGCAACTGGAATGAGGATATCTGAGCTTGTAACGCTTAAAATGCAGGTAATTGAAAGGGATTTAAAGAGTAAAGAAGTTGCAAGACATATACTAATTAGAGGAAAGGGTGGCAAAGAGCGTATAGTACTTCTAAACCTGGAAGCGGTCGATATACTAGACAAATATTTAGAAATTAGATCTGTATTCATAAAAGGTAAGCAAAAAACAGATTGGCTCTTTCCATCTGTTGATAAAAAAGGCAATATATCTCATATTACCAGGCAGAGGTTTGGTCAGATATTAAAAAGCTTAGCTATACAATCAGGGGTTCCACTACATCTTGTGTCTCCACATAAGATAAGACATTCGTTCGCAACACACATGTTAGAAAATGGAGCAAATCTTAGGATTTTACAAGAGCTGATGGGTCACTCTGATATATCATCTACACAGATATATACAAAAATTACCAGCAATAGAGCGGCAGAAATAGTTTTTACAAAACATCCTCTTGCTAAATAGTTTAATAGAATTGTGTCTTACGGGAGTTGGTATTATGTGGCACAAAACTTTTGAATTTATATTATGGTGTATATAGCATATACTTAGTACGCACCGTAAGGAAATGTTATAATAAGCGCAAAAAACTTATGGATTTTGTGAAAGTAGCATTTGCAGCATAGGGTCAATTAATATATCCCAAAATTAGCGCATTGCAGAGGCTTCAGGCTAATTTTTGTACATTAGACCTCTTTCGAAACTAGCTTCTGGCAAAAAAGTGGTAGAAGATTTAGATACGGCAAGACAAGAGTATATTTGGTATACATGAGGAGCTGCGAACACAAAATCGACGCACAAATTCTTGTCATAAGTAGAGTTTCGAAAGAGGTCTATTTAACTTTCTGCAAAAATTTATTTGCACAGCAAATCGATTTTTGATGGAAAGACTAAAAGGTGATTTTATAAGAGTAATCTAGATAAATAGGTGATTGTTGCAATTTATAATGCAGTTTTTAAATGAAGGAAGCGGCAGCTTGAGCTCCAAAAAAGTGAAATGCAGAGATCAGTGATTATACGCTATTCATAGCAGCGGTTCACATACTTTTAACATCAAATTCAAATTTTTTTGTGCATATTGTTAGATCAACGTTAATAGTTAGTATAGTCACTTTTGCATCTAGGATAATTGGGTATTTAAGAGACGTTATGATCGCTAGTATCCTAGGTGCAGGGTCTATGAATGATGCTTTTTTGGTAGCATTTAGACTAGCAAACTTATTTCGTAGTTTATTTGGAGAAGGAGCCTTTCACAGTGCATTTATTCCAATATTTGCAGGTATGATAAAACGCAGGAGCATCCACTATGCAAAAGCCTTTGCGTCGAGAGTACAGTCTTTATTATTTCTGTCATTATTTTGTTTTTGTGTGGTTGCATTGTTATCTATGAGATTTATCGTAGAAATCACAACTCCAGGACTGACATTTGATAATCCTGAGTATTTAAATTTCATCACAGAACTTGCAAGAATCACATTTCCTTATCTATTACTTATCTCAATGGTGGCCTTTTATGGTGGAGTATTAAATAGTATAGGCAAATTTTTTCCATTTGCTTCTATATCTATTCTATTCAACATCACACTAATTATATTTTTATTGTGTAGATCTGTATTCAAAACTACTGCTCATGCATTGTGTTATGGACTGCTGCTTGCTGGCATTATCGAGTTAATTTGGATGATTTATTTCGCAAAAAGGAATGATGTAATTATTCCAATTAAGAAGCCAAAAATAAATAGTAAAATAAAAACCATGTTAAAGAGAATGACGGCTGGGATGTTCGGGGCTGGAATATTGCAAGTGAATGTTTGGATAGATATGGTGATTGCTTCATTTATTCCTGGCGGTATTTCATTTTTATATTTTGCAGATAAAATAATGCAACTCCCTCTTGCTGTGATAGGCACAGCATCATCATTGACACTTCTTCCGACACTTGCGAAAAGTTTTCAAGTAAGTAATTTCGAAGCTGCGAATGCTACTCAGAATTCTATGTTGAAATTTACAATGTTTTTTGCCATTCCATCTTGCTTTGGTATTATATACTTAGCGTTTGAAATAGTTGATTTGCTTTTCCATCGTGGAGCATTTACACATTCAGACACTCTTAAAACTGCTGCTGCGCTACAGTTTTTTGCTCTTGGATTGCCAGCTTATGTTTTAAATAAAATTTTTATTAGTTATCTTCACAGCAAAGGGGATGTAAAGACACCTGTGACAATAGGAGCGATTTGTCTTATTTTAAACGCCTGTTTTAGCGTAGCGCTTGTCATTCCTCTTCAGCATTCTGGGATCGCGCTGTCGTCATCTATTGTTGCGTTTATAAACGCTGCTATGCTTATGAGAGGTTGTTATAAGTACAGTGGTTATAAAATAGACGTTAGATCGATTTTTAGTCTCATATATAACATGATAGCAGCACTGATAATGGTAATATCATTATATGTTTTGCAATTGTTACAAATTGTAAATTCTAAGATATTAGAAATGTTATTTTTGCTAGCTTCTGCTGCGATATGCTATATAGTGTCGTATTTTGCGATATTTTATGCACATAAATTTATTACAACTCAAATTTGGCGTTGCAAGGTAAAGAATGTGTAATACTAATCGATTTCTGATGGACACATTATTTTATTAATTGGTCCATCCGCCAAATATATTCATTGGCCCTGTACTGCAACGCTACTTTCATAAAATCCATAAGGTTTTTGCGTTCATTATAACATTTTCTTACGAATTGAGAGTGCTATTTTGACACTCGTGGCATCATTTTATGCCTCTTCCAAGACTTTTGGCGCGCGTACTAATTGATTTTATATTTAAGAATAGCTTCGATTACAGACAAGGCTCTTTTATGCATATGAACATTATGTACTCGCAAATAGTCCACATTTTCTAGCATAAGGTATACGGAAGCTGCTGTTGTTTCTATATCTCTTTGTTCTGGTGGATAATATGTTAATTCTTGTAGAAAAGACTTTCTAGAGTGTCCAACGTATATAGGCACGCCCAGTCTTTTATAGTGTTTAATGTTTGCAATTAGTTCTAATGATTGTTCAGGATTTGTTGTAAATCCTATTCCTGGATCAAAAATAATCTGAGCTTTTTGTATTCCATATCTTAAACATTCCTCTATCTTACGTTCTCCAAAGCTATATATCTCTGAAATATCTTTAACTCTTACTTTTTTGTCTGCGGGAAGTACTAAGCTTTGCATTAATACATATTTGATACTTGGATTGTTTGCAATGATCTCAAGCATTCTTGGATCTTTTCCTCCTGATACGTCGTTTATCATGGAAGCTCCAAGCATTATAGAACGCAGTGCATTTTCTGGATAAAAAGTATCTACACTAATTTCATATTCTGTGCATAAATTTAACAGCGCTTCTAGTTTTTCCCATTCTTCTTCTTGTGATAGAAGCTTTGCTCCATAAGAAGTTGAGGTAATACCTATATCAACTATATCGGCGCCTTCTTGCAACATCTGTGCTGCACCTTCAGCTGCAGCTTGTGGAGTACTAAAGCGTCCACCATCTGAAAATGATATATTATTATAATTCAATACGCCAACAAGCTTAGTCATATATTTGGTTTATGTATGTTGGTTTTTTATAACAAGCATTTTTTAAAACCTAATAAGGCCGCTTGCCCATGTCATTCCTGCGCCAACTGCTGACACCCCAATGAGTTGTCCACGTTTTATTCTGCCTGATTTTACATAAGAATCAAAGGCAAGTGGAATCGATGCTGCAGAAGTGTTGCCATGAGTTGCAATTGTTGAAACTATTTTATGTGTTGGTAGTGCTAATTTTTCAGCAACTGCAGATAAGATTCTAGAGTTTGCTTGGTGAGGAATGAACCAATCCAATGCCTCTATTGGTATATTTAATTTTTCAAGTAGCGAAAGGAAAGATTCGCACATTTTGAGCACTGCAATTCTAAATACTTCACGACCAGACATCTGTAATTTAGCACCTAAATTACCTTTCGAGACTCCTCCATCTACTTTTAGTAAATCTATTGTATTCATATCAGAAAACAGCTGGATTTCAAGAATACCTTCGATTATATCGGATCTTTCCAGTATCACACAACCTGCTCCATCGCCAAAAAGTATGCAAGTTGATCTATCATTCCAATCCAGTATTCTTGACATGGATTCTGCTCCTATTACAGCTATTCGTTTTGCGGAGCCTGAAATGATGAAGTTATGTGCAATAGAGAGTGCATACAAAAATCCTGAGCATACTGCTTGAATATCAAAGGCAAAACCTCTAGGCATACGTATTTTGGACTGCACTTGCACTGCTGTTGATGGAAATACAAGATCAGGTGTGGTTGTTGCAAGAACTATTCCATCTAGGTCTTCTGGGCCTAGTTTTGCTGAGTTAAGTGCATCAGAAAGTGCAAAGGTAGCAAGATCAGAAGTGTTATGATGCTTTGAGATAATATGTCTGCTTTTTATTCCAGTTCTTTCTGAAATCCAAGCGTCGCTTGTATCAAGAAAAGTTGTGATCTCGTCATTAGATAAAATTTTTTCAGGAAGAAAGGAGCCACAAGCTAGAATACGAGATGAAAGCACGAAAAAACACTCCATGTAAAACAAACTTTAGTGAGAAGTGAAGATAACACAAAATAGAACTAAAGTGCAACTTAATTAATAACTGCGGCATCATTCAGGTTACTTTTTGCATAATCAGCGGATAACACAAAATACATTTGTCATTATACTTGAACTAGTCGCATGCGTCATAACTCTAAGAAGCTGAGTGGTTTATATATTGGCCTGCAAGCAATTATGATACACCAAAAATCCCGCAGCAAAAGTGGTAAAATTGCCAACAATCTTATGGATTTTGTTAAGTAGTATTTTTAAGTATCAGACAAATTATATATCCGAAAATTAGCACAGGGCTGTGGTTTTAAGCTAATTTTTGTACATTTCACTTTCCGCAAAAATTTATTTATATAGCAAATTAATTTTTGACGGACAGACTAACGAACTTGAGTATAGTCATTTATTCTCAAGCTTATGCAGTGACTTCCATAGGCATTAAGATAAAAAATACATTTGTATAATTACTACAGCGGATCGATACAGCAGGGTTTGAAGAGCTCAGTGAAAATTCTATGTCAAAACCATTTAAGAGGGATAGTATATCCATGATATATCTAGAATTAAAAGCAATCTCAAGCATACTATCACCATTATATGTAATACCGCTTATGTTTTGTAGAGCATGCGAGTTGTTCTGAGTATTTACAGTCACCTGAAGTTTTTGCTTATCAAATAATAGTTTTACTGATTTTTTTTTATCTATCGTGATAGTAGTTACAAGATCTATAGCGCGACTTAAATCTTGCGCAGGCACAGTTGCGGTAATTGTACTTTGTGGTGGGATAGCTTTTTTATACTCGGGAAATTTACCATCTATTAGTTTAGATATCAGCTTTGTGCCGTTTGTTACTAGAGCAATTTTGTTATCACAAAATTCTAATTCAACTTCTTCTTCAGCTTCAGACAAGATATTTAATATCTCAGCTACAGTTTTTTTCGGCAATATTATCCCAGAAAATTCCTCTGCGGTATCTTGGATTGCAATGTCAACAACCGCCATCCTGTGACTATCTGTTGCAACAGCAAATAATCTCTTCTCATTATGCACACTTTCTATGTGAAGGTATATGCCGTTTAGATAATACCTAATTTCCTCTGTTGACATAGCATGCCTTACAAAGGAAAGTAACATATATAGTGAATTTGCATCTAGATTTAATTTCCACAAGCAGTTTCCAGCATCAAAATCCGGAAATGTATCTGCAGGTAGTGAAGGTATCACAAACTCGTTCACTTCTGTTTTAATTAATAAACTATCTGTAGTTCCAACTTTGCTAATCTGAATTTTTAGATCATCTGGCATTTTCTTTATGATTTCACAAAGCATTTGAGCTGGGGCAGTTGCAACGCCAGGTGATATAATTTCTCCAGCAGTAGTACTGATAACAGACATTTCAGTATCGGTGGTGTATAGCTCTATTTTATCATCTTTAGCAGTGATTTTAACGTTTGCCAAAATAGGCAGAGCATGTTTTTTATCTACAACACCTTGTACTTTATTTAGAGCCTTCAAAAATAATTTTTTTTCTACTTGGATATGCATTTTATCATCTCTTATGTTGCTCATGGCGTAAAAATTGAAGCGCAGTGGCAGCGGCTATTGGCGTTTTTCAGAGTAAATACAGACACTGAACAATACTTAAATTATAACAGATCATAGTCAACCTTTAATACTTGTTACATAGCGCTCATCAGATTGCTCGAAGCAGAGCTGCGTAAGCAAAAATTTATGCCGCGCGAGCTTAAGTTTATAAAGCGCAAGAATTGCTTTTATTACATCTTCGCGGTGCCGTTAGCAGGAATTGAACCTGCGACCTCTTCATTACCAATGAAGTGCACTACCACTGTGCTATAACGGCATGTACTGCAGTTCTCACTTTAAAGACATACGCATTTCTAAGAAAGCTTCAAAGCGTCGACAGCATTCCTTATATAAAACAAGCTTGCAAATTACGCAAATAAAAATTTCCAGATGTAGTAATGCGCTATCAAAGAACTAGTATTTCACAATCCAAAAGGCTAAAATCATAAAAAACTTTCGCCTTTTATTGTGATATAATTTATATAATATGGATAGCATGTTTATTGCAAGCGATTCTACATATTAATTCAGATGTGTCGATTAATTTTATGCAAACGTCTCCTATAAAAAGTTTGATATTCTGGTTGAGAGCCTACCTAATGGTCGATATTATAGTTGGCATGATTAGAGTACTGAAGCATATGGTGAGGAAGAAGGTCACTTTAAATTATCCATACGAGAAGGGCTATATGAGTCCGAGGTTCAGAGGAGAACACGCTCTGAGACGTTATGCAAATGATATAGAGGAAGAAAGATGTATAGCGTGTAAGCTTTGTGAAGCTATTTGTCCTGCGCAAGCAATTACAATAGAGGCTGAAGCTAGATTAGATGCTAGTAGGAGGACGACTAAGTATGACATAGATATGACCAAGTGTATTTACTGTGGAATGTGTCAAGAAGCTTGTCCTGTAGATGCAATAGTGGAGGGGCCTAACTTTGAATATGCAACAGAAACTCACGTTGAGCTGATATTTAATAAAGCAAAGCTCCTGCAGAATGGCTTGAAATGGGAGACAAGCATTTGTGCAAATATAAATCAGGAAGAAGGAAAGTAATTTTGTCAATTATTCAAAGGTCTGCGCAAGTGACTTTGCCGACAGTGCCATAGGCATTCTACAAAGAAATGAAAATGTAGTGTATACTCGATCAATTTTTAGTTTAGTATGTAGTTGTTATCGAAAACATATAAGCATAGGTTTGGTGAGTAAAACAGTGGTCGTAACAACAATCTCGACAAATACCGTATTTTCAGTTTTTTTGGTTTTTGCAAGAGTAGGTAGTGCTTGCATGCTAATGCCAGGGGTTGGTGAGGTGAATGTTCCATCAAGGTGGAAATTACTTATTTCTATATGTCTTAGCATAATTATATACAATGCGGCCTCTTTTCAATTTCCAAAAATGCCAGCGTCTATAATTGGACTATTTTTATTAATAGCTCATGAGGTTTTGGTAGGTCTCTGTTTAGGGCTGATTAGCAAACTTGTGTTATCTGCGTTGCACGTTACTGGAATGGTGGTTAGTATGCAATCCGGATTATCTGCAGCTATGATGTTTAGTAATATTCAAGATACACAGAGCAGTATAATTGGAAATTTTCTTTATAATATAGTAATAGTATTGCTTTTGCTTGCAAATTTGCATTTGGATTTTGTGAGAACGCTTGCAAATAGCTATGATGTGATAAGCTTTATGAGTTTCTCGACGCATTATAACGATTTTGCTGAGATTTTTGTGAAGACTGTCTCTAATGTGTGGTCTGTTGGGCTGCGTCTCTCTATGCCATTTGTTATTGCAGGTCTTGTAATGTTTATAGCAATGGGTATCATGTCTAGGCTTATGCCGCAGCTTCAAATGTTTTTCCTGATGTTACCTGCGCAGATTGCTGTATTTATTATTATATTTTACATGGTGATATCTAGTAGTGTTGTGTGGTTTTTAGAGCAATATCATGAGATAATGGCCGGTTTATTTGGGATATTCTAGTTTGGTAGGACTTTATGTCGGAAGATCAAAAAGATCCATCACAAAAGACTGAAGAGCCCACTTCCAGAAAGCTTGAAAAGGCTAGGGAAGAAGGAGATGTAGTGACTTCTAGAGAAACTATTACGTTTCTGTTATTTACGTTTTTTACTCTCTCTCTTTATTTTGGAATGCCTCTGATTATGAAGAGTGCTACAAAAATGCTAGCTCCATATACGTATAGTATACATGATATGCATATAGATGCTTTTAGCATAAAGAATTTATATGCAAGAAGTGTAATAATTTTTGCTGTAATTGGAGCAATTCCAGTTTTATCAGTTATAACAGCAATTATATTAGGATATTGGATACAGCGTGGTGGCTTTATTTTTTCTACTAAAGCTCTAAAGTTCGATTTAAGTCGAATTTCTCCTCTCAAAGGTTTTGGCAAGTTATTTTCTATGCGCTCAATTGTTGAGCTAATTAAGAATATTTTGAAGATATCGCTGGTTGGTTTTTCCATATTTATAGTGATCATACCAGAAATACAGTCTTTTACGGAGCTTTATTTGCATAGTTGGTCTGGGATATTGAAACTGCTTTCTAACATCATTCTTAAGATGTTTATTACAGTTTCTATTATAATGGCATTGCTTGCGCTTTTTGATTACTTTTATCAAAGACATACATACATGCAAAAAATGCGTATGACAAAACAAGAAGTAAAGGATGAAATGAAGCAATCTGAAGGAGATCAAGAGATTAAAGCTAAGATGAAAAGCATTCGTATACAAAGGATGAAGAGAAGAATGCTTGCTGCTGTGCCAAAAGCTACAGTTGTAATTACAAATCCAACACATTATGCAGTAGCACTTTTTTATCTTCCAGAATCTATGAAGGCTCCGCAGGTTGTTGCAAAAGGACAAGATCACTTAGCGCTAAAGATCAGAGAAGTCGCTAAAGAAAATGGTGTGCCGATAGTGGAAAACAAGGCTTTAGCACGGGCTTTATTCGAGTCAGTTGAGCTAGATGACATAATTCCTTACGAGCACTACAGGGCAGTAGCAGATGTAATTGCCTATATAATGAAGATGCGACCAACTTTATAATAGGAACTGATAACAAAGTGCTTATGTTTGAGGATTTTTTTATAGTACGCGCGCCAAAAGTCTCGAAAGTGCGCATGAAATAGCGCTTTAAATCCGTAAGCAAATGTTATGCAAAAACCTTACTGATTTTGTGAAAGTAGTGTTTGCGCGCGGCGCAGGACAAATTATATATCCATAAGATTTGTAGCAACTTTGCAATTTTTTCTGCTAGACTTTCTATGCCTCATAATCACTTGCAACCAACATAAATCCTCAGCTTCTTAGAGTTATTGCGCAGGCGACTTGATATCACAAATCATTGCAGAAAGTTTATTCACATTTGTCAAGTTGTATGTAGTAGTTTTTGTAACGTGGCTGCGCAATAGATTTGTGATTTCCGAATATCCAGCCATAAAAAATAAGATCTTGTATAGACGATTGTTCATCATCAATATATACATCTTCTCCATCTATATCTTGATTTTTATAAAGTGCAACTAAACTCATGCTTTCTGGATGTATCTTTACCTTTTCTTCTTGCCAACAAGATAGCACATGTATGGAAAAGCTATCGAGTTTTTTAACATCGCTCATGCCAACTGTGTGGTATTGCGATTTGCCAGTGTTAATATTAAGAATTCTTAATTTTGCAGAGCTCCTGAATGAGCCATCCGTTAAAATTGAGTAAGTATCTCCATTATCATACCCAGGTGGTAGTAAGTTTTGTGGTGAAGTATCTACTTCATCTTGTTTTTTGTTTTTGCCAAATAAGAAGTCGAAAATTGATTTAGATTCTTTGGCTTCTGCTTCTGTGTAGTTATAGCAAAAGCAGCAGAAAATAATTACTAGATAGCGAGTTAAATTGTGTAATTGCATATTACCTCTGAATAAAGAGTTTATATACTCACTATGGCACTGCTCACCAAAGTTACTTGCGCAGACCTTTTTGGCATGATTTTCCATATAATACCGACTTCCTAAATCACAGAATACTTTAGCTTCGTCTTTCTTTTAAAATTTAAGCGCGCCCATGGTCACTGTGCTAGAAGTACAGTTAAACTCAAATCTCATCTTAAATTTTCTAAAAAATACGCAGCAAATATATGCTGTTATTTGTGGAGTTTGTATTACTTCATTAATTTCTGCGCAAACATATATAATATTTGGTTCAGAAATTAACTGGTACTCTAAAAAATCATGCCATTAAAATCCTTGTGCATACATTTATGAAGGCCGCGCCTAATTTTTCTGTAAAACACAAAAAGTGTGGCAACACACTGCATCATCATGCTCTCTACAATCGAAATTGTTTAATGTATTTCGCACTTTAAAGAGAAATTGAGGTCTGCAATGTGTCACCTATGGTGCATTTCAGCAATCACGGACACTACTTTGTTTGCTTCGCCTTATCACCTTCTTTTTTAGTAGGCTGTGATGTCTTTTCATGTGTAGGAGAAGGTTCGAAATTCACTTTTATGTCTGTCATTTCTTTGTTTAGTTGTTCTAGTATGACATCTGTGATTTCAATGCTATTTACATTGTAGAGAGCTGCTTCTTTTGTTATGACGAGCATTATACCATTCTCTTCAGCATACTTTGCGACTATATCGTGAATTTTGTTCTCATAAATGACCATTGCATCATTAAAAGCTTTGTCGAGACTAATTCTCTCTGCATAAACAGATTTTTGGTAAGACTCAGCTTCTTGAGCAAGTGCTTCGTTCTTTTTTGTTAAAGCTTCTTTTGAAAGGGTAGACTTTTGGGCTTCAAGTTCCTGAAACTTCTTTTGAAGTTTTTCTTGTATCTTAATTGCGTTCTTCTTATATTCGTCTGCTTTTTGCTCAACTTGCTTATTCATGCTCTGAGAAGCTAGAGATTTCTCCATAAATTGTCGCGTATCTATGATAGCTATTTTGCAATTTGATTGAGAAATTGCAGTAGTATCAACGCCTAGAGCAGATTGTGTAAAAAGTGGTAGTGAAATAATTGCAAAGAAGAAAAGATAGCCGAGCACTCCAGAAATAGCAGTCTTAGCATTTTTCGAAAATTTACTCATATGATTCCTTTTAGTTTTAGTTTGCTTTATGGTCGAATAAATTAAGAATTATCCGTTTTAGCTCAGTGCTCGAATTAGTATCTCTAAAAATTTGAGCCAGTTATAAAGTCTTACGCGTTAGTACTTGCAAAACGATTAGTGGATGAGTGCATACTGCAACTCATATACTAGTCATACTTTTCAAAATTGGCGCCTGAAAGACCGCTCGTTATGTATTGGTTTATACACATGCCGCATTAGCTCTTCCTAGCTCTTTTTGAAGTATAACTTCGTATGCATAAATCAAATACCAACTCTTCATTTTACCTGCGGTATATACGTCTTATAAGTACAGCGCTTTATGTTTCAGTCAATTTTGATTTTCAAAACATAAAGACTTTGTTGCGCAAACAAGCAAAGCAATATTTGAATAACCTTTGACTTAATATACAGTAAGTAGTTAGCAACAATAGATCTTATAATATTGCGTTTGTCAAAATATTTCTGCTGTCTGAAAGATAAAATACATAGCAATTATGCTATGGCACTGCTTTAAGTAAATGCATGCACGAAGATTTTAATGATATGATCTTTTAGAGGAGCAGTTAATTTCTGAATCAAATACTATATATATTTGCGCAGAAATGAACGAAGTAATACTTGAAAATCAGGCCAAAAAAATCTGCGCAAGCGGCTTTGCCGGTAGTGGCATAACTTTTGTCTATGTTGCTATCGAGATGTTTGATTGCATCTTACTGATGTGATTTAGACTAAGATTTTTGCTATACGCAGGGTTTAGTAATATACCTCTGATAATTGTCTATATGTTATGATTGCAAAATATTAAGTAATTTTTTTCTTGTAATCCCTATATTCACTGCTGCATCATTGTTATCCACTGAAGTCTGAATTTCTTCCTTTTTTTTGCGCACTTGTGTGCTGAATAATAACAAACCACTTGCAATAATTAAAG
The DNA here is from genome assembly GCF_964019805.1 of Candidatus Lariskella endosymbiont of Epinotia ramella. Lineage (NCBI taxonomy): Bacteria > Pseudomonadati > Pseudomonadota > Alphaproteobacteria > Rickettsiales > Candidatus Midichloriaceae > Candidatus Lariskella > Candidatus Lariskella endosymbiont of Epinotia ramella. Next base: position 104,449 of record NZ_OZ026472.1, on the reverse strand, counting down.
CGTATCCAACATATGAGAAATGATTACTCACAATTTCTGCAAAAATGGTATAGCCCAGTATTCCGCTGAATAATAATTTTGTGTATCTAAACGGAATGACTATAGATAATTCAGATTTTAGCGCGTTAAAATATGCAACACCGTGTATAAAATAACAGCTAGCCATAGTTGCAAGTAGTAGTAATGATTTTATTCCTATTTCTAGCGGTCCAAATTGTCTGAAGGAAATAGGGATGATTTTCAATGGCAAGCCCATTATTTGTAAAGACTTGTAGTTTATAAATGCACCTAGGAAAGAGAATATAGAAGCAAATAGCAGCAGGTAGAACATCTGAGTTTTATTGTGCTCTGTGTTTCCAAGAAGCTTCACAAGAATTGTATTTAAAGACCAAAAACATATAGCAAGTATTATAAACCAATAATCTTTATTGAATGAAGTATTTGACAGTGAGTTAAAAATATCGGGTTTTACAACTATCACAGCTCCTGCAAACCCTACTATTACTGCAGCTATCTTGATTTTTGTACAACGTTCTTTAAAAAATATCATTCCAACTATTGCAACTAGGACATACTGTATGTTTTCTAGTGCAGCGGCATCTGACATATTTACAAGCCCAAGCCCATGTATGAATGAGAATGACCCAGCTACACTGAGTAGACTACGAAACATATGCAGATGTGCCTTTTTAGTCTTGAGGCGTAATATCCCTTCCATACAGACCCAAGGCAAAATTATCAGAAACAAGCTGAATTTATACATGAAAACTATAAGCGGAGCGTCAATAGTGCCTCTGAGTGTCTTTGCTGATATGTCAAGCCCTGCAAGAGCCATTGTATTAATCAGCATAAATATAATTCCGTAAATGGTACTGTTACTCTTGTTGATCATGAACATATGTATTATGAGACCCCTAAAAAAAGATTTGTTGAATTTATGAACAAATTAGAAATGACGCTTTGTGTTTTTAGAACGAACTCATAAAAGCACTCTGATGTTGGTTGGATAACTTGCAACATATGTAGAGAATGCGATTTTTGAGTAGCATACACAAAGCGCGTGCCACCTTTACCAACTACTTGACTAATATGGCGCTGCCGGAAAAGTCATTGTACAGACCTTTTTGCCTGATTCTAAAGTATTACTTCGTCAATTTCTTCGCAAAAATGTATATAATGTTTGATTCAGAAATTAACTGGTACCATAAAAAATCATGCCATGAAAATACTCGCGCGTGTACTTACTTAAGGCAGCGCCATATACCAACACAATTTGTAAAATAGATATGAGATCTAACTTTCTTGTTTTTGTACTATCTGGTAAAGGCAGTAAAGAAAGGAATTTTTAGAGGAGCATAACATGCGGCGGGGCTCTGAAGATAGCATGCCAATAACGCAATCTATAATATGTAGAGCAAAGACAAAGCGAAAGATTAAGCATATGCTGTTAAGTACCCTTTTTGCCGTGTAATGATACCAATTATATTCTAAGCATGCAATAGTATTTATTTATTTTCGCTAAAATATTGTGTTTTGAGCGAAAATATGCAAAGCATACGGCAAGTTATTGCTCAATTAATAATTAATATATGAATATTGATTAGATAAATTTGCGCTGCAGGTGTATGGTTGCAACCAAATTTGAGAAATATACCAGTCATACTGTTTAAAATTAGCACCTTGTGAGGTCGCTTGTTATATATTGATTATACAGCATGCCACAAGCACTCTTCTTAGTCTATCCATCAAAAATAGGTTTGCCGCGCAAATAAATTTTTGCAGAAAATTAAATGTGCAAAAATTAGCTCAGGATTCGGCCATGATTGTTGCACTTCGTTTTAGAATTCAAGGGACGGACTATGAGATATAATAAACCCATTTATATCAGCCATAAGCATGAATCTGAAGGCGATAGGACGCACCATATCTGGCTAATCACCTGAATTTAAATAGATAAAAATCAAATGCCACAAAGTGGCAATAGAGGACGTATGCTTCAAACGCAGCATTTTGCGTGCCTTACAAACATTTTTCCCATTCTGCCGTAAAAAATCACAATAAATTGACACAGATACCATCAGCTGAGCAATAAACTGTAGAAGTCAAGATTTGATCTTACAGACAGTTATAAAATTTATATCTGCTTGTCATTTAAGTTTTGACTGTCAGATATGTAACTGAGATACAAGATTTCATTATTCTTTTCAACAGCTAACTTTTTACTATCCAGAAAAGTTTGCATAGGTGTTTTTCCATAACAATATTTACCAGAATGAGGTCTTTCATTGTTGAAATATTCTAACCAAATATCAAGATCTAATTGCAAGTCATCCAATGATGTATAAATCTTTTTACGCATAGCGGTATCAAAGAATTCTTGTTTCATAGTTTTATTAAAACGTTCACACATACCATTAGTTTGAGGTGAATATGCTTTAGTTGTGGTATGCTCTTACCTTCTATACTGAGAAATAACTCAAAAGCATGATGTTCTATATTTCCCTTATATTCTCCTCCACGATCTGTCAGAATACGAAGCATCGGTATCCCTTGACTCTCATACCATGGTAACACTCGATCATTTAGCATATCAGCAGCAGTAATTGCAGTTTTGTCAGTATACAGTTTAGCATCAGCAAATCTACTGTAGCTATCAATAAACACCTGAGCATAAACCTTTCCTATCCCTTTGAAATTGCCTACATAATATGTATCTTGGCAACCTAAATAACCTGGATGTTGTGTCTCAATTTCTCCATGTGCTTCTTTTTCATTACGGCGTTTCTCTAGTACTTGCAGCTGTGCTTCGGTCAATATAATACCATCTTGGGCCATCTTAGCTTCTAAGGCTTTCAATCTTTTATTGATATTATTCAAATCATTACGTAACCAAATCGATCTTACTCCTCCAGGAGAAACAAGTATACCACTCTTCTGCAGCTCATTTGATACTCTAAGTTGTCCATATGCTGGGTACTCTATCGCCATATCAACTACTGCTTTTTCTACTGCAGGATCTACTCTATTAGCGATTATTGGCTTCTTGCGACTTATCTCGTATAGCGCTTCTTCTCCTCCTGTTTCATATAGTTCTTTAAATCTGTAATAGCTATCTCTACTATAACCCATTGCCTTACATGCAGATGATATACTACCAAGGCTTTTTGCCAATTCAAGTAAACCTAGTTTCGGTTTGATGATTTTTTGATTTAAGTTCATTGATTATCTCCATTTAATAACTAATTTAATTTACTAAATGTAAGATAAAATGTCGACTAATACAAATAAACCACACAATACACAGTTGTGCCAAGGCATTTCAAAAGCTATAATGCATATTTCTGGCAGATGGACTTATTCTAAATGCTTGTTTGCCATGGCTATTTTATGGCGCTTTAGCCATATCATATCTCTTGCCATCCTTGATCAAACCACAAGGCTCCATATCAGGATTCAGACTTCTTACCTATGCTATCATATTTCTTTAAAAGTAATAGCAGGCAAGGAGTAAAAAATAATGTCAATACTGTTGCAAAAGCAAGGCCACCTGCTATTGCTGTAGAAAGCTGTCTCCACCATTGGCTGGCAGGTGCATCATATGTAATTTCTCTTTCAAAAAAGTTAATAGTTATCCCAAGCACCATTGGCACAAGACCAAGGATCGCAGTACTTGCTGTAAGACAAATTGGCCGCAACCTTTGAACTCCAGTTGTGATAACAGCTTTCTTTACATCAAAACCATCTCTTCTTAAGTGCTGATATGTATCAACAAATATAATATTATTGTTCAATACTATGCCAGAGAGCGCTATTATCCCTATGCCACACATAACTACTCCGAAAGGCTGCCATGCAATAAGCAATCCTAACAAAACCCCAACTGTTGAGAGAAAAACTGCACTCATTACTATGAGAGTTTGATAAAAACTGTTGAACTGTATCAACATCACTATAAACATAGCAAAGAGCGCAAGTACGAAAGCATTAATTAAAAATGTCCCAGTTTCTTGCTGATCTTGATTATCACCCTTGAATTTAACTTTTACTCCGTCCTGTGCATTTTGCTTAAACCAAGCCCCCAATTCCTTTACTTTTGTATCAGCTAAAACCCCTTTTTCAACATTTGCTTTGACAGTTATAACGTTTTTTTTATCTACTCTCTTGATCTGACTCACCTGTCTATCTGGAATTCTTTTTACAAAAGTGTTTAATGGAATAGCAACGCCATTTGTATTAACAATTTTTAGACTTTCAATTGTAGTAATAAAACGTTTCTCCTTTGGCAATCTGACCATGATATCAACCTCATCATCCGTATCATCTGGCCTATATGAAGAGATTTTCACACCATCTGTCAAAAGTCTAAGCATAGACCCAATTGAACCAACATCTACAGAGTATTTTGCGGCTTTCTCTCTATCAATTAACAAGTGCCACTCTATTGCTGGAACAGGCCTTGAATCTTCTATATCTTCCATCCCTCCAATCTCGTCCATAGCACTGCGAAACTTATCTACGAACAAAAGCAATTTATCATAATCTGGCGCAGAAAAATCTATCTCGATAGGCTTCTGTGATGGAGGTCCTACGCGCTCTTCAAGCACCTGATATGAAACGCCTCCTACAGTATCTAATCTTTTTTTAATCTCTTCTATAATTACTTCGGCTTTTGGTCTACGTTTCCAATCATCAAACTCCATCTCTATGACACCTATCGTATCTTCTGGAAATTGGTTATTGTCATTAACATTTCCAGCTTTGACATAAAATATCTTCACTCCAAGCGACATATCTACAACTTTCTCTTCGATCCGTTTCATGATCTCATCTGCTTGTGTAATCGAAATATTTCCTGGGGAACCTATAGTAATAACAGCTGAACTTGGCTCTATCTTAGGGAAAAACTCTATCCCAGTGCCAAATTTGAAGAAGAATATATATACTCCAATTATCCCTGCGATTACTGCATATACAAAAATTTTGGCATGATCTAAGACGTATAATAGACACTTCATATATAACTTGGAGAATGTTCCTAAATTCTCCATATCTCCTTCCTCTGAAGCCTTCATTGCCGCTATTTCATCTTCATGTATAGACTCACTCTTTCCAAATAATGGACCAAGGGATGGTTGGAAGAAAAGCGCAAAAAGCAGAGAATTACCTAATATGAAAATAGCAGTAATTGGCAAATACTGCATAAATTGTCCGAGAACTCCAGGCCAAAATAGAAGAGGAGAAAACACTATGATTTTTACCAGTGTAGATGTAAAAATCGGCCAAAACATACGTGTTGCAGCAGTAGTAAATGCCTCTTGTAGAGGGGCCCCCTCAATTATTTTGCGATCAGCATACTCACTTACTACTATTGCATCATCTACGATCATTCCAACGGTCAGTATTAAGCTAAATAACACAACTATGTTTAGCGTATAACCCATTAGTTGCAGTATCAAGATTCCAGATAAAAACGAAGATGGAATAGAAAATGCTATCAAAAAAGAAGCCCTTGTACCAACGGCTTTCATGATGACAATCACAACAAGGATTGAAGCTATAAGAATAGTATTTTCAAGATCTGACAATATATCTTTAATATCATCTGATTTATCCTGCGAATAAACAATTTCTAAGTTGTTTGGCAGGGAATCTCTCATGTTATCAATTTCAGCTTTTACAGCTTCAACAGTCAATATTATATTGTATCCTGTACGTTTTGAGATCTCCAAAACCAGTGCAGATTTTCCATTTACTCTAGCTGTGTTTTTAATATCCTTATATGTATTTCTGACTTCTGCTATATCCTTTAGTTTCAATACCATGTCTCCCTTGGCGAAGACTGGAAACTCCATTAATTCATGAAAATCCTTCACAAGACTCGGGATTTTTAATGGGAAAGAGCCGTTTTGATTTTGTATGGTACCAGCTGGTACCAGCTGGTTATTACTGTCTACTGCATTGCCCAATAGCTGTAGTGGAAGTCCGTAATTTTCTAGTACTTTTGGCTCAACTATTATTTCTAGAGCTTCTTCTCTGTCACCTCTTATATTGACATCCAAAACCCCCTGCACATTCTCTATTGCATCCTTTAAATCTCTTGCAGCTTGAAGCAAAGTTCTATCAGGGATATCTCCGAGCAAAATAACATTAAGAACTGGCTCAAGACTAAGGTCAACTTCTTTAACTATTGGCCTGTCTGCATCAGTGGGCAGTTCATGCTCATGATCATTAACTTCATTTCTAACATCGGTCAAAGCTTGATCTACATCCTTACCAGCTTCAAACTCGACTATTATTGATGCAGAACCTTCCATTGCATATGCCGTCATCTCTTTAATCCCAGAGATGTTTCTAAGCGCATTCTCCATTGGTTTTAAAAGTAGCCTCTGCCCATCTTCAGGAGAAATTCCTTCATAGGTTATAAGCACATAAATCATCGGAACTTTTACGTCTGGATTGCTTTCTTTTGGAATTTTTAAGAAAGCGACGTAACCACATAGAGCAACCATAATTAATAACATTATGCTTGCTCTCTTTCTATCTACAAAAGATTGTATTATACGCCCCACCTGCTCTCCAAAGATCTAAAACAAGTTAAAAACACAAACTGTGCAACACCTTCTAGAATGATTATAGACATGATAAATAGAGTTTGCAAATCACAAAATACCTAAAAATCCTCATATGCGCCCGAAAGAACGATGGAATTATTACGTCTTTGTATATTATCTTAGATGAATAAGCTACATTTGAAATATCAAAGGAGAATCTCGAATAAGGATTGGAACATATAATACTAAAATAATGCTCTTACCTCCTTAGAATTTATGAGTTTTTGCGTCATAACTTACAAGAAACTAGAGGATTGATATTGACATGCAAGCAATTATGGTGCACCAAAAGTCCAGTAGAAAATGGCAAATTTATCCAAAATCTTATGTATTTTGTTAAATAGTATTTGCTAGGTACAGGACAAATAATATCTGAAAATTAGTGCTGGGACCTTTGGCTTTAGGCTAATTTTTGTACATTTAATTTTCTGCAAAAATTTATTTGCGTAGCAAAGCAATTTTTAGCGGATATACTTACGAAGTATTCTAATTTTGCCAAAATACGCAGCAGGCACTAAACATACAAAAAAATTCATAACGTTCATCTTATAAAACAAACGTGCTAGTGCTATTTACAAGTGCTTAACCGATATATTTAAGGAACTCTTCGTCTTTGATCATTAGATAACAAAACATGATTAATTACCTTTCTAACACCTTTCACAGAACTAGCAATTTCTATTGCTAAATCTAATTCTGCCTGATCTTGAGCTATTCCAAAGAGGAACACAACAGAATTATTTACAGCAGTTGTATAGTTTACAGAATCCATATTTTTTCTGAATAAAAACTTACTTCTAACCTGATTAGCGATCCAAGTATCATTTGCACTATTAATTACCTCACTTGAGACAATAATTTCATCTATGACTTCTTTGACACCCATAACGCCCCAAACAATTCTGACTGCTTCATGCTTGTAGTACTCCTCTTTTACTGCGCCTGTAAGCATAACACGTCCTTCTTTAACATTAACGGCTACTTTAGTGAATACATCCTTTACAGCAAACCTACCAAACTCTCCCTTAATCTTTGTAAATATCACATTATCATCAACAACAGCTCCTATAGATCTCTGATCCATCATGACAGCACCAGCCGTAACAGCAGCAACTGGAATAAAAAGTGCACAACCAGCGCTGATTAAAGTAAAAGAAAGAGTTATACACATTAAAACAGCACGAAACGTGCGCCATTCATAGAAATTAGTAGTATTTTGCATAACGTCCTTCAATACACTTTTATTGATCTTATTCAAGTTATTAACCTCCTAATTTGCGTAAAAATACAATGATCTTATAATATGCGAAAAACACTATAGATAGTCGCTTGCGTCATAACTCTAAGGAGCGCAGTATTTATCTTGGCCTGCAAGTAATTATGGCGCACCGAAAGCCCAGCAGAAAAAGTAGCAAAATTGCCAAAAACCTTATGGATTTTGTTAGGTAGTGTTTGCTAGGTACAGGACAAATTAATATATCCAAAAATTATGGCAGAGCCAGGGCTAAAAGCTAATTTTTGTACATTTAACTTTCCACAAAAATTTATTTGCGCAGCAAATCGATTTTTGACGGACAAACTAAGGCTCTACCCGCAGTGCCTAGATAATTTATATAAACTAGTCCTCACACAGCACATCTAACTACCGGCCAAGCGCCTCATTAGACTTCTTCTAAAAAACGTTTGTTCTGGCAGCAAATTGCTTTGTCGTATCATTGAGCCTTCATGTGATGCAAGTTGTGCTTCTTGCACTTGCATCACTTGAAGCTTGAGTTTAAAGAAGAAATCTATTATCTCACAACTCAGTATTGTATAATTCTCATTTGAAATATACTTATATGTGACCGAGCAAAATTCCAAGTAAAACTATCACACCAAATTCAATATTTGATTTGAACTTAATACCACAACTCTTAGCATCATGAATATCTAAAGTTTCAGTTTGCCAATATAAATGGTAAGCAGCAATACCCATAAAAGCATAAAAAATAATATTCATATGTAGCGCAAGACCAACGATACATATAGCAGTAATTGCCACCTGATATATACGCCAAACAAATAGCGGTGTATTATCTCCAAATTTTATAGCAGTTGACTTGAGCCCCAGCAAAACATCATCAGTCCTGTCCTGATGTGCATAAATCGTATCATATCCAGCAGTCCACATTGCAGATGCTACATATAACAACAAGCCATGAATTGAAAAATATCCTGTTGCAGCAATCCAAGCAATTACTACACCAATATTAAAAGTAAATCCAAGAAAAAACTGTGCAAAGTGTGTGAAGCGCTTCATAAATGGATATACGATAATTGGCAGCACTGCAGCAAAACCGATATAAATAGCAGCATCCGGCAATTGCATCAATATGATCATACCTAACAAAAGAAGTATTGCAAGAACGCATAAAGACATACCTAAACTGACTTCCCCAGATGTAAGTGGTCTATTTTTTGTTCTTTCTACACTATGATCAAATTTGCGATCTGCTATATCATTGATGATACAACCAGCACTCCTCATAACAAGAGCACCGACTGAAAACAGCAAGAAGAAGTATATAAGTTTAAATACATCTTTCAGATTGAAGGCAATCACCCACAAAACTGGAAGGATAAGCAACACACAAGCCACAGGCTTATCTAGGCGCATCAGGCGCGCTATTTTAGAAGAATTTATGAAATTATCGTAAATTTTAGGTATCAGCAAGCGTCTTTTTGACATCCTATCAAAAAAATTTGATAGAAATATTTGTAAACGTACTATGCTATTTTGATGCTTTTTCATCTCCAGGTAATATATAATTTGGTCCATACCAAGGACTTGAGAAATCAAAGTTCCTAAATTCTTGACTTAGTTTAACAGGCTCATAGACCACCTTTTCCTGGATAAGATCATATCTAACTTCAGTGTATCCAGTTAAGGGAAAATCTTTCCGCATAGGATGCCCTACAAAGCCGTAATCTGTCAATATTCTTCTCAAGTCTGTGTTGCCTTTGAAATAAACTCCATACAAATCCCAAACCTCTCTTTCATACCATCCAGCTGACCCAAATAAATCAGTTAAACTAGGAACTATGTCTTCTATGCCGGCACACAATTTCACTCTTACTCTAAGATTATGCTCAACACTTAACATGTGGTACACTACTTCAAATCTCTCAGTACGACTTGGGTAATCTACGGCGCATATATCCATAAGCGCTGAGAATCTGCAGTTCTTGTCATCCCTTAAAAATTGCATTAATGTAAGCAAATCTTCTGTATCCACAAGAACAACAAGTTCGCCATGTACCTCTTGAGCTGAGATGACAGGAGGAGAAATGTCAGAAGTAAGAAGTTGTTTTATTTTACTAAGTTTCTGCATGACTGCACTTGCTGGATTTATTATTAAGATTACATGTTGCAAATTAGGCTTACAAATAGCAATATACATTTTTCTCTTTATTTTTGCAATTTTTGCTTTACAAGAATTTTTAGAAAAATCTTTATGAGCAAAGACGCTTATAATATATTTTGCCAAGTGCAAAAATAATGTTGCATAACCAATTAAAGAACTATAAAAGATGTCAGACTACTATTAGTATTAACCTATATGCCGTGTAATTAAAGGATATCGCATGCAAACTAAGCACTTTTGACTCAAGAAGGTTGTAGTTAGTTAATTTTTGCAATGCTTTATTTAGCCAGGTTGAGCTATGTGCAATTCAAAATTATGTCCACTTTTGATTTTTTATATTAAAATTAGGTGATACATATTCTGAACTACACCACATGCCTTTACATGCATATAAAAATTTTTAGCGTCTTTTTGATAAAATTACTTAAATACAAGAGATCAATACACTTTTTAGGGAATATTAATTATGTCTGTATCTAGCGTAGCAAAGAAACTACCAGAGTATGCGTTGAACATAAAGCAAAATCTTCTTTCAATCTTTGTGAACGGAAATACATCTTTAGCAAATCCGCAACTTTATGGTGTTGCACTAACTGTTGGCTACTTGCTAGGAAACGAGCAGTTGCTAAATGCAATCCGCGCTGAAGCAAAGCTTCATCTTGAAGAAGTAGATGCAAAAGCCTGCAAAATCGCAGCAGTGATGATGTCTATGAACAACACGTATTATAGATTTGCTCATTACACATGTGATCCAGAGCTAATCAATATGCCATTAGAACTTTACATGGATAGCATATTCAATATAGAAGTTACAAAAAGCGATTTTGAGATATATTGCTTGGCAGCATCTATCCTAAATGGATGCCAATACTGCGTCAACATACATAAAAAAAAGTTGACAGACGATGGAATTGCAATGACAACAATCCGAGATATTGGACGTGTTGTATCAGTATTAAAAGCCACAAGTGAAGTCCTTGGAATAGAAACCATGCGCAGTTATGATTTCATAGCAAGAGGAGCAAGCTTTGATTAGATTTGCTGTAAATCGCCTATAAAAATTTAGTAAAATGCGTGCTGTAACATCTGTTATACCTATGCTACAGCATATAAACCTTTAGTTTTCAAAGGAAAGGAATAAATAGTAATAGAATTTGCTATGCATATATACCGTAGGTAAATGCAGAGCTGGTATTTAGCTTGTGTACATACGAAATTATACAAAATCTCATAAATAATAGCATATATTTGCTGCGTATTTTTAGAAAATTTAAGATGAGATTTGAATTTAGCGGCACTAAAAGTACAGCGAAAAGGAATGCGCTTAAATTTCCTAAAAAGGCGAAGTTAAAGTGTTCTATTATTTGTGGGAGTTGGTATTAGAATTCAAAAAGAGTTAGGAAGAATTTAGTTGCATGTGTAACACTACTGATATAAGTGTTTTGCGCAAGGGGTTTTGAGTATGATTTTTTTAGAGTACAAGTTTACTTTCTATATCGAATACTTTTACATATTTGAAAAAAATTAACGAAGTAATAATGTAATACTTAAGCTAAAATCCTATACAATGACTTGATTAACAGAGCTGTATACAAAACACATAAAACGCGTTTTGAAGACGCAAATTTTGAAAAGCATCACATACATTACTACAAATGCGGTTTTATTCACCAATTAATATATCATATAGAATTCCTACTAAAGTCACAGTTAAGTGACTTGTTCACTTAACTACGAAAACTATATGAATGAATAAGAAATAGCACGTTTTTATTAAATATATATATAGCAATTAGATATGAGTTTAAAATGTGGCATTGTTGGCCTTCCCAATGTTGGAAAATCAACTCTTTTCAACGCACTGACCAGCACTATGGCAGCAGAAGCTGCAAATTACCCTTTTTGCACTATTGAACCAAATATCGGACGAGTTGCTGTCCCAGATGATAGGCTAATGGCACTAGCGGAAATTGCTGGCTCTAAGGAAATCATACATACTCAAATAGATTTTGTTGATATCGCAGGTCTTGTTAAAGGTGCAAGTAAAGGAGAGGGACTTGGAAATCAGTTCTTAGGGCATATTAGAGAAGTCGACGCCATAATATATGTTTTACGATGCTTCGATAACGATGACATTATCCATGTCGCGGGAAACGTAGACCCTCTAAGAGATGCTGAAATAATAGAAACAGAGCTAATGCTGGCAGACTTAGAAAGTCTTCAAAAAAGGCGACTTAACCTAGAAAAAAAAGCAAAGCAAGATAAAGGTGCAGCAACTCAACTTCAGTTAATAGAAGAGATTATTAAGCTACTCAATGATGGAAAACCAGCAAGAGAGATATTGAAAAAAGAAGGAATATCAAAAAATGATGTCAATATCCTACAATTACTTACTTCCAAGCCAATTTTATATGCATGTAACGTCCCAGAGAAAGATGTCAATAGTGGTAATATCTATACACAAAGCGTATCAGATAAGATTGGTCCGCTAGGTGCAGAAATTATCCTTATATCAGCTCAAATTGAAGCTGAGATAGCTCTTCTTCAGAATCAAGCTGAAAAGGAAGAATTCCTTAGTAGTATTGGACTTACAGAGAGTGCTTTGAGCAAATTAATAAAGAGCAGTTACAAAGCACTCGATTTAATCACTTTCTTTACAATAGGACCTAAAGAAGCGCACGCGTGGAATGTCAAAGAAAATACCACAGCGCCAGACGCAGCTGGAGTAATCCACACAGATTTTACTAGAGGCTTTATATGCGCAGAAACAATATCTTATGATGACTACATAAAACATAGTGGCGAAATTGGGGCAAAAGAAGCAGGGAAAATGCGCCTTGAAGGAAGAGAATATATTATACGAGACGGCGATGTAATGCACTTCAGATTCAATATTGAGTCTTTATCAAAGATTGTGTAAATTATAGTAGAGCCTATATTTGGAATTAATAAAGAATATAGGTAATTAGAATGAAGACAGAAAAGAATAAGAAAATAAATGAAGCGATAGATTTACTGATAGAAGGAGGAGCGGATTTAAAGACAGTACTGAAGCAGGATGGATTGATTAAGGAATTAACGAAGAGTATTTTGGAGAGAGCCTTGCAGGCAGAAATGTCTGAACACTTAGGTTATAACAAATATGATAGGTCTGAAACTGAGAATTGCAGGAATGGTCATTATAATAAGAATTTGATTACTGAGAATGGCAGTATCGAGTTAAATATTCCGCGAGATAGAGAAGGTAAATTTGCACCTGTAATTGTCTCCAAGAATCAAACAAGAATAGATGGTTTAGATCAAAAGATAATATCTCTGTATGCCAAGGGGATGAGTTTGTCTGATATCAAGATCCAATTACAAGAATTATATGGAGCAGAAGTTAGTGAGAGTTTAATTAGTAGGGTTACAGATGATGTAATTGATGAGGTTAGAATTTGGCAGAGTAGACCTCTTGAACCATTATATCCTATAGTATATTTTGATTGTTTAATAGTTAAGGTAAGGCAAGATAAACAGATAATTAATAAATCAGTATATGTTGCGCTGGGTATAGATTTACAGGGCCGGAAAGATATTTTAGGATTATGGATAAGTGAGAATGAAGGATCTAAATTCTGGCTTAGTAATTTTACTGAATTGAAGAATCGAGGATTAAAAGATATATTAATTGCCTGTAGTGATAACCTGACTGGTATGTCTGAAGCTATATGCGCAAGTTATCCCAAAACTGAGCATCAGCTTTGTATAGTACATCAAATTAGAAATAGCCTGAAGTATGTATCATATAAAGACAGAAAATTATTGGCATCAGATTTAAAGCTTATTTATAGCTCTGCTACTGAAGATGAAGCGCATCTTGCCCTAGAATCTTTTGATAAGAAATGGAGTAAACGATATCCACATATAGCAAAATCCTGGTATAATAATTGGGAGAATCTTGTAATATTTCTGCAATATCCAGAGAGTATCCGTAAGATAATTTACACTACAAATGCTATAGAATCGCTGAATAGTCAGTTGAGAAAAGTTACAAGAAATAAGCGTGTTTTCCCAAATGATGATTCGGTATTCAAGGTTTTATACCTAACGATTGATTATATTACCAAAAAATGGACCATGCCTATCTCTAACTGGAATGAAGCTATGGCTCATTTTATAATCAAATTTGATGGGAGATTTTAATGGCTCTAAAAAATTTACACAATCAATGGGATAAACCCTCAATATTTGATTTTGCGCTGTAATTGACATCTCTGATTTTGTTTTAAAAATCACTATTTGCATTTATACTTCCAGTAATAGTTAGTATTTAATTTTCTGAGTAAAATATTATATAGTACGCGCGCCAAAAGTCTCAAAAGTGCGCATGAAATAGTGCCCCGAGCGTCAAAATAGCGCTTTAAATCCGTAAGGAAATGTCATAATAAATGCAAAAACCTTACGGATTTTGTGAAAATAGTGTTTGCGCGCGGCATGGGACCAATGAATATATCCAAAAATTAGCATAGGGCCACACCTACAAGCTAATTTTGTACATTGAACTTTCGGCAAAAATTTATTCGCGCAGCAAATTGATTTTTGACGGACAGACTAGATACGAAATTAGACTTCAAAAAGAGCTAAGAAGAATGGTACACAAGTGTAAAATACATAAGGCACATTCTAAAAGCATTAATTTTGAACAGTATGACGATCTTAGGTAAGCATGCTCCAATGTTTAACACGGCGCAATTTATAGTTGAATAAATGCAAACAAATTTATAATCTTATTAGGTGTGCAACTTGTGTTTTTGTTAAATATATTAAATATCGTTAAGCGTCGCTATAAAAAGATTTGTATACTGCTATCAATTATTGTGATTTTATTGGTGATTATTATGTATTACAGTGACCGAGAGATGCGATACTCACTAAATGATGCATTATCTTACTACGGATTTGACAGCACTGAACAAAAAAGTGCAATGCAAGATCTTCTACAACAATCATCGATAATTCCAAGTGACCAATCATTGCTTGCTGCATTTCCACCGAGAAGTACCAAAGATCAGCTAGCTTTAGATATTCTAACAATGGTTAAAGGAACTCAAAGTAATCTATCAATGAGAGTAGGAACAAAAGAACGCTGGGAGATGCAATCTGCTGAATGGATGACAGAAAATAAAACGCATAATATTCAAAATCTCAAAATTCTAGGTTTTATTAATGCTATCGTCCCAGTCATGAAAAAAGCTGAGGCTCTGTGCATTCTAGGAGCAACTGGCCCAACTATGTTAAGTAGAATTGAATATGCCAACTCGCTTCTGGAGTCTGGCTTGAAGGCTAGTTCTGTAATATTACTTACAGGAGAACGCTATGTAAATACAAGTGTTGATGGCACTGAGGAAGAATTAGCAGAAATAGCTGATAAATTCGCACTCAGTAGTTGGCGCGAAGTAACAGAGACACACTTAATGCAGGATTTATATAATCAATCTGATTTGCATGACAAAGGTTTAACACTTCATGTTATAGACACACCAAGACAAGATCTACCTAGACCTACTACCCAAACAACAGCGCTGGAGTTAGTTTCATGGCTAAAGCTGCACGA
This sequence comes from Candidatus Lariskella endosymbiont of Epinotia ramella, assembly GCF_964019805.1. Taxonomy (NCBI): domain Bacteria; kingdom Pseudomonadati; phylum Pseudomonadota; class Alphaproteobacteria; order Rickettsiales; family Candidatus Midichloriaceae; genus Candidatus Lariskella; species Candidatus Lariskella endosymbiont of Epinotia ramella. The sequence goes on along the minus strand of NZ_OZ026472.1, from coordinate 88,838 downwards.
TGAAATACAAAGCATTATCTTTATCTCTAATCAACCACATGTAAAGTATCAAAACTGTATTATAGACACAGTTTTTAATGAACAAGGATGTGACATGCCACACGAAGTTGTCGGCGCATCTGCAGACATTGATCAAGTGCAAAGTATAATAGAGGGGCTTAGTGCATATATATGGGCAGCAACACCTAAAGTATTAGCAACTCTGAATATTACAGTGAACAGCAAAGTAATAGAAGAGGCTGTAAAACATTTATATTCTAAGACACCTCTTGTTTACCGCTCTATACCACGATGCTTTACCAGATAATTTATACGCACACTAAAAGTCTCAGAAGCTGTATCAAATAGTGTTTAGAGTTGGAAAATAGTGTTTTAAGTCCGTAAGAAAATGTTAGAATAAGCGCAAAAAACTTACGGATTTTGTGAAAGTAGCATTTAGCATAGAGCCAATTAATATATCCAAAAATTAGCGCAGGGCAGATCTAAAAGCTAATTTTTGTGCATTTAACTTCTACGCAAAAATTATTACTTAACAAAATCCATAAGATTTTCGGCAATTTTACCACTTTTCCTGCTGGATTTATGCGCACCATAATTGCTTGCAATCAAGATAAATTCTATATCCTTTATAGTTGCCGCAGGCGACTTTGTGAAATTAAAAATTTTGCCTAAGTTGAAATGCAACATTTAGCGTACCATCATCCATATATTCTAATTCTGCGCCTATTGGAATTCCATGAGCCAGTTTTGTGATTTTTATATTGAGCCCAGTTAGCATTTCTGCTATGTAATGAGCAGTTGTTTGCCCCTCTAGTGTTGAGTTTGTGGCGAGTATGACTTCTTTGATCTCTTTCTCCACAACTTTATTTTTAATTGCAAACATGTTGAGAGTTTCTGGAGTACGATTATCAATTATTGATAAATTACCGCCAAGTACATGATAATGACCGTTATACAGCTTGCTGCGTTCTATCGCCCAAAGTTCCGATATACTCTCTACAACACATAGCACTTCAGCATCTCTCTCCATATCACTGCAAATTCCACAAGGCGAAACATCATCAAAATTATTACATTCTACGCATCTTTTAATGTCTTGAGAGGAACTAGCAAAGAGTTCTGAAAGACGCATCATCTTTTCTGGGTTTTGTAGTAGGTAAATGAATAATCTTCTAGCAGACCTCGGGCCAAGCCCAGGCAATTTTGATATTAATGCAATTGTGTTATCTATAATCTGAGGCATCACTTTAACTCATTAATTCTACGCAATACCTCCTCTTTTCCGAGAACTTCCATAAATTCATAAATTCCTGGCGACTCAAAAGTGGCAATAATAAATGCTCTCAAAACTTGCATAACTAGTGCTGGTTTTATGGATAAAATCACCGCAACATTCACACCAATTGACTTCAAATTCCCAGCATCCCACTGTTTACACTCTGTGTATTCAGCAATAAGCTTCTGTATAAGCTCAGATCCCCTATATGCATCGATCAACTCTTGCGATCTTGGATCAGTAGGACTTTTTTTCTCAATATATAAACATGCAAGGTCTGTTAATTGCTTCAAGGTATTTGCTCTTGTCTTGATTAGTTGCATTCCGGATAAAATCTTATCACTTACAGAACTGTTTTCAAGTAACATACCGATTTTTTCCAACCTTTCTTTGAGTAAACCTAGAAGCTCAAAATCATCTTTATGCTTGATATAATGTGCATTAACGTAATTTAATTTTTCTAAATCAAACCTAGCTGGAGACTGAGTAATGTCAGAGAGCTGAAAGATTTCTGACACATCTTCTTTGGTAATTAATTCTATATTTCCTTTGCTCCAACCAAGCCTTAACAAATAATTGCACATAGCTTCTGGTAGATAACCCATTTCTCTGTATACATCTATTCCAAGAGCTCCATGCCGCTTTGAGAGTTTAGTACCATCGCTACCGTGTATTAGCGGTATATGTGCGTAAGATGGTCTTTGCCAGCCTAGTGTATCATATATCTGGAGCTGACGAAACGTGTTTGTAAAATGATCATCTCCACGAATAATATGATTTACGCCAGAATCATAGTCATCAACAACTACAGCAAGCATGTATGTTGGAGTCCCATCTGACCTAAGTAGAACCACATCATCTAAGCTGTCGTTAGGCACAGAAACTCTTCCGTGCACAGCATCTTCCATTTCAGTTGAGCCATTTAGCGGTGCTTTTAGTCTTATGGTATATTTACCACTAGAAACATTACTATCTTTATCTCGCCATACACTACGAAACCTAATGGATGGATTACGTATTTTTGCATCTTCTATTTCTTGTGGACTCATATAGCAACGGTAAGCTTTCCCCATACTAAGCATCATCTCAACCACTTCTCTGTGACGCTCTATGCGGGTAGACTGCATTACATACTCTCCATCCCAAAATAGACCAAGCCATTCCATTCCACTCAAAATCGCATCAATAGCCTGCTTTGTAGATCTTTCTTTATCAGTATCCTCAATACGAAGCAAAAATCTACCACCAACAGACTTGCTAAAAAGCCAGTTAAAAAGTGCAGTACGTGCTCCCCCGACATGAAGGAAACCCGTAGGAGATGGAGCAAATCTAGTTACTACTTGGTTAGATGTCATATTTGTTGTTTTGATTGGATATTGGATGCTACATTATAAGTTATCACTGACTAAAAAGCTTCCAATGCAGAGAAAAGTGACGGTGTTTAGTATGGAATTCATTATATATACTCGCTATATTGCAAAATTAGCGCATTAAAGATTGCTCATTATGTAGCCCATCCGTCAAAAATTGATTTGCGTAAGCAAATCAATTTTTGTGCAAAGTTAAATGTACAAAAATGAGCTTGACAGCAGCTCTGCGCTCACTTCCTGAGATCTCATTTGTCCTGTACCTAGCAAATACTACTTAGGTACTGCCGACAAAGCCTCTTGCGCAAAACTTTTTGGCCTGATTTTCAAGTATTACTTCATTAATTTCTTCGCAAATATACCATAAAATCCTTAAGATTTTTGGCAATTTTACCACTTTTTCTGCTGGATTCTCGGGGCGCCATAATCGCTTGCAGCTAATATCAATCCTCCGCTTCGAAAGTTATGACGCAGGCGACTTAGTAAGGTCCATGCTACTTAAATATCTACCCATGATAGATGACGATTTAGCATTTATTAAGTATATACGAAGTGAGATTTCAAAAAAGCTAGGCAGAATGTGATGCACATGTATACATAATACATCAATATATATGCAGTATTTACATACTCTTGGCGTGCAAGTAAAATCAGCTATTATCTTGAGTAAAATTCAATGACAAGATGTGGCTCCATCTGCAATGCATATGGAATTTCCTCAAGCACAGGTATCCTTACATATCTTCCAGATAGTTTACTTTGATCAAACTCTATATAATCAGGAACAGATCCAACGCTTTGCAAAGCAGATTGAATTATTAGAAGATTTTTTGAGCATTCTCTAACTTCAACAACATCTCCTACTTTAAGTCTGTAGCTGGCTATGTTCACCACTTTTCCGTTTACCATGACATGCTTATGGTTCACAAACTGGCGCGCAGCAAATATAGTAGGAACAACTCCCATTCTATAAATAAATGCATCAAGCCTAGACTCAAGGAGACCTACTAAATTCTGCCCAGTATCTCCCTTTCTTCTAACCGCTTCTGCATATATGCCACGGAACTGGCTCTCAGTAATATCTCCATAATACTTCCTGAGCTTTTGCTTCGCTTTAAGCTGCTCTCCGTAATCGCTGAGCTTTCTATATCCCATGGAGCCGTGAACACCTGGCGGATAATTTTTATTGTTGTTTACAGGGTCTTTTACAGAACCCCAGAGACTTGCCCCTAGCCTACGGCTAATTCCGAACTTTCTATTATGACGCTTAGACACAGCACCTCAAGATAAAACTGATTGATAATTGCACTTAAAATCCTCCCTTCTACCAAGGAATGACGGAGAAGATTTTAAATTTAAGAGTCCACTTTGTCAATTTAAATCCTACCATGAGTAATATAGATCTATTCTTATGGAATCATTTCCTTTGAATGCCTTCATATATCCTGAATCTACTCATCTATCACTATAGTAAAAAGATAATACATATTATAGATTTTTTATATTAAGCTAGCAATAGAGAGCTAATGTATCATAAGCTAAACTTGAGAAATAAGATTTTTTGTTCAGTAGGCTAGATTTTTCAATTCTACCTTACATGATATTTTTATACTGCCTTGACATATGCCATTTTACAACTTTAGTAGTTGCTTACAACATATCCACTTGCAAAAAGCGTTGAATTTTATATTTCAAAAACTTTAGAAATGTTGCTCCTGACTCAATTTTCGCACATTATACTGTTAATAAAGGTGCTTGCGTGATGATTTTTGAAGTATGACTAGTTTTGTCTGCCTATAAGAAATGAAGAGTTGGTATTTAACTTTTGCACATATGAAGTTAGACTGCAAAAAGAGGTGGGAAGAGTCAAAGGAGAATTTGTATAATCAATACATAACGCTATAGGAACCTGACGACGCCAATTTTGCAAAGTATGAGAGTGTATAATTGCATTAAAATATCTTTAAGTACTTTTTACTTATCACTTCAAACTTTAGAGAAATAATTCATTAATCTGTTACAGTAAGATAAATAGAATGATGTCATGAAGTATATATAGTTGATTTTTTATTAGAAAGTTGCTAAGAAGAATCTTGGCGTATAGTAGAAGATGTTAGAGCGTCAATTGGAGATAAATTTTAGATGGGTTTGTAGCTCAGGTGGTTAGAGCGCACGCCTGATAAGCGTGAGGTCGGAGGTTCAACTCCTCCCAGACCCACCATCTTAATATTTGACTTTTACTTTTGCTGACTTGGTTTTGAATACCGAAGATTGTGATAAGAAATGTGATAGGTCAGCTATTTAATTAATATCTAATAATTCATATCACACTTGAGCATATGGTAGTAGCTAGATTGGCAAATTTTGGACTCATTCTACATAGAGCAGTCGAAAAAGGTGTATTATTATTTGGCTCGGCTATATTTGCACTTCTAATTGCGAATTCTCATTATTTTGACATTTATAATGCGATTTTGCACGAACACTTTACTCTTTCTTTTGGCAACCATGCTTTTAAATTATCATTAGAGTATTGGATAAATGACTTCTTAATGGCAATATTCTTTTTAGTTGTTGGTACTGAGATAAAACGAGAGTTAATTGCCGGTCATCTTGCAAATCCTGAGCAAAGGTTACTTCCTGTCGTTGCTGCTATTGGGGGCGTGCTGGTTCCTATTTTAATATATTTGACCTTTAACTATAATGACCACGTGAAAGTAAGGGGTTGGGCTATCCCCGCCGCTACTGATATAGCTTTTGCGCTTGGTGTACTGCTACTCTTTGGAAAATCTCTTCCAGCTCAGCTCAAGATTTTTCTGACAGCCCTTGCAATAATAGATGATCTGATTGCAATAGTGATGATTGCTTTCTTTTATACAGAGACGATAGTCTGGTATTATCTAGCTTGTGTAGCAGTTTGCGTGCTGGTTCTATTGCTTTTAAATCGCTATAAAGTAGCGTATATTCCAGTTTACTTGCTTGTTGGACTCATTATGTGGTACTGCTGCTATATGTCTGGCATACATGCAACAATCGCTGGTGTCATCCTTGGATTTTCCATCCCGCTTTATATTGATGAAAATTATTCACCACTTAGATCTTTAGAACATGCACTCACACCGTTTGTTTCTTATATTATTTTACCTATGTTTGCATTTGCAAATAGCGGCATTTTATTGTCAGACCTTTCATTCAATAGTATATTTAACTCAATTACTCTTGGTATAATATTTGGATTATTTTTTGGAAAACAGATTGGTATTTTTGGCACTATATTTCTCTTGGTGAAGTGTGGAGTAGTGAAGCTACAGCAGAAGGTTTCAATGCTGCATTACTATGTTGTATCTATAATGTGTGGCATAGGCTTTACAATGAGCCTGTTCATTGGAATACTATCTTTTGAAAATCAGATGTATTTGTCTAGCGCCAAAATTGGTGTAATGTTAGGCTCAGCCTTATCTTGTGTATATTGTGGCATTGTAATGCTAATCGTAAAATTACGCTCTTCTTAGCATGATTAGCTGCAAGACATATATAAATAATATATCTCCGATAAATAAAAAGAGTTGCTATTTCGTCGATTTGCTACGCACATTAATTTTTCGGAAAGTTAAATATACGAAAGTTAGCTTGAAAGCACACATACGCTAATTTTCTGGTATGTAATTTGTCCTGTACCTAGCAAATACTACTTAACAACGTCCATAAGGTTTTTGGCAATTTTGCCATTTTTTTCTGCTGGACTTTCGGTGCATCATAATAACTTGAAACCGATATAAATCCTCAAGTCTTAGAGTGATGACGCAGGTGACTCAGAAGAATGCAGGGTGCGCAAGTAGCGCTGCCTTCATAAGTTGCGCGTGAGGATTTTAATGGCATAATTTTTTAGAGTGCATGAGAAAATCAGGCCAAAGGAGTCCTGCGCAAGTGGCTTTGCCGGCAGCGTCTACATAAGAAGCATTTTAAAGATGCCAATTTTGAAAAGTACGACGAATATATTTACTTTCCTCTATTGATATCGCATAAGCGATTATAGATTGAAACGACCGATTATTCTTCTATTTTTTTTCGGATATCATCTGGAATGTTATCCTTATATAAGTTATACATGAATTTTTCGTATAGACTGAAATCTTTGTATTTTTTACCACTTGGTATAGAGAAGTAGTGCATTGCACTACTTGAACCGTGTTGCATAAATTGAAAAGAAGAAAATAAATCATTATCCACTTTTTTTCTTTCCTTGTTGTATTGACAGTACAAGTAAATTATGAGCAGCAATGCACCTATATTCACAATTTTGCTGTTAAATGAGATCATAGAATGTTTTTAAAGTAATAATAATGCGTAACAAAAACCAGTAAGCGACCCACCTCCATAAACTATGTGGCAACAGAAGTAGAAAGCTTGTAGTACATATACCGGCATGCAAATGAAGAGTTGGTGTTTATTATGTACATACTAAATTAAACTTCAAAAAGAGCCAGGAAGAATGCTGGCATATGTGTACACACATAAAATAACATAAGGAGTATTTTGACAACGCCAATTTTGAAAAGTATGACTAGTATATACAAAGCAATGCCAAACTTCTTTGCAAAGATTTGCCATAAAAACGGCTCAACATTTCATCAATATAGCATATTAAAAAGCGATAAGTAGCAAAAACTTCACATGCAAAAAAACACATTTCATCTACATACAGAATTTTTACCAGCAGGCGATCAACAAAAAGCCATAGACTATTTGGTAAAAAATATAGACCAAGAAGCAAAAGATCAGGTATTACTTGGAATCACTGGTTCTGGCAAAACATTTACTATGGCAAATGTGATAGCGAAAACAAATAGGCCTACCATCATTATGGCTCATAATAAAACATTGGCGGCACAGTTATATTCTGAGATGAAAGGTTTTTTTCCTAATAATGCAGTAGAATATTTTGTTTCATATTACGACTATTATCAACCTGAGGCATATATTCCAAAGAGAGATCTATATATAGAGAAGGATGCAAGTATAAATGATAGGTTAGATTTACTTAGGCACTCTGCGACCAGAGCATTACTTGAAAGACAAGATGTCATAGTAGTTGCTTCTGTTTCCTGCATATATGGACTTGGTGCGCCAGAGCTCTATCTAAAAATGACTCAAAAGCTTGAAGCTGGTATGAAGCTTTCTAGAGAAGCATTGATAGAAAAGTTAGTGGAGCTGCACTATAAGAGAAATGATACCAGCTTTGAACGCGGCACATTTAGGGTTAGAGGAGAAAATATAGACATTTTCCCATCGCACTATCAAGATAGGGCTTGGAAAGTTACATTTTTTGGCAATGAAATAGAGAAAATTAATGAATTTGATCCAATTAATAATAAACGTACAAACACTTTATCTGAGATAACTATATTTGCCAATAGCCACTATGTAACACCGAGACCAACCCTTCAACAGGCAACTCGCCTTATCAAGCATGAGATGCAGCAAAGAGTAAAATATTTTGAAAATCAAAATAGGATGGCTGAAGCGTTTCGTATTGAACAAAGAGTGAAATTTGACTTGGAGATGATGCTAGAAACTGGTAGTTGCAAGGGAATAGAGCATTATTCAAGGTATTTGTCTGGTAAAGAGCCAGGAGAGCCACCTCCAACTCTTTTTGAATATTTACCTAAAAATGCATTATTGTTTGTGGATGAAAGTCATGTGACTCTTCCACAAGTCGCCGCAATGTTTAATGGCGATAAAGTGCGTAAAGCAAATTTAGTTGAATATGGTTTCAGGTTACCATCTGCAAAAGATAATAGACCTCTGAAATTTGAAGAATGGGATACAATGCGCCCTCAAACTATTTTTGTCTCAGCAACTCCAGGAAAAATAGAACTTGAATTAGCTGGAGACAAATGTATAGAGCAGGTAATAAGACCAACAGGACTTTTAGACCCTGTATGTATAATCAGACCGATTGAGACGCAGGTTGATGATTTATTAAATGAATGTAGAATTGCTGCTGAAAATAACGAGCGTGTTATGGTCACTACGCTTACAAAAAAAATGGCAGAAGATCTTGCAGACTATCTAGCAAATATAGGTGTAAAGGCTATATATCTTCACTCTGAAATACAGACTCTTGAAAGAGTAGAAATTATAAATAAGTTACGTATTGGCATTGTAGATGTATTAGTTGGAGTAAATTTATTAAGAGAAGGCTTGGATATCCCTGAATGTTCACTAGTTGCCATACTTGATGCAGATAAAGAGGGCTTTTTACGCTCAGAGACATCGCTCATACAAACTATCGGAAGAGCTGCACGAAATGCTAAAGGAAGAGTAATACTCTATGCAGATCGCATTACAAACTCTTTGGAGAAAGCTTTGAGCGAAACTGAAAGGAGGAGAAAAATACAAGAAACATATAATGAAGTGCATGGTATAACACCAGTTTCTGTCAAGAAAAAAGTAAGTGACGCTATCAATGAAGCGCTTGAGATTCTTGGAGCAACTGAAAATGGCGCAAAAATTTACAAAGATGATTCTTTAGACTTTAAAAAACTTAGTGTAAGAGAAATAGAGAGAAGTATAGAGCGCATTAGATCTCAGATGCTTGCTGCAGCTAAAGACCTTGATTTTGAGCTCGCGGCTGGACTTAGAGATAAAATAATTACTCTGCAACAGTTCTTGATAGAAGCTGGCGTAGAAGAATAATACTAATTTCCTAGATGCCGCGCTCAAGGTCAGTGCTCGCGCGAGGATTTTAAGAGCATGATTTTTTAGAATGCCAGCGCCATATATAACAGCTTAACTTCAAAATTTTTTAGTTTTATAGGAAATGCTATTGGAAATTATATTATATTATGATCATAAAAATTGCTCTTATATTATCAAAGCAGCATAAATGACTTTTTATCGAATAAATCAATAAATTTATTATATATCGCGACGCCAAATTTAAAATTTAGGTGACAATGCGCAATTTAACAATAAATAATTATGTAGTATTATAATAAGATGCTATAATCAAATTATGGTTGTATAGAATCGAGTACAGCGAAGCTTATCAGCAAGATAATGCTTAAAAGCGTGATCTTTGCCAATTTTCGCTAAAAATACGAATGAGAATTGCAAAATTCTGCATAATCTCGGAATTAGCCTCGATTACCGCCTGTTTTCACAAGAATCATAGAATCCTTGCTTGTTTTGATATCTAAGCAAGCAAATTATGTCCTAGGCGCTGCATTAAGTAAGTGCACGCGCATGAATTTGAATGGCATGATTTTCTAGAGCGCAAGTGAATTTTCGAGTCAAATATTATATATTTGCGAAAAAATTGACGAAGTAATATCAACTACCACAAATAACAACATATATTTGCTGTTTATTTTCTAGAAAATTTAAGATGAGATTTGAGTTTAGCTATACTAGAAGTACAGTGGCCATGCGCGCTTAAATCTTCAAAAAAGACAACACTTGAAAACTTAAGGTGAAAAATTAAATTATAAAAAAAGATTAGTTTGATAAAAAGTCATAATACCAATGCTTTCATAAAGATTTAGTCAACTGCATAGCTATAGGTTATTTGTATGGAGACGGCATTAACTTACTCTAAATATGTATCATCTCTCGATCCACTTTACTTTGATGAGCTTGTTTCTCTAATACACGATTCTAATGCACAAAAAAACTCAAGTGAACTCATTAGAATACTAAAAACTCTAGCAGAGAGAGCTGCTATCAGAGATTTTAATTATTATGAAAAAATAGCAGCCATACGTGATATTGGTATCTTGCTAGGCTCTTTAATAAGACTAGACATACAACCATGTAATATTTTACCAGGGCTACCTGATGTACTGATGAAATTTGCAAAAGACACAGATTTTCCACCTAGAGATACTATATTACACTATACAATTTTCAACCCGCAAAATGCTCGTATTCGTTCATATACCGGCCTCTCAGACGAGCTATTGTTCATTCAGAATATACGCTCTGGAGTATCTGATATTATGACAGTAATGCATGAACTAGTCATTCTGTACACAATCTCACCACTTGATGAGGAATTTACATTATGCGCAGAAAATATCTTGGCAAAACTCACTGTATCGCTATATAAGTGCTTAGCATTGGCTGCTCAAGTTGCCTCCTCGGAAGTCGCCGCAAATAAATTAATGTACTTCTATCAAGAGTTAACTATAGATAATCAAAAGTATTTTTGGGTCAACTTCATACAGGCCTGTATTTGCATCTTTGATCATATATTATGGAGCTGTTCAATTGCAGAAGAATTGCCTATTCAAGAACAGAAAATAGACTTACTATACATGTTTCCTGAATTGCGACAGATTTATAAAAGATTTATAGATATGCCAGATTTAATAACAAAGTTTTCTCACTTGACTAAAGGCAAAACACATTTAGAGATTGTGCAAAAAAATCATAAATTGCTTACTCACATACTAAATTATCTAATTGATCCTAAGAAATCTCCTATACAAGCAGATAATGACACTTCTTTAGATGATCAAAAAAGTAAATTTAACTCTAGCGATATATTCATTCCTAATCATCAATTATTTTTTGCTAAAAAACAGGAAGCTGCAATGAGATTAAGAAATCTCATCCACTAATCCCAAATACCATTTCTCACATATAAAGCTTGAGAGAGTGTGGAAGTATATGGCCAAAGAAGGTGGAGAGATTATATATTAAAAGCAAAATCGGCAACGTGTTAAACAATTTGGAATTTATGAGCTAAAGATATGGCTAAAGCAGCATAAAAAAGTCATGTTATACTTTGTACTTTTGATAAATTTTAAGTCAGCCTCTCCACTAAAATAGAGTTATATTGCCGATTTCAAATGAATAAAAACTTATTCTAAATACTGCTTGCCATACATACTTTATAGTGCTTGCTATGGCATTTTGAAATATGACGAGTATTATTAGTCATTTTCTACTTTTTAGCTAATCTATTTTTGAAGTCTGCTATAATAGTCTCGCCGCCAGTCATTCTTTGTTTTTCTAACACTTGCAGTTGAACATCAATCGGAAGATAAATATCAACTCTACTACCAAACCTAATGATTCCAAATCTTTGACCAGTATCTACAGCATCATCCTTTTTCAAGTCACATACTATTCTACGAGCAATTAGCCCTGCTATCTGCACTATAGCGATTTCATTCCCATCTTTAGTTTCTATAAGTATTGATTGACGCTCATTATATTCGCTTGCTTTGTCTAGCGATGCGTTGAAAAACTTTCCAGGATTATAATGCAACTCCTTTACTCTTCCTGCGATTGGTACGCGATTTACATGTACATCAAAAACATTCAGAAAAATGCTAATTCTTGTCATCATATGATCTCCCATGTCTAATTCTTTTGGAGGAATAGATTGAGTTATCTTTTGCACAACACCATCAGCTGGACTGACTACAATATCAGGATCTTCAAACGTTATACGTTCGGGATCTCTAAAGAAAAATACACACCATAAAGTAAGAATCAATCCGCAATACCCTAATGTACTCGAGATTGCAAATAATATAACTGTTCCTAGCAAGAAGAGTATGATAAATATATATCCCTCTTTATGTATACTTGGAATATAATCTTTAATGCTATCAAACATACGACCTCTTAAAAAGATTTAAAAAACGTGGCAACCTACAAGAAATTGATCTATTTTCACTAATATACATAAATATATTAAGAGTATATTTTAGACAAAATTGATATCATACTTGATGTAATTTTTTACATACTAAAGAAATAAGACTTTCTGGTTTGCTCGTCAAAAATCGATTTGCTACGCAAATAAATTTTTGTGGAAAGTTAAATATACAAAAATTAGCTTTTAGGCGCGACCCTGCTCTAATTTTTGGATATATTAATTCCGTACTTGCAAATACAACTTAGGTACTGCCTGCAAAGCCACTTGTGCAGACCTTTGCGGCCTAATTTTCAAGTATTACTTCATTGATTCCTTCGCAAAGATATATAATATTTGACTTAGAAATTAACTTGTACTCTAAAAAATCATGCCCTTCAAATTCACGTGCGTGCACTTTATAAGCAGTATCTAACAAAAGCCATAAGGTTTTTGGCAATTTTGCCACTTTTTCTGCTGGACTTTCGGTGCATCATAATTGCTTGCAACCAGAACATAAATCCCTACATTCGAGAGTTATAACGCAGGCGACTTTCTATTTACAATACATTCACTAGACTTCTTTGAGTTTCTAGGCTTATTCTAAAACTACAAAACACAGTAACTTAAGGTTAGTTATGACTCATTATTAAAGACATAACAACGAACTTATAAGCAATATCATGCTCAGATCTCATATATAGCTTTACATCTTAAGTATTACTTAGGAACGATAATCATATATATCTGTTTTCCTTCCATCTTAGGTGTAGACTCTATTTTCGCAAATTCATCAACGTCATTTTGGAACCTTTGCATCAAGCTAAATCCCACCTCTTGGTGAGTAATTTCACGCCCTTTAAACATGAGCGAAATCTTCACTTTGTTTCCTTCCTTGATAAACTTCTGCGCACTGCGGATCTTCACTGCGTAATCGCCAATATCTATATTTGGCCTCAGCTTTAATTCCTTCACCAACACCACCTTTTGATGCTTCTTGGCTTCATGAAATTTCTTCTGCTGCTCATATCGATATTTACCGTAATTTATCAGCCTGCAGACAGGAGGAGAAGCATTTGGCGAAATCTCCACAAGATCCAATCCTCTTTGTCTTGCAATATTTAGAGCTTCACGCGGTGCAATCACACCTACCATATCTCCATTTTCATCTATCAACCGCACTTCATCAGCCTTAATCTGCTCGTTAACGCGGATATCCAGTTTACTGCTTATGACTTCCTCTCATTATTTAAATTAAAAACTTCAGCTATAAACATTATGTCAAATAACAAGCTATTTACCTGGGTATATTGCTCATTTCAATAAATTGCAACATAAAATCATCCAACGAAAGCTCTATGTTAGAATCTTCTCCAAGTCGTCTCATACATACTGTACGATTTACTGCCTCTTTGTTTCCAATGGTGAGAATCACTGGAACTTTAGCAAGCGAGTGCAATCTAACTTTATAACCGAGGGTTTCGGCGCTGGAGTCTAATATAGCACGTATCTTGTGTTCTCGCAAAAATGAAAATACTTCTTCGGCATAATTTTCAGCACTGCTTGATACAGTAGCAATCACTACTTGGATCGGTGCAAGCCAAATTGGTAATTTCCCTATATAATGTTCAAGCAAAATTCCTATAAACCGCTCTAAAGAACCAAAAACAGCTCTATGTAACATGACGGGAGTATGCTTCTGCCCATCTTGTCCTATATAACTAGCTCCAAGTCTATATGGCAAGTTAAAATCTACTTGCAATGTTCCAAGTTGCCAGTCACGACCAATTGCATCCTTCAAAACGAATTCTATTTTAGGGCCATAAAATGCTCCTTCTCCACTGTTAATTACATAGTCCAGATTCAGTTCTTGAATCGCAGCAAGCAGTGCAGTTTCTGCATTATCCCAACTCTCATCAGATCCTATTCTTTTTGATGGTCTGTCAGAAAGTTTAATTCTAACATCTTTGAATCCAAAATCTCTATAAATACTAAGGACCAAACGACAAACAGAGAGACACTCCTCATGCATTTGTTCTGGCGTGCAGAATATGTGTGCATCATCTTGAGTAAATGCTCTAACTCTCATTAAGCCATGCAAGGCGCCGGATGGTTCATATCTATGCACTTTCCCAAATTCCGAAAGACGTAGCGGCAAATCTTTATAACTAGTCAACCCACATTTAAAAACTTGCACACCGCCTGGACAATTCATTGGACGTACAGCATAAGTTCTTTCGTCTGCAGCACTGGCAGTAAACATATTCTCGCTAAACTTTTCCCAGTGTCCTGATTTCTCCCAAAGACTTCTGTCAATAATTTCTGGAGTACTGATCTCGTTATATCCAGCAGCATTCTGCTTTTCTCTCATATAATTTACCAAAAGCTGAAATAATGTCCAACCTTTTGGATGCCAGAATACAGCCCCTGGTGCCTCTTCTTGAAGGTGGAATAAGCCCATCTCTTGACCTATTTTTCTATGATCACGCAGCTTTGCTTCTTCCAAAAAATTTAGATATTCTTGCAGTTGTTCTTCTTTAGAGAATGCAGTGCCATATATCCTTTGCAGCATCTGATTTTTGCTATCACCACGCCAGTAAGCACCAGCAACCTTCATTAACTTAAAAGCTTTCACTTTGCCTGTGGAAGGACAGTGTGGCCCTCTACAAAGATCAGCAAAATCACCTTGAAAATAAACACTTAATTCCTCATGAGCTGGAATATCTTTTATAATTTCGACCTTATAATTTTCTCCTTTATCCTGAAAATACTTTATGGCCTCTGCTCTTGTCATGACAACACGAGTGATTTTCTCATTTTGCTTCACTATACTACGCATTTCAGATTCAATCGCAATTAAATCGTCAGTAGTAAACGCATCCGTCCTCACAAAATCATAATAAAAGCCGTTCTCAACTACAGGCCCTATAGTAACCTGCACGTCAGGATAAAGCTTCTTCACAGCCTGTGCAAGGATATGTGCTGCGCTATGCCTTACTATATCCAAAGCTTCAATACTATCCTCGGTGATAATTGATATAATAGCATCATCGTTTAAGGTATGACTTAAATCTTTAATGACACCATTCACTCCAATCGCAATGGCCTTTTTTCCAAGACTCTTGCTAATATTTTCCGCAATTGTAAAACCTGTAACAGGAGAATTAAAACTTCTTACACTGCCATCTTGTAACGTAATGTTTATCATAATTACTATAAAAACTTTATATCTTTACGAAGCTTGAACACACCTAAAATGTTGATTAACATCAATAACCCACCGGAAACACTCATTACAAGGATCACTTTCTCCTGCGTTTGAAAGGAAAACACTATGAAAGCAAACATAGAGTATATTATGTAAACAACTTTTCCAAATTTAGGACTGATAAACTGCGCACATTTTTGTCCTACTACAAGATAACCCACAATAGTAGTATATGCAGCAACAAAAAATAAGCACATTGTAAAAATATCTATGTGAGCTATATAATCTGAAAGCGCTACTGATATATACTCCGAAGGCTGAAGATTTTCAGCTTGCCACACACCAGTTAGCAACGCTATCAAAATAGTAATCGTACAAATGAATGAATCAGTAAACAGACCAAATATAGCCATTCTTGCCTGTCTTTCAGGATATAGCGTTTGTGTTTCACTTTGCACAGTAGAATCATAACCTATTCCAATATCTCCAGAATAAACTGCTCTGGAAACTCCATAGTGCGCAGCAAGTAATATTGTGCTGCCAACGAATCCTCCAACTGGTGCATGACCTGAGAATGCAGACTGCACAATCACCTTCAGCACTGATGGCAATTCAGCTGCATGATCAAATATAACCCAAAGACCGATCAAAACGTAACATATTATAAAAGGAGGCATCAAAGTAGAACATATATTTGCAAGTCTGGAAACCCCGCCAACTGCAGCAAGCATTACTAGCACAAGCAATACACCAATCACCAAATAACGATTGCTACCAGTTGTGCTAACTATCGTATCTGTGACAATTAAGAACTGTGCGACCTCAGCCCCATATATGCAAAGCAGTATGCAAACTATATAAGACAAAAATTTATTTCCAAATGCGGTTTGCAGGTAATACATCGGGCCACCATTATACCCACCTTTATTATCTGAAACTCTATATTTAATCCCAAGATATATTTCAGAATACTTAACAAGCATCCCACAAAATGATGCCATCCAAAGCCACACCAGGCTTCCAGGACCACCCATAGTAACTGCAGCCATTACAGTCACAATATTACCAATACCGACCATGCCACCAACCGATGCGAAGTATAGCTTTATTGGGTGCAGACCTTCTTTTCCCTTCTCTGCACACTGTATAAGTTCTTTTACATGACTGCTAATTTTAAAGACCGAACGAAATTGGAAAAACTTAGAAGAAATCGTAAAATATATACCAGAGAACAATATCACCGCCAGTGAAATATACGTCCACAGCAGATCATCAAGCAAAGATAAAAAATCAAAGAATAGATCCATAACTATTAATAATAATTAAATAATAATAAATTAAAACATTCACTCAAATTGACTTTTCAGCATTCAGACGTATCTTTTCTTTGCAAAAAAATCTTCTATGTAATATGAAATCCATATAGGTACTGGGCTTAGAGTGATCAGAAATACACCCAACAAACACTAAGAATTTAAGTTATATAATCTGTCCATCAAAAATCGATTTGCTCTGCAAATAAATATCTTGCCGAAAGTGCAATGTACAAAAATTAGCTTTTAGGCGCGGCCTTGCGCTAATTTTCGGATATATAATTTGTCCAATACTAACAAATATTACTTAACAAAAGCCATAAGGTTTTTGGCAACTTTGCCACTTTTCCTGCATGACTTTCGTTGCATTATAATTGCTTGCAGGCCAATATAAACCTTCTGCTTCTTAGAGTTATGACGCAGGCGACTATACTCAACATACTTTTTAAAATTGACGCCTTTAAAATGCTCCTTATGTATACATATGCACCCTCATTCTTCTTGGCTCTTTTTGAAGTCTAACTTCGTATGTGCATAATTAATAAATAACAACTCTTCACCTATAGGAGGTATGTGCTATAAGTTAGATGTATCTTTAGGTCATAATCCATAAAATAAGCCCTTAATCTCACTAAAAAGCTGCAAGAAAAACAGAATGCAAACATCACCAAGATATGTCTACCTTGGTATCACCTGTAATACAAACTCCAAATCCGCCATATGATGGATCTCCACTTGCATCTGCATATTGCAAATTGCACTCCATCAGAAGACCATCATCTGCAATCAATTTGCCAGACATCTTACCAGATGTATGCTCAGATCTTTTCCCATTTTTCAAGAAGCCTGTGCGAGCAGCATTTCTGCTGCGACCCACTACAGCCCCATCCATGCGAAGTCCTGTCATAGTATCTGTCTTAAGAATTCGACCTGAGTGTATTACTCTTCCTTGGAACACAGAACCATCTGGCATATAAAGTGTCAACCACGTACTCTGATCCAATTTCTTGTATTGAATAGAAACCTTTTGAGCAGAAGAGATTATTATTCCCTGCATACTTCCAGATGTAGGTCTATGTGACGAACAACATGTTAATAACAAAAGCAAAGCGATGAGAGACTTATACACCCATATGTTTGCTTTGCCAATATTTAAGTTTGCGTATAAAAAAGTAAATACAGAGGATATTATGAAAAACACCTGTGACTTCACACAACCTGCGCACATAATCCACTTTCTAGCCATAATAATCAAATATTCCCACTGTTCTTTGTGCTATAAATTATATTTTTCTCGCATGCAGCCCATATAAAGCAAACTTAAATATCAGAAGATATCTATATTTTTGTATTAAAAAATTTATGCAAGAAATTTTTATATATTGCTTTCAATATCATGATATCTGACACGCTTACATGTTCATCAACTTGATGTGCCGTTTTATTAAGCAAACCAAATTCCAGCGTTGGACAATGATGCATTATAAACCTTGCATCAGATGAGCCACCAAAAGTATTGATATCAGGTTTGATCTTTGTTACTTCAAATATTGAATCTGAAAGCATATCTGAAATTGCGCTATGATCTGTGCAAAATGGCATGCTATTCATATTATAATCTAGAGAAAAATTATTGATATGCTGAGAACATATGTCTCGTATTAGCTCATAGAGACTCTCACATGTATGACGATCATTAAATCTTACATTAAATTGTACACGAACAGCTCCAGGGATTATATTTTCCGCACTATTTCCTATATTTATATCAGTAAACTCTAGATTTGAAGGCTCAAATTTATCAGATCCATTATCAAGTTTGTATGATTTAATAGACTGCAGAATCGGCAGCATTATATCCACAGCATTATCTGCCATACGATGATACGCGACATGTCCTTGCTTTCCATAAATCATTAGAGAAAATGTGACACTACCTCTTGCGCCAACCTTAATTATATCTCCAACACGCGCATTGCTAGTAGGCTCCCCTATGATACAAGCATCTATCTTGATATTGCGGTGCCTAAGCCATGCAATGACATCTCTTGTGCCATGAATTGCTGGCCCCTCCTCATCACCCGTTATCAACAGGCTTATCATGCCACTCTGGCGTCCAGCACATTCCTTGAGATATTCACCTGCAGCTGATATGAAAGCTGCTATTGCTCCTTTCATATCAACACAGCCTCTACCATAAATAACGCCATCTTCCAGCGCCGCTTCAAATGGATGAAATTTCCATTTAGATATTTCACCAACTGGCACAACATCTGTATGAGCAGCAAAACATAAGTTTGGCCCGGAATCTCCTATCCATGCATAAAGATTTTTAATCCTTGCGGATAGATCTCCACCAAATTCGAGAATTTCACATTTAAACCCAGCGTTTATCAAAGTTTCATATAAAAAATCTATAGCTCCATCATCAAGCGGAGTAATGCTCCGAAATCTAATTAAAGATCTTAACAACTCTAAACAATCCATCATATGACGTCCTAACACGATAAAAACACTGAATTTTAAAAAATCATAAGCGTCTGCGGGTGGATTTTAAATAAAAGCGCACAACTTTGCAACAAAAATAATAAATTCCAATACCATTAAACAGTGCAAATCATTAATTAATGCAACACAAGTTGGAGGATTTTGAGGAAATGCTCTTTTAGAGCCCAAGTTAATTGCCGCACCTAATGTTTTAACATATTTGCAAAAGCATGAACAAAGTAATATGAAAAATGAGGAATCCACAAAGGCTTGTACAATAACTTTGCAGGCAGTGCAATACTAATATAGCAAGAAGAGAAAAAGATTTATGATGCAATCTCTAGTGATTCTGGCGGAAACATAGGCAAACCAGATAGGCAAATTACAACCTTTGTTGGAGCTGCTGCACTATTTTGTTGTTTTTTAATAGCCTCAAGTGCAGTGATGGCCTCTACCAATTGAAAGTCAAGACCTACATATACCATATAATAACCCTTATGCTTATATCTATACCTGCCCATATAATCGATAGAAGTAAACTCTCTCAGTGTATTGTCAAAGTTAGAATTCAACTCATATGTTTTTATATTATTGAAACTCTCATTACGATCTGTATCAATTTGTGGCGTGCTATTGAGCTCAGGCATATTGTTAGTATGTAAAGAAAGTTAAAAAACTACAAACAACAGTGTAACATCTTTTAGTTTAACAAAAAATATTAGCATCCATCAAATCATTTTTATCAGCAAAACACTTCATTCAGTTTCTTGACATTAATAAAAAATTGTTTAGCATTAGCGCGTGCCCGTTTTTCATGTTTTAAAAATCGCAAAGCGAGATAATATTATGATAGTTAATTACGAAAAATTGAGCGCTGGTAGCAATCTGCCACATGAGGTTAATGTCCTAGTGGAAGTGCCAATGAACGCCGAGCCTACAAAATATGAGTTCAACTCTGATGTAGGTGTTATGTTTGTCGATAGGTTTATACACACAGGTATGCGTTATCCATGCAATTACGGCTTCATACCAAAAACACTCAGCGGTGACGGAGACCCTGTTGATGTTCTAGTATATGCAAATTACCCCATCATATCAGGCGCTGTAGTGACAGTAAGACCGCTTGGAGTTCTGCTTACAGAAGACGAAAAAGGTCAAGATGAGAAAATTTTAGCTGTCCCTATTACAAAATTAGATCCATTTTTTGAGAAAGTAAAATCTTATCTAGATCTCCCGGAAAGTCTGATACAACAGATAAATCACTTTTTTACACATTATAAAGCTCTTGAAAAAGGCAAATGGGTTAATATAAAGGGCTGGGAAGGTGTTGCTTACGCGCAACAAATCATACAATCAGGAGCAGCTAACTTTAAAGCGCAGCAACACAGCAGATCGTAGTGCATATATAAAAGCAAAGTTGTTATTTCCTTTAGTATAAATTAGATTCAGATTGAATGTATCGTTCAAAACTGTATGGGTATATAATAATTGTATAGCTCTGTTCACAGCAACAGCACTATTAATGTTTTTGGGGAATATATAGGATAAAATTCGAGAAACCATAGAGAGATTATAATGGAACAATATACTGTAATAACGTTCTACAAATTCATTAACATAGAAAATATTCCTGAACTACAGATTCAACTATTAAAGATCTGCAAAAAGCATTCTATAAAAGGAACAATCTTAATTGCAAAAGAAGGAATTAATTCAACACTCGTTGGCAAAGAAAATAATATTGAACTATTTCTAAACAGCTTGCTCAAGCAAAAATTGTTTTCTGATCTTTACGTACAGAGAAGCAAAGTCGACTTTATGCCATTTCATAAGCTCAAGGTAAAGGCTAAAAATGAAATAGTGACATTTCGTGAACAAGAGTTAGACATTGCACAAACAGGAATACATGTTGAGCCAGAAGAGTGGGATTCATTGTTGCAAAACAAAGAGGAATTTCTAGTAATTGACACTCGCAATGATTATGAGGTTGAGGTCGGTACGTTTGCAAACTCAATTAACCCAAATATCAAAAATTTCACAGAGCTTAAAAATTGGCTACACTCTTTGGATATAGGACACAAAAAAAACATAGCAATGTTTTGTACTGGTGGCATTCGGTGTGAAAAATCTACCGCATATATGAAATCTCTAGGGTATAAAAATGTTTACCAACTTAAGGGTGGCATTATTAACTATCTAGCAAAAACAAGTAATAAAAGTGGCATGTGGCAAGGCGCTTGTTTCACATTTGATGACAGGAGAGCCTTAGACACAGATTTGCAACCGCAATATAATAATGCTCACATGTATAAAAGAACATGATTAATTTCTCTTTAGATGTTCTTGTGTTGCTTGCAATTTTGATGCTAAACGCGCTTTTTGTCATGGCAGAAATTGCTATAATCACCTCCAAACAACCCAAATTAGAAGAACTGTCTAGAAAAGGAAATAGAGGCTCTAGACTTGCAATGAAGTTATCCTCAACTCCAGAGGTATTTCTATCTACTGTACAGGTAGGCATAACATTTCTAAACATTTTGATAGGGCTTTATGGAGGAACTTCTATAATCAAAGACGTAGACAATTTTGTTGCGGAATTACCAGTGATAGGAGAATATCATCAAGCCGTAAGTTATGCTAGTGTGATGATAGTGGTAACATATTTTACAGTTCTGGGAGAAGTTGCACCAAAGCGTATAGCAATGCTTTATCCTGAAAAGGTAGCATCAATTGTTTCTCACAGCATGATTATTGTGACGCAAGTACTATACCCTTTTGTTTGGCTAATTACAGTATCCACAAAAGCTGTGCTGTATATAATTAGAGTGAAAAAACCTCAAACACAAGTCTCGCTTGATGAAGTACGTTTTCTAATCCAGCACACTGAAGCTTCTGGTATGTTTGCAGCAACTGAGCAGGATATCTTCAAAAGAATATTGCATCTAAGTAATGCAAAAGTAGGTGCAATAATGACACCAAGAAGTAAGATGGTATGTATTAATCTTCATGATGATAATAAAACAAATGTGTATAAGTTATCTGCATATCCGTTTAATTACTTTCCAGTGATTAACAAAGAATTGAATGATCTAATAGGAATCGTACCTGTAAAGAAATTATTAAATGTAAGAGTAACAAATGATACGCTTGAACACATAGCTAAAAAATCTAAAATCTTATACATACCTGAGGTTGCTAAGGTTAGCAAGTTAATTGAAATTTTCCGGCAAAAGCGTGCTAGAATAGCAGTAGTACTTGATGAATATGGTGATATAGAAGGGCTAGTCACTTTAAATGATATATTAAAAATTCTAGTTGGAGATATTGCTATAGGTGTTCCTAGTATACAACCAAATATTATTAAGCAAAAAGATGGTGTATATCATGTTCAAGGCAACACTCTGATAGAAGAGATAATGACGCTACTTAATATTACAAAGCTTCCTGGAGAAGATGAGCATGAGTATAGAACACTCGCAAGCTTTATCTTAAAGCAAATGCTGAATTTTCCTAAGCTTGGTGATAGTTTCATTGCAGTTGGCTGGAGATTCACAGTTATAGGAATGGAAAACCGTAGAATAGCTAGAGTGTTGATAGAAAAGATAATAGCTGATTAGTCCTAAAATTTCTTTTAAAGATAGATTTAAATTTGTTGCAAAAGAAGCTGTGCTAATGTCTAGTCTATGCCAATAGATGTTATAGTAGTGCTAGGTGCTGCCGGCAGTGCCTAGTATCATCTAAAAAAACAATTAGTAATAATAAGTATGCTACAGAATGTATTACATATGGCTAAAGCAGCATACGAATGAAAATTATTCTAAATACTCGTTTGCCATGCCTATTTTATAGCGCTTTAGCTATATATCAATTCTGAGACATAACACTTTGTCTATACTTCTTTTTTGTCCGTGTTATTAATCAATCAATATATTGCTAATTTTAAAATGAAGCGGAGACAATTTAATGACATTTTTTAATAAACTATATTCTACCCTTGCTAAAACTTCTGGGAAGATCAGCTCTGGCGTAGGGAAAATCTTCGGACTAGGCAAATTTGATAAAGAATCACTAGCGCAAGTTGAAGAACTTTTGATAGCCTCAGATATCGGAGTTGCAAGTGCAGAACATCTAGTATCTAAACTTGCAGCAGCAAAACCAAGCGGCGTTGACCTCGAAAATGAGATAAAAACCTTATTACGTAATGAAATTAAAGAAATTTTGCTGCGCGCAAAGAAACAGCAAAGTATCTTTGACAATACTGCTGAGTATAAGCCGTATGTACTGATGATATGTGGGGTAAATGGTAATGGGAAAACTACAACTGTAGCAAAACTCGCAAAAAAATTCCAGGATCTTGGTAAAAATGTAGCAATTGCTGCTTGCGATACATTTAGAGCTGCTGCAGTTGAGCAACTAAACGAATGGGCAAATAGAATAGGATGCAGATTTATAAGTGGAAGCGAAGGTTCTGATCCTGCAAGTGTTGCGTATAAAGCATTACAAGAATCTAAAAACTTGAAACTTGATGTACTGATTATAGACACAGCAGGTAGATTGCAAAACCAAGCAAACTTAATGTCAGAGCTCGAAAAATGCAAGCGAGTCCTACAAAAACTTGATGAGTCTACTCCACATGAAATTATTTTAACGCTCGATGCTACTACAGGGCAGAATGCTATAAACCAGGTCGAACTATTTGGCAAAGCAGTAGGAGTATCTAGCCTCATCTTAACTAAACTGGACGGAAGCTCAAAAGGCGGCATTGCCATTGCACTTGCACAAAAGTTTGGGATTCCTATATGTGCAATCGGCATAGGTGAAACTCTTGATGATCTACAGGAATTTTCTCCTGAAGAATTTGCCAGCGCAATAGTCAGTCCATCCGCCAAAAGTATGAATTCTAGCTTTTGAAATTCCTTGGCACAACTTGATATTGTGTATTTTATTGCCCAGCTGATGGCATCTGTGTCAATTTGTTGTGATTTTTTATGGCAGAATGAGAAAAATGTCTGCAAAGTGTGCCTTTTTCATTAGATGGCACGCGCGCAAAAAGTCTCAAAACAAGCATAAAATAGTGCCTGGAGCGCAAAAATAGCGCTTAAATCCGCAAAAAAAATGTTATAATAAACGCAAAAACCTTACGGATTTAAAACACTATCTTCCAACTCTAAAGGTCATTTGATACAGCTTCTGAGACTTTTTGCGGGTACTTCTTAGAGTTTGAGACGCGGGTGACTAAAGACTTTCTGAGTATTTTATCTCCAAAACTTTCTTTACTTGTTTTACATCTGGTTTGTAATTAAATAATTTGATCAGCAGTACAATTAATAGAGCGATCTTCAGCACAATCACGACAATTGAAACTTTTTTGATTGATATTTTTTTCATATCACAAATACTCTGATTATCTAACAGTTACTGTTAATTACATTTTTTAAGCAGCAATAATTTAATTAAAAGCCTGCTTTTCAAAAGCAATGCTTTTTATGCAGCAAATTTTGCAAGTATATAGTCCATTTAAGCGCTGATTTAATGCTATTTTGTATTTTATGCCGCTTTCTGAGGCTTTTGGCGCGCGCCAGCTCAAATGCTATTCTTTTACAAAGAAATATGTTGAAACACAGCATGTATTAAATATACAAGCAGATTTTATTACTTGCTCACTCGTAAAAGTTATAGCGCTGACTCAAAATCATGACATTGCAAGCCAAAGCTTTACTTATGCTGCGCAGTATATCATAGCACATGTGCAGTTGTGCGCTGCAAAATTAGCATCTATTAACTCGTAGTTTTTGTTGCATATGATACTCTCTATATTATTTAAGCAATAAATACTACAACTAAAACTTTAAACTTTGCTCTTCTATTCAATTGCACTTTTGATTAATAATCTTTATGTGCTCAAATAAAAGATTCAATTCCTAATTTTCAAGGTGCTGTATATCATCTTATTAGTTTGTTTGCAAATACGAAGCACAATATATGCTGCAGGCAAATGAAGAGTTGGTAATTTAGAATTTGATACGAAGCTCCATTTCAAAAGAGCCAGAAAGAACTTGAGAGCAGTGTATAAATACATAACAAGCGACAAATTTTTAAAATATAGCGAGTATACTCATGTTTATAGGATTGATGCAGCTTTGCTAATAGGTATGGATTTTTTATTGTTCGTTACATATAGCATGTATATATTGATACTTCTTGTGATAAAGAAAGAGTTAGTATACGAAGTTAGACTGTAAAAGAAGTTAAGAAGAATGCGCAATGTATACAAAAATACATAAGGAACATTCCGCACTGTGCCGATTTTGAAAAGTATAACAAGTATAAATATGAAACTTACAAGTCTCATTTAAAGGAAACAGCGACTAAAAAACGACATGTTAACACTTATAGGATAATAAAATTAAAGAATATTTTTAGTTTATATGAAATTACTGATAGTAGAGTCTCCGGCAAAAGCAAAAACAATCAATAAGTACTTAGGACAGGACTTTAAGGTTATATCATCCTATGGTCATATTCGCGGCCTGCCTTCTGAAAAAGGCGCTGTAGACCCTGATAACGGGTTTGCAATGCGTTATGAAATCAATGATGGCGCAGAAAAACGAGTGGAAGAAATTATATCATATGTAAAAAAAAGCGATGAAATATACCTTGCAACAGATCCGGATAGAGAAGGAGAGGCAATTTCATGGCATATAATAGAGGTGCTAAAAATACGCGGAGCGTTAAAAGAAGAGGCTACGATAAAAAGAGTGGTATTTTATGAGATTACAAAAAATTCTGTGCTGGATGCCATAAAAAATGCAAGATCATTGAATGATAATCTTGTTAATGCGCAGAAAGCGAGGCAAGCATTGGATTATCTTGTGGGGTTCACTCTCTCTCCAGTTCTCTGGCGTAAGTTGCCTGGAAGTCGCTCTGCTGGCCGTGTTCAATCTGTAGCTCTTAGAATGATCGCAGAAAGAGAATCTGAAATAGAAAAATTTAAAACTGAGGAATATTGGACGATTACCGGAATATTCCAACCAAAGGCAAAGGCAGCGTTCAGTGCACAGCTAACTGTTTTTAATAACGAAAAACTTGATAAACTCAGTATTAAAACGCAAAAGGATGCAAATCATATAAACGATCTGCTAAAGCAATTTGCTTACCATGTCTCAGAAGTAAACAAGAAGCAAATTAAACGGCATCCTAACCCACCTTTTACTACAGCAACACTGATCCAAGAAGCCTCAAGAAAGTTTGGCTTCTCTGCAAAAAGAACTGCACAAATAGCTCAAAAACTTTATGAAGGGATAAATATTGCTGGCGAAATGATTGGACTCATCACATATATGAGAACAGATAGCGTTAATATATCGCAAGAATCGATAGCCGCAACACGCAACTTGATTAAAAACACTTATGAGAACAGTTACCTTCCAAAGTCTCCAAGGATATATAAGACGAAATCTAAAAATGCACAAGAGGCGCATGAAGCAATTCGTCCAACCGATGTGGATAAACTCCCTCAAAACATAGCTTCTTACCTTGAACCAGAGCAGCTGAAGTTATACGATTTAATATGGAAGAGGCTTGTTGCAAGCCAGATGGAAAGCGCAATTCTTGACTCTGTTTCTATTAATATTCAATCCGAAGACAAAAGCATATCTTTTAGGGCAACAGGCTCTACAGTTGCGTTTCCTGGGTTTTATATTCTTTACTCAGAAAGTCATGATGACAAAGAGCAAGAAGAGAGTGAAAAGGAAAATAGACTACCAAAGCTTGAAGAAAAAGAAGAATTAAAACTCAAAGAAAGCAATCCTCTACAACATTTTACACAACCTCCACCAAGATATACTGAAGCAAGTTTAGTGAAGAGTATGGAAGAACTCGGAATAGGGAGACCTTCTACATATCCGTCAATTATCTCAATATTACAAGACAGAAAATATGTGTCACTTGAAAAGCGAAGATTTTTTACAGAAGCGCTTGGAAGACTAGTGAACGCATTTCTCACTGCATTCTTTGCAAAATATGTAGAATATAACTTCACAGCAAATCTTGAAGATCAATTAGATGATGTTGCATCAGGTGGACAAGATTGGAAAGAATTAATGCAACAGTTCTGGCACCCATTTAAAGAAAAAACAGATACTGTACTTGGCGTACCTAATGCAGAAGTTCTATCACACATACAAAAATCTTTGGAGTATTATATATTCGGTGATGAACAAGGAAATGAAACCAGAAAGTGTCCATCATGCAGTAGTGGAACGCTTGAACTCAAAACAAGTAAGTTTGGTTCATTTGTTGGCTGTAGTAATTACCCAAATTGTAAGTACACAAAAAAACTACATGCAATACAAGAAGAAACAGGACAAATTAGTGACGCTAAAGTGCTGGGAGAAGACGCAAATGCAAGTCAAATCAGCTTGAAGCGTGGGCCTTATGGGTTTTATGTTCAAATCGAATCGTCTGAAAGTAATAATAAAGTTAAGAGAATGCCTATACCTCAAGGTGTTGATATAAATTCAGTTGATTTAAAATATGCAAAGGCATTGCTAGAGCTACCAAAATCACTTGGTATACACAAAGAGCTAGGTTATGAAGTCAAAGTTTCCATAGGAAGGTTTGGTCCATATGTTGAGTGCAACAAGACATATGCTTCTATTACTAAAAAGAGCGGTATAGATTTTTTAAATATCACACTTGATGAAGCCATAAAATTAATTGCTGAAAAGCTAAATAAAATAAAAGATCAGCCAAGCAAACCAAGAGCAGTAAAAAAGACAGCAAAAAAACGTGGTATCAAAAAAAAGTGAATTTGATCACTCTAATCAGATTTTGTTAAATAAATCTTATGGCGCAAAACATTTATTTACACCATGTATGTCTCAGGCGAATGAAGAGTGGGCATTTGAACTTTTGCACATACGAAGTTAGACTGCAAAAAGAGCTAGGAAGTCGCCTGCGTCAAACTCTAAGGAATATACGATTTATCTTGACATGCAAGCAATTATGGCGCACATAAATCTAGCAGAAAAGTGGCTATATATCCGAAATTAGGGCAGGGCCGAATGGCATTATGCAACAATGCCGGCCGATCTAAGGGCTAATTTTTGCACATTGCACTTCTCCACAAAAATTGCTTTGTTTGCGTATATAAATTTTTGGCGGATGGACTCTTTAAATCCTAAACACAAGCACTGTGCTGG
Source organism: Candidatus Lariskella endosymbiont of Epinotia ramella (assembly GCF_964019805.1). Lineage (NCBI taxonomy): Bacteria > Pseudomonadati > Pseudomonadota > Alphaproteobacteria > Rickettsiales > Candidatus Midichloriaceae > Candidatus Lariskella > Candidatus Lariskella endosymbiont of Epinotia ramella. Next base: position 60,335 of record NZ_OZ026472.1, on the reverse strand, counting down.
CAGCGCCATACACGCGCGATTTTCAGCGCGTGCAATAATTTTAATTGAGCTGTACTAACAACTCAGCGTCGGAGATATTGTTATTTCTAATTCAGTTGTTGGCATATCATTTGTGAATTCTAACTGTATGTCCTGTGCGTCCCTAGTGTCTTCTTCACTAGCAGTAGCGTTAGCTGTTTGAACAAAGAGCTCTTCGGTCAACCCTTCTGCAGCTGAGTTGTCACTACCTCCAGCACGTAATGATGTAAAAAAGTCTACAACTCTGCTGATAATACTGCCTCTGCTCGCTACCGATTGCTGCGCTACAGCATCCTCTGAAACAACAGTAGTAATATCATCAGAAACATCATTGTCAATAGCAGAAGTAGTAGGAACATCAGCAGAAACAATAGTAGTAACCTCAAGATCGTCTACTGTTTGCATCAATTGATTCATCAATTGAGCTTTCTCTGAACCAGACGCATTACTCGTGAGCATCGTTATGATATAGTTATTGTCCATTTCCATTTCTTTCCAGAATTTTATCTGCTCATATATTTCGCTTGTAGAAGCATCCATCTCAGCATGAGAAACATCAGTTGTTTGACTGCTAGTTTCTGCTGCCTCCTCATCTTGATCAAGAGCTTCTGCAACTTCTGTATGTTGTGCATTTTCCAAATATCCTTGCAAAACTGTTGCAACCATACTCAAGCTTGCATCATCGCCACTACCTGTGCTCATGGCACTAGCAATGCCTTCTAAAATGCTGTCACGATGTTCAACAAATAGGGCAGGATGAGTAGCAATATAATCTATTGCCCAAGGAGATGCGAGCATTACATTAACCGCCTGCGCAATCGTATTCTCACTGATCTCTTGAATAAACATACTTCTATAATCTATTGAGATACTATACAACGCCTCATCTCTAGTTAAAATAGCTGAAGCTAACAATACTCTTTCGCCTTCACTCAAATCATTATTAGAGCTCAATGTTCTCATTATATATTCTTCTGCTCGCAACTCTCCGACCACATCAGAAGAGATAGACCTGCACATCAAAGCCATAATAAGAGGATGGACAGTGATCACATCACTATTATCATCACCTATGCGCCCAATATTAGGTGCACTCATAATTTCTGCGAAGCTCACTCCTTGGATTTCCCAACTATTAAATGTCTCTTCTTGATTTTCACCACCAAACCTTTCTACATATCTGCGGAATATCGATTCCATAAGTAGTGTCTGTATTACAGAAGCGCCCTGTTCTCTTGTAGCATTCATCAGGTGAATACTACGTATAGCCCTATTAAAGATGTTTTCGCTCATAGTTAATTCAAAAGATGCATTCCCACCTGCCCCTTCTTCATAACCAAATTCTTTTACTAGCACATCGAATTTCCAAGATGTATCAATACGCCAACCCATAATAATTACCTCCGATCAATCTAAAATGTGTGAAAAGCAACTTAAACGCAAGTTCACAGATAACTGAGTATAAAGCTCAACTTGTGATATAAAGTACACACTTTTATTGCTTTTAAAAAAAACAAGCCATACACTACAAAATTACACAAGTGTCAGCGCAGCTCACCATTATAAAAACAACTCCTACAAAATCTGTAGGAAAAATATCATTTGAATGTAAAAGAGAAAACAAAAACAGACTTGTAAAAAGCCCAGAAACCTAAGGAGATTAGGCAAAAATACATAAGAAAGCGCTTTTAACGCTAAATATATCTATAAACCACAAATTGTGTATCTTGAGTTACCATTGCGCAACACAATTGTAACAAATGTATCTGGACATGTACAACTATTTATATTAAAAAAGAATAAAATTTCATATTGACATACTGAAATTCGAAATCCTAAAAGACGCATATCCCTTAAGTCCTGGGACTTGCGGCTTCTTTTTTACTACTAAAGTTGCCTCTTTTATAGAACAGTCCTGTCTTAAGCACTCAAATAAAGCAAAGCTATAATGCTCTATCAACATAAAACTACGGTTTTCCGAAAAATTTTTAATGCAATTTAATATCTCTGCATAGCAAATAGAATCAGACATATTATCTGAAATACAACCATGCGGCACACCTTGAAAATGAACCGTATAATCCACCAGCACTTCTTGTTGCACGAGTCTCTCACTATCAGAGACTCCTATATTAATGGCAACCGAAAAATCAGAAATTTCTATAGATGAAATATAATCTTTAAGATTTGGCATTCTGTTACTATCCCAAGTTCAGGTTATACACGAAGTCTCTAACTATATATTTCCAAAATTAATTCTTTAAACTTAGCACCTCTCTCTTCATAATTTTTCCATTGATCTTGTGATGCACATGCAGGCGATAGTAATATATTACCACTTTTAAGATTCATACTTTTTATCTGTTTTATAGCATTCTGCATGTCTCCTGAAATAGTATATTGCACGCCATAATCTTCAAGAGTTTTAGCAAAATCATCTGCTGCCTTGCCAATTAAGAATGCATGTTTCACCTTCGAGAAAAACTCAGAAAGTGCGGCTATCCCATCATCTTTACATATACCACCTAAAACCCAGTATATATTATCAAACGTCTTTAAAGCCCAATAAGCTGCGTCAGAATTTGTGGCCTTGCTATCATTTATAAATCTTAAATCGCAAGTACGATGAAAAACTTCCATCCTATGTGGTAGAGCCTTAAAATGCCTAATTGCTTCCATTATGAGCTCTGGCGCAACACCTATCAATGAAGCTGCCGAAAATGCAGCAGCTATATTTTCTGCATTATGCTCACCTAAAAGACTTTCAGGTGCTTCAAAATCATATTCACACCCAGTAAAATATTTGTCTATAATCTTACTTGATATAAAAGAAACGCCATTATTGAGCAATTTATTACTTGATACTGCAATAATATTTTGCCTTTTTTGCTCAGAGAGCCAATCTAGCATCGCATAACCTGAATTTACACTAACTACAGCATGATCTAACATATCTTGATGTGCAAATATCTTCTTTTTACTTTCAAAGTAATTCTCAAATGAACCGTGCCTATCTATATGATCTGGCTTGATACTTAGTGCAATTGCTATATCAAAACGCATATTAGAAAAAAGATCTAACTGAAATGAAGAAACCTCCATTGTATAGACATCACCTAACTGCAGCTCTGAAAGAGCTAAAGCAGGATTTCCAATATTACCTCCAACTTCTGTCTTAACACCAGCAAACTGCAGAATATGCCCTACTAGTGCTGTAGTAGTCGACTTACCATTTGTCCCAGTAATCCCTATATAAGACGCAGCTGGCTGAGCTACCTGCAGCAACTCTATATCTGATACCAAAGCAATATTATGCTCTCTTGCAAAGAGAATATATTTGCTAACATAAGGATAACAAATTGGAATGCCTGGACTTACAACGATCGAATACATCTTCTGCAATTCTTCTTCAGAAGGCCTTTGAAATCGAAGGTGAGATTTATGAAACGCAATAGATAGCTCTCCCTTCTCATACAGCAGATCTTTCATAGACTCCATTACAGAATCATTATCATCCCAGGCAATAACAGAAGCGCCTCCAAACACCAGTGCTTCTATTGCAGCAACCCCAGTTATGCCAAGCCCATATACCCCAACAAGCTTTTTCTTATAATAATTTAAGCTAATCATTTATCTAAGTTTTAATGTGGAAAGCCCGATTAGAGCAAATATAATTGCAACTATCCAGAATCTCATCACAATAGTCGACTCACTCCAACCAAGTTTTTCAAAATGATGGTGTATTGGTGCCATCTTAAATATTCTTCTCCCATATAATTTGAAAGATGCGACTTGTAATATTACAGACATAGCTTCTATCACAAAAAGACCACATATAATACCAAGCACAATCTCATGCTTAGTAATCACACTGATAGAACCAAGAAGCGCTCCAAGTGAGAGACTACCGATATCTCCCATGAAAACTTTAGCTGGTGGCGCATTATACCAAAGAAACCCAAGCCCTGCTCCAATTAATGATGCACAAAGTACAGCAATTTCTCCTGCACTTTGCACATAATTAAGCTGCAGGTAATTTGCAAACACAATATTTCCAGTCAAGTAACTAATCAATGCGAAACACGCGGCAGCTATAATGATTGGCATAATTGCAAGTCCATCAAGCCCATCTGTTAAATTCACTGCATTCGAAGAACCTGTAATCACAATGCTTGAAAAAACAAAATAAAATAAACCCAAATCAACACCAACATTTTTAAAAAATGGGAAGAACAAAGTTGTCGCAGAGCTTTCTGCCACAGAACCTATTAATATGCTTACAAGTAATCCAAATAAAAGCTGCATGGAGAACTTCGCTTTTGCAGAAAGACCTTTTGAATTTTTATACTTGAGCTTTCTATAGTCATCAATGAAGCCAATCACACCATAAGCTAACATAGCAGATAAACAAATCCATACGTACTTATTTTGCAGATCTGCCCAAATGAAAGTTGATACTATTGTACTAAAAAGTATCAAGGCACCTCCCATAGTAGGAGTCCCTGCTTTAGTCATAATATGAGAATCAGGTCCATCTTCTCTAATTGGCTGCCCTGCAGTCTGTACAGACTTTAAAAAGCTTATGAATTTTTTGCCAAATATAAAGCTCACTAAAAGTGCTGTGAATACCGCACAAATACTTCGAAACGTGATATATCTACAAACATTAAATATGCTAAAATGATGTATTAAATCAGCAATAAAATAATATATCATACTCTAAATCATTTATTTATGTATATTAGCACAATAATCTTGTGCAACTTATATAAGCGTTTATTTTAATCAACTCTACAGCGCTTTTCAACCTACCATAGCAATTGACTCGCTCGTTAAACCAGCCAACCTGCTCTAACACTTAGAATGCATTTCGAGATAACAACAGTTATTTATCATGCGCCTATACACTTTGCAAATATATGAGTACTACTTGCAGAATATATTTTTGATGCAGGCACTACATCTAACTCAAGTTACCAATTAATAATCAGGGATGAACTATATCAGATGTTGGAACAACATAAAATTGTAAGATAATAAGTTCATAAACAAATAGATAACACAACTCTAGCAGCTAAACATTACACATATTGTGCAAATAGCTATAGAACGTGAACCTTGTAAATGTAACATTAAATCTTCATTGCGACTATATAGAAGATTTTTTTAGATAATTCTATAGCTTTAGCCTCATACTTAGTCTCTCTCCAGTCTGAAGGTTTCTCTAGCGCATTTAACTTATCTTCTACTGACTTACAATATCTAGGTAAATTTTTTATTGCAAAATCATTATTCTCAAAGCAGCACAACATATGCTCTGCATAGCCTCTATCATCTGTTGCAGTATACAATAAACCATCAGACCGCATTTTGCTTGCAAATAGCTTTAAAGAATCTGAATTTATTATTCTACGTTTATTATGTCTTACCTTTGGCCAAGGATCTGGAAATAAAATATAGATCCTAAATAAAGAATTATCTGGGATTTTTGCAATAAACTCACGCCCATCACCTTCATAAAAGTATATATTTGCAGCATCATTATCTTTGATATATGAAGCAACTCTAAATAACCCTTTTTTATATACCTCACAGCCTATGAATATTTGTTCTGGAAATTTAGTAGCACGCTCTATCAAATTTTTTCCGTCACCGAACCCTATCTCAAAATTTATTTTTCTCTCACATTGCTCTATATTTTCAAAAATCCTTTCACAATTTACAGAAGCAGAAAATTTTTTGAGAACATCTAGCATTAAATAATTTTGATCAGGACTTAAAGACCTCCCTCTTACAGCAAAAGATTGAAGATATTTCTTGTGCTTATAAAAATCTTCCATGAAATCTACTCTTCTTCATCTAAAGTGGATAATATTTCTCCTAGGTTATAATGAGGAATCGACTCTTCCAAATTTTCCTCAGATCTATCTCTAAATGCATGAGACCAAGAATGATTCTTTTTGAATGCCTCAATTATGATATCAGATTTTGCTACCTCATAGTCTTCTTCCTCCAATACTCTACCAGTTCTTTTATTTACAGCTTTAAGCGCAATACCATCTGGAACTGCAAATTCTAATGCCGGCATTTTAGCACAAGCTTTTTGCATAAAATCTATAAAAATAGGCAATGCAACGGTAGAACCAGTCTCTCTCGCCCCAAGAGTTCTTGGTTTATCAAATCCAACATAAACACCAACAATTATATATGGCGTAAATCCTACAAACCATGCGTCAAAACTATCATTTGTTGTGCCTGTCTTTCCTGCAACTGGAATTCCAAGCACATTCGCCTTTGCGCCTGTTCCCCTTCGCATAGCGCCTTCTAACAAAGAAACAAATTGGTAGTTCGTATCAGTATCCACCAATCTATATGTAGGGTATTCTATATCAGGTAATTCTGCATCTTCATATATACTACCATCTGCTATGCTACTTATCAGATCTGATGTGCAAGACTTACAAATTATATCTTCCGACCTATAGATCATATTCCCACGCCTATCATATATGCTCTCTATAAGTTTCGGAGTGACTGCAAGACCACCACTTGCAACTGTATTATATGCATTAGTTATCTCCATAAGAGTTGTTTCAAATGCTCCAAGTGCAATTGAATAAGCAGCTTTGCTTTTTTTATATACTCCAAAACGATTAGCAAGTTCTATAATTGATGGCAATCCAACTGTTAACATAATCCTTACAGTCGGAGTATTCCTAGATTTTTCAAGCGCCGTTCGCAAAGTAATGGGGCCCAAGAAATTTGCATTATAATTCTTTGGCGACCAATTTGGCATTCCCTTTCCTTGGCTAACAGAAATTGGCTCATCTAGTATTATTGTGTTTGGCTGTATATTTTGCTCCAACGCCGCAAGATATACCAATGGTTTAAACACAGAACCTGGCTGACGCTCTGCTTGGATTGCACGATTAAAATATGTTTTATTTCCATTAAAGCCACCAACCATTGCTAGAACTTTACCTGTATATGGCTCCATAACTACCATACCACCTTCCACATCTGGAACTTGTTCAAGTGTGTATTTATCGCCTTCAATATTTTTAACAAAAATCACATGTCCGGCATTTAATACTTCAGAGATACTATTTAATTGCGGCCCTAATGTTTGATTCTTTAGATTTTTTCTAGCCCACTTTACATCATCAAATGCAATAAATCCTTGCGATGAATTCGGAAGACCTATAATAGCTCTATTATTCGCTATCTTCAGCACTATTGCGACATCTAGGTTATTTTCTATAGCCACTGCTGAATATCTTGATATAACATTTTGCCAATTTGCTATTTCACTACTTGAGATTTTATCTATAGGACCACGCCACCCATGTTTCTTATCGTATCCAATCAATCCTTTTTTGAAAGACTCATCAGCAAATCTTTGCAGCTCAATATCCAAATTTGTGTTTACAACAAACCCCTTAGATACAACATCATGCTCTCCAAACATTTTAACAAGCTCTTGTTTGACAGACTCTGTATAAAAACTTTCACCATGTTCTTGCAACATACGCTTCGTACGCAGCAATATTTTTTGCTTAATATATTTTGCAGCCTCTCTATCGGTAATCATTTCCTCCTCTGCCATTCGTTCAATTACCCAATCACGTCTTATTTTTGCTTTCGAGTAATTAGTAAATGGATTAAGAGTAGAAGGAGCTTTAGGCAACGCAGCAAGCATTGCAGCTTCTGCGATATTCAGATCTTTTAGATCTTTATCAAAATAATTTTGAGCTGCAGTTACAATACCATATGAGTTATTACCTAAGAAAATCTGGTTTAAGTATAGTTCAAGTATCCTATGCTTTGAATATATCTTACTAATTCTATAAGCAAGGATAGCTTCTTTGATTTTTCTAGATATACTGCGTTCGTTTGTAAGCAAAAAATCCTTCACAACCTGCTGTGTAATTGTAGAACCGCCCACAACTCTTTTGCTAGCCGCTAAGTTAAGCACGCTTTGTATCGCAGCTCTAATAGTGCTGTATAAATCCACACCAGGATGTTGAAAGAAATTCTTATCTTCAGCAGCCAAAAACGCATTAATTACAATCGTTGGCACTTCTGATATCGGTACAAATGTACGTTTTTCTATAGCATATTCCGACAAAACTTCACCACTGTGTGAATAAAGTCTCGTTATACCTGGTGGATCATAATCTGCAAGTTGCTGATAATCCGGCAAGTCATGACTGAAAAATATAATTAGCTGTAATGAAAAAATGACAAACAATAAACAGACACCAAACAAAAAAGCAGCCCATTTAACTATAGAATTTAGCATGTCAATAATCTGAAAATTTGCTCTTAAGACACTTCAATTTAAATACTTGGAAGATGTTCTACATCTAATTCTACAACGTTTGCTGCAGAGGAGCTCTCTATATTTTGAAAATTATTCTGTATTTTCCTCGTTTCATTTTCAACTTTTACAATTGTTTCGGTCGCCTGTTCTAGCTTCAGCCTTGTTTTGCCAAGAAGAGTACCAAAATTATTAAACTGGGATTTAAGCGGAGCAAGAAGCGCCCAAAGCTCTTTTGACTTTCTCTCAATTGCTAAAGTCTTAAAGCCCATTTTTAAACTGCTTAGCATAGCACTGATAGTCGCAGGCCCTGCAATAATAACTCTATAACTACTTTGCAGCTCCTCAACTATTCCAGGCTCTTGCAGCACTTCTGCATAAAGCCCTTCAGTTGCCATGAACATAATAGCAAAATCCGTAGTATATGGATCCTTTATATATTTCTCACTAATAGTTTTCGCTTGTTTCTTTACAACCTTTTTTAAATTACTAGCATATTCTTTGATTCGATTAACATCTCCAGTTTTTTGGGCTTCTATTAAACGCTGATAATCTTCAAGAGGAAATTTGGCATCAATAGGGAGCAAAATATCTCCAGAATTATCTCTACCAGGGAGTCTGACTGCATATTCGACTCTCTCTTGACTCCCTGGGATTACATTTATGTTTTCCAGGTATTGCTCAGGGGTCATTATCTGCTCTATAATAGATTTTAGCTGTACCTCGCCCCAAATACCTCTAGTTTTCACGTTTGAAAGAATATTTTTTAGATCTACAACCTGTGATGAAATACTCTGCATCTGTCCAAGTCCTTTATGCAACATTTCAAGCTTATCACTAACAAGTTTGAATGACTGATTAAGGCGTTGCTCCAAAGTGCTATGCAACTTTTCATCCACAGTCTTTCTCATCTCTTCAAGTTTTTTATCATTGCTATGCTGTATATCAAGAAGTTTAGAATCTACTGTCTGTCTCATTCTATCTGCATGTAGATCATTTGCTGTTTTAAGTTTTTCAAGAGCATCACTAATGAATTTTAGCTGTTCCTGTTGAATATCTCTACTTACTTTCAGCTGTTCTGATATATGAGATTGCAAGCTCTCAATTTGTGTTTTATTCGATACACTAAGGTATGTTAGTTCTGTTATTTGCTTTGTTAGCTCCTCAAGAGCGCCACTTCTACCTGCAAATATAGATACTTTCCTATACACAAAGAACTGCGACAGGAGAACAAAAAACAGTGAAGCTAAAGCTATAATTATTGTTTCCATAAGTTACAAACATCAAATTTTTCGCTATACGCATTAAGATACAAATTCACAAAACGTGTAAAAAGCGGATGATACTCGTAACCTCGCTCTTCTTAAAAAGCAAACAGCATGTTTAACTTTGTGTTTTTAATGTGTTAGGTAAAATGCCTAGCAAAGCAATTAATTTAACACTCTTCATAAATTGCTAGGAGACCTATTAAACCTTCCTAGATTTCTAAAGAGCTGCCTGAACAAGCTTACTTCATTCCCTTTAATTATGATGCTATCCTTGCTAAAGACAACCATTCTACTATCTTCTGTTCCATAAAAGCGTATATCATTAACAACATCATTGTTATTGAAAGAGATTGCGATTATCTTTTGCTCTATTAGCTTAGGATCAAAGAACGCGATCTTATCGTATTTCGCCCCCATATAAAAGAAAGTCTTAGGACCGAAATCTGAAGTAACAGTAGGAGTACCTAGTATCCTGTTCACATCGTCTGATGTAGATTGTGATTTCACAATGCTCTGAAGATCAGCATTTTCATATTGATATCCCGAATTAATTCTCCGCACTGAGCATCCGACTACGAACAAAACTATAAGAGCACAAAGCGCTAATTTATGAAAATGCATAATTAAAAGTATTTAATCATATTTTTATTTTTTAATAATCCTACAATAGACTTCTTCTTCAAACGCTTGCTTCAGTTTCCAATTGCTTTATCACATCCTTAGCCTTTAAGTGGATACTCATGCACTCCGTGTACACTGCACTTGCCTCACCTGTAATCGAGTTTTAAGAAGAAGTCTAATCTACCCGTGGGATTATCAGCTAATTCTGCTTATAACACAAGAAGTACAAACAAAAAGCACTAAAATCAACTTAGAACATACGAGGTTAGGAATTTGACTAACAGATAAAAACGAAATTAGCAATGTTTTTAGATATCTTCAACAAGTCATAAGTTACGTAAAAAGACAAAAATCAGCATTAAGTTACAAACAAAACTTTTAAAAATACCGAGTAAATAATCAGACAACGCATCTTACTTCTGATCTGTGTTTCGCAGTTGCTTTCTGCGCCTTATATTTGCTCTTAGCGCTTCATACAATTTAGATCCTACTTCAAATTTCATATTCTTAACCGTATCATTTAATGTCTCATGATGATCATTATTTTCTTCTTTTTGCACTGTAGTATTATTTTTATTACCAGCACTTAGTTTGTTACTCATACCACAATAATCTCTTCATTGAAATTTAATGTTCATCATGTTTTGCATTTTTTGCATTTGTCCTTGATCCATTTTGCTAAACTTTTTGACCATGCCTTGCATTTCAATGCATTGCTTTATTAGCTTATTTATTTCTTGAACACTAGTCCCAGAACCCTTAGATATACGCTGTTTGCGTGAAGCATTTATCATCTTTGGATTTTTTCTCTCCCATGGAGTCATTGATTGTATTATAGCCTGCTGATGTAACAGAACACGTTCATCAATTTTAGCATTTTGCATAGATTGTTTGATTTTCCCAAGGCCTGGTATCATCCCGAGTAATGAACCAAGTCCTCCCATTTTACGCAAAGTTTTTAATTGTGCAGCAAGGTCATTCATATCGAAAAGGCCTTTTTGGAATCTAGATGCTATCTTTTCTGCTTCTTTCTCAGATATGTTTTCCGAAGCTTTCTCAACAAGAGCTACTATATCGCCCATGCCAAGTATTCTACTGATTGTACGTTCAGGATCAAATTCTTCAAGATCTCCAGGTTTTTCGCCAACACCCATAAATTTTATTGGCATTCCTGTGATCACTCTCATACTCAAGGCCGCGCCACCTTTTGCATCACCGTCTGCTTTTGTTAGGATAATGCCAGTCAATGCAATTTGTTCGACAAAGGTTTTTGCAATTTTTGCTGCATCTTGACCAAGCATAGAATCTACTACAAGTAATACTTCCTTCGGCTCTATGAATTTTTGTAAACTTATTAACTCATTCATAAGCGCATCATCAGTATGCATACGACCAGCTGTATCAAACAGTATTATATCTGCATTCATCTCTCTTGCAACGCTTTGTGCTCTTTTTGCAATCTCCATAGGACCTTGGCCCTGTATTATTGGCAGCGATGAAATGCTAAGCTGCTTTGCAAGCAACTCAAGCTGTTTTTGTGCAGCAGGCCTTGACGTGTCCAATGAGACAAGAAGTACGCTCTTCTTATACTTCTGACGCAGCCTAAGTGCTAGTTTTGCAGTAGTAGTTGTTTTACCCGCACCCTGAAGCCCAACCATCAAAAATCCAACAGGGTCACCTTTTGAAGAGAAGTCTAATCTATTATCTTCGCTTGATATTATGGCAATCAGTTCATCATGTACTATTTTCACGAACATCTGAGCAGGAGAGACGCTATCTAAAACTTTCTGTCCAATAGCCTTCTGTTGAATTTTTTCTATTACCCCTTTCACAACTAAAAGAGCAACATCAGATTCAAGTAATGCTATTCTTATTGCTCTAATAGCTTCAGCAATATTGCTCTCAGAAAGTACTAAATTACCTTTCAGCCTATCGAAAATTTTTGTTAGACTATCGCCAAGACTTGAGAACATGGTTTAATTTAGATTTTGCTATTGATTAGTATATGAGTATTATGCTGTTTTTGATAATTTCGCAAGTATGCAAGAACCATACCAGATTTGGATTTGCACCAATTCAAGGGTAGTATAATAGCTCATTTTTAATATTTTGCAATCGTATTTGCTGGTTATTTGGCCTATTTAACATATTTTTCGAAAACTTGTTACAACAAAAGCCGCACCTATTTTAGTTACAGCTTTTATTATTGCACTGCAAGAGCGCAATACAATTTTGCCACTTTAGTAACAAGTGACAACATATCGACCTTTGCAAAAATCATTAATTAAACCGCTCCTGACTCTATTTTCAAAATATTTAGATGCATTGCTGATTATAAATGACATTAATAATTTGCGTGAGTCAAGCCTAATACTGACCGATTTTGAGGGCAAAATCACTGTTTCCACAATGAATATTTTATTCCGTTAAGTAGAAAAATGAGTTGACAGTTTAGCTAGATATTGGTAGTCAATATACGTTGCGTTTAGGCCTATTCTCTTTTTGTGCGCCACGCTTTTAGCTTGTGTTTTTTTGAGTGACCGTCTCTAAAGTTGTTACTCATCACATTGCATTTTTGTTTTTTAAAGTTGCGATCTTTTGTTACATTTGGTTAAGCTCTGCGGGCATGAGCTTTTCGTGCCCGACTTTTGTTTCACCTAGTCGGTTTTGGGCAGTGAGCGATCGCCAATAGAATCTTGGGGCGTAGCCAAGCGGCAAGGCACTGGTCTTTGATACCAGCATGCGGTGGTTCGAATCCACCCGCCCCAGCCAGTTTCAATTTAAGTTTTTATTAATTACTTGTGTTATGGCAAAAATTGACAGCATTAACCCCAAAAAGGGTGTATTGAGCGGAAATAATGTTTCTCATTCAAATCGCAAGACTAGGAGAAGATTTTTGCCCAACATGCAAAATTTTTCTCTTATAAGTGAAGCCCTTGGAGGGTTTGTTACGCTACGCATGACTACAAACAGCGTTAGGAGCGTTGAACATAATCATGGAATTGACGCATATCTTCTATCAAAACCTAACTCTAAATTAGCTCCAGAGGCAAGGGTTCTAAAAAAAAGGATCATCAAAGCTATAGCGAAAAAGGAAGCTGCTACTGCTGCGTAGTTGATAGCTTCTCTTTCTTTTGTTTCATATCAGTTGTCTTATTAATAGCCCTCATAAATTCAAGCTTTTACCTTAAGGCCAATTTTGAAAAGTATTATGAGTATACTCTATAATACATAAACAAAGTAGCAAATACGATTGCAGGGAGTGATATTTTTGTCTAAGCAACTCTATAAGCTAACAGTGATAAAAGGTCAAATTGTTATATAAACCATACAGTTTAAACCTCTTCTTCGCAGAAGTACTCTGTCTATATATTTTATCAAACCTCTAGATCATATAAGTTGCCAATCATAAAATACCATTGGCAATTCATCTACATATGTGCGAAAATCGAGCCAGAAGAAGTATCACACAATTTTCAAAGTAGGTAGTCCCGTGTGTCTTCAAAATGACGCAACAACTAGATATGTTGTAAGCGCTACTACTAAAGTAGGCACTGTTAACAAAGTGCCTAGTAAAATGGCATACCACTCTTTGTATTGCCGAAAAATCTGCTGCACACTGATGATTAGATAATAGCAAGCTTGCATTATCTATAAATGCACTAATCAGCAGCGCAACAAGCAAGCTTGAAATATTTGCATATAACAGTAAACAAGACATCTCTAATTATTTTATTAATAGAAAGTGATGGTTTTCACTATAACAGATGCGGCGGCATCAAGAATTTTAGAAATAGCTAAATCTGATTCCACACCACCAGTACTAAGAGTCGCTGTTGATGGTGGAGGCTGTTCCGGATTTCAATATATATTTGATGCGGGCGCTACTAAATCTGAAGATGATATGATTTTTGAACACAGCGGAGCTACAGTAGTTATAGATAGTGTTTCACTTGATCTACTTTCCGGCTGCAGTATTGACTATGTTGAAGATTTGGGAAGCGCAAGCTTTGTTGTAATAAATCCAAAAGCAAAAGCGAAATGCGGCTGTGGTAATTCTTTTTCTATGGATATCTAACGATCTCGTCCCCTACATCATCACTCTAAGAAATAGAGTATTCATGTTGGTTGTAAGAAATTATGAGGCACATAAAATCCAGTAGAAAATATGGCAAATTGCAAAAAAAACCTTGTAGATTTTGTTAAGTAGTATTTTTGTAAGTACCTGATAAATTATACATCAAAAAATTAGCATAATGCCACTGTTCAACTAGCACGCACGCAAAAAGCCTCGAAACAAGCATGAAACCGCAAAAAAAATGTTATAATAAAACGCAAAAACATTGCGGATTTCGTGAAAGCAGTGTTTTTAGGCGTATATATACAAAAGTTGATTTGTTACGCAAATAAATTTTTGGCGGATGGACTTTATAGTATACTTGCGACTCACATAAATCTTGCATTACAAGCATTATGATGCAACGATTTGTGCGTGTGATTAATCAGAAGCTAGCGCTAGATTAGATCTGTAGCATCGAGAGAACAAGTTCTGCAGCGATTTCACTTGCTTGAGGGCTGTGATCTGCGCGCAAAAGACGCTTCACTTTGTCATATCCTGCTAGTTGTTTTGCTCTAGCATTCTCGTCATTTAATAATATTTCTATTTCTGCTACTATATTCTTATAATTCATATCAGACTGCAATAGCTCTGGTACTATTTTTTCTCCTGCTACTATATTACAAAGTGCTACGTGCGGTATTGTTAATCTATGCTTTAAAATGAACGCTGTAAGCCAAGATAGTTTGTATATAACCACCATTGGTATATCAAACTTAAGTAGTTCTATTACTGAAGTTCCAGATTTTACTATTGCAACGTCGCTATGAGCTATCAGTGCATTTTTGGTATTTTCTGATGATGTGACCAGAATGGTTGCTCCATGTAACTGATCGGTAATGTCATTGAAGTGATTTTGTATAAGATAATTAAAGCGCTGTAATGTTGGAAATACTACTGTCAACTTTTTTTCATATTTTTTGCTCAGTTCAATGACTGCTTTTGTGATTTCTGGTAGGTGGCGCTGTATTTCTCCATCTCTGCTGCCTAGCATGATGGATATCTGCACGTCAGATTGTTTTGTTCCTCTATGTATTGCAGATTCTTTATCTTGCTTTGCGTTTTCAAGTGACGGATGTCCTATAAAAGTTGATGAAATATCTACTGCATCAAAATACTGTTTTTCGAATGGTAAGATTAAAATAATGTGGTAGTAGAGATTGCTTACTATTTGAGCTCTTTTTGGTGCATAGGCCCAAACTGTTGGAGCGATATAGTGAATAATCGGTATCTTTACATCAAGTTTGCGTAATTGCTTCACAAGTCTAAAATGAAAGCCGGGAGAATCTATTGTGATGATCATATCTGGCTTTGATTCTAATATGAAGTCTACGGTTTGTTGCAGTCTCTTGAGTATATTATAAATTCTTGGGATTACTTCTAAAAACCCAATAACTGAAAGCTCATGCATAGAGAACAAGCTTTTAATTCCCAGTTCTTCCATTTTATATCCACCTATACCAGAGAACTCTATTGGTATGTCATAGTTTTCTGTTGCTTGGCAAGCTGACATGCCAGAGCTATAACTAGGCTTGTTGGTGCCAGTATGGTCTTCTGCTGTAATATGAGCGGATTTACCGCGCATAGCCATCATCAGTTTAGAGCCAAGCAAATCGCCTGATGCCTCTCCAACAGATATAAAAACTTTCTTAGTTTTTTTTAACATCTTGATTTCGTTTTATATGATTAAAGGATTGTTTTATAATTTTTAAGGCGACTGTAGGGCAATTATTGCCAAGTAGATATTTAGTGTTAATTAGTATATAGATCACATTATAAGGTTCTTCTTGCATAAATATGTGAGAATTAAACTGAATAATAAATATCTTCAAGAAATTCTGTTTAGTGATCATTAACTGCAGAAATAATGCTAGATAACTTTTTGCTGGTCAGTTTGTTGTCTTTCAAATATCCCTAATGCAAGAGCCATTTTATAAACTTCTCTCTTTTGTATATTACACTGTTTAGCTACTTCTGTTACAGCATCCTTAAGAGTCATTTCGTTTGATAAACATATTAAAAGTTGCTTAGCGAATTCTTGAGTATCTTCTGTTGCTTTCTCTTTCCCAGAAATTAAAAGTATCAGTTCCCCACGTGGTGCATTGATCTGGTAAAAGGTTAAAACTTCAGAGAGTGTGCCAAGCTTACTTTCCTCATACACTTTAGTTAATTCTCGCACAACGGTGCACTCTCTGTCACCAAAAATATCTATAGCTTCTGCTAGAATACTTGTTAGATCATTTGCTGTGACAAAAAATATTAATGTTGCACAAGCTTCCTTGGCTGCTTCAAATTCTTTTCTGATTTCAGATTTTTTTTTGCTTACGAAGCCACAAAATAAAAATCTATCAGTTGCAAGTCCAGATATTGAAAGTGCGGCAATTAAAGAGCAGGGACCAGGTATCACCTCAATATTTATATTTGATAGTTTGAGTAACCTAATAAGCTTGAAGCCAGGATCTGCTATGAGTGGTGATCCAGCATCTGAGACAAGCGCAATGCTTTTTCCGCTTTGTATTAAATGAACAATTTTATCTCTTTCATATTGAGAGGAATGATCATTATATACCAAAAGTGATTTTTTAATATTATGATAACATAGTAATTTATTTGTCACTCTTGTATCTTCGCAAGCTATGAGATCTACGGCATTCAGCGTATCAAGAGCTCTCAGCGTAATGTCTCTCATATTCCCTATCGGTGTTGCTACTATATACATTCCACTTTCTAATGGTCTATTATCCACCAATTTATCACCTTGTGTTACAACTTTGATGCGGCTATACTCAACCATAAATAACCTAAAATCTTATCAGTCATGCGAAATCTTAACGTTTACAAAGGCATGCTATGTGCTGTGTTTATTTGTCTAGCACTTAGCGCCTGTGATCATATGCCTTTTGGCAAAAAGGATGTTAACACTAAAGAGAGTGTGCATCAACCTTCTAAAAGCAAAAGTAAGGGTAAGCCGAGTGTTGCTACAAAGAGTAGTGCTTCATCTGGGAAAACTAATGCGGCAGGTAAAGAGAGTACATCATCTGCAGCGCCAACTCCACTTTCTACAGCAGCTAATCAATTTAAACCAAGAAAAGATTTTGTTATAAAAAAAACAAATCTAAATGTTGCTATAATGGCGCCAATTTCAGTTGATAAGTCTGATGGCCGTGGTATGCAGGATGCTGCTTATTTAGCGCTTGAGGATTTAAATGTAAAGAAGGTTAATCTGGTATCAATCGACACAGGTTCTGATGAGCAAAGCATGAAGAAAGCGATTGCTAAATTAAAGAGTCAGGAAATCGATGTGATAATTGGCCCTCTCAATAGAGAAAGAGCTGAGCTTGTTTATCAAGAATATGCTAAAGATCGTAACGTTTTGATCATGGCGCTTGGAGGGCAAGATGAGATTTCACAATATCCTGGTCTATACTTTTTAGATTTTGTTCCAAAGCAGCAGGTAGATAGATTAATGCAGTATGCGAAGTCTCAAGGATATACTGATATTTATGCGCTTTTACCTAATACACAATACGGGCAAGGTATATATAAGGATTTATATGACAATAAAACAAGAGTAAATCTGCTTGGTGTTCGTACATATGATGTTGATGGAAATGATAAAGATGCTAGTTTTAATCAAGCAGTCTTAGAGGTGAAAAATGTAGTGGCGGATCTTTACAAACAACAAGCTGCTAAGCGTTCTGAAGATAAATCTATGAATGTTGCATTGTTAATCCCTGAGGGTGGCCCAAGGCTGGACTATGTCGCAGAAAATGTCAAATTAGTTGGTGGGCAGAATCTGCTGCAGTTGAAGAAGCTTGGTACTTCTCTTTGGATGAATTATCCTACAAAAAGCCTTCCAGATCTAGAAGGGGCATGGATAACAGATTCGCCACAGAATATGAAGATTGCATTTGAACAAAGGTTTAAAAGTAGGTTTGGTTATGTGCCTCCAAGAAATGCGTCTATTGCATACGATGCTGTTGCTTTAATAGCTGGTGTTAGTACACAATCTGATGCTGATATACAATTAAATTCTGGAAGTTTAATGAATGGCAATGGTTTTGAAGGTGCAACTGGTGTGTTTAAATTTACCGAAGATGGCTTCACTTCTAGATTATTTTCAATATATGAAGTAAGAGCTGGTCGTTTCGTTGAAATAGATAAAGCGCCAGAAAATTTTTCTGATTAACTGTGGCATATATGGTGCAAGTTGTAGATCATTTTGTTCGGTACTATACTGCTTGTGTTTTTGTTGTTTGTCTTGTAGTTGTGCTCTAGGTGCACATCTGCAGGATTGAGTCAGTTTGCGGTGAAAACTTTAAAATATTACATTATTCTGCACATATGTTTTCAATTGTTTAGTCGAGTTTGTATTATTGCTGTACTTGTGTTATAATGACTCAGGTTATTTTATAAACAGCAAGAAATTAGCAGAGTGTGGTGATAATGAAAACATCTGAGACTAAAGTATTTCGAATTGGTGATCCTGTGATTTATCCAACGCATGGTGTTGGTCAGATTACAGGTGAGGAAGTAGAGTTGATTGGTGGAATAGAGACCAAACTTTATGTGATTTCATTTGCAAAGGACAAAATGGTGCTTAGAGTTCCAAAATCCAGAGCTCTTAAGACTGGGTTGCGTCATTTAAGTTCGGAGAAGGATTTTGCAAATGTGATATCTGTTCTGAGAAGTGCAGCTAAAATGAACAAAAATATGTGGAGTAAGCGTGCGCAGGAGTATGAGCAGAAAATAAATTCTGGAGATATCAAGCTTATTGCTGAGGTGGTTAGGGATCTGTATAGGCAAATCAGTGACCAAGAGAGATCGTATAGTGAGAAATTAATATACGATGCTGCGTTAGATCGTCTTGCTCGCGAATATGCGGTTGCAAGTGGGATGGAATTAGATGTTGCTAAAGAAAAGATAATTTCAATCTTGCAAGACTATAGAATAGCGGAATAGGTAGATGCGCTATTCTCCTTATATTCTATCTGTCACTTCATATCTTAAGCTACTACTTTTGTTTGCGTACGTTTAGTAGCAAGCAGTTGCTTGCGCATCTATGGCCTGTACTGCGCTATACCCTCAACTTATTTGTTTCGTCATACTTTTCAAAATTGGCGTCTTAAAGACCGCTAGCGATGTATTGATTATACACATACTTCCTTAATTCTTTCTAGCTCTTTTTGAAATATGGCGCTGCCTTCATCAGTGCGCCCGCGCGGATTTTAATGGCATGATTTTTTATAGTACCAGTTTAATTCCTGAATCAAATATCATATATATTTGCGAAGAAATTAACTAAGTAATACTGAAAAATCAGGCCAAAAATATCTGTGAAAGTGGTTTTGCCAGTAGTGTCATAGCTTTGTATAAAAATCCGCAAGACCAACTTCTTCATTTACCTGCGATATAAATCTTCTAAAGTCACAATTAGGATAGTGTTGCTATTTTTGAAATAATGCATGGCTGAATAGCGTTGGTTTGTTCTTGCCATTTTTTGTTGAAGATTTTTATCGATCTAATTATCTATTTTCTGTGTACAAATAATACTGGTTATTACTGCTATGTTGAGCATTATAATTTGATTTCAACAGGCTATGTTTCTTGGCTTTATAATGCTTGGTATAATTCTTTTGATGACTTATTTTATAGCTCATTCATATCGTTGTTTTAGTATGGAGTATTATATTCCATTCTATTCCAATAAAAAAATAATCGAGTTTCTTAAGAAAAGTGTTTGACAGTGCCGGGTAAATAGCATATATTCACCCCTATGGCGAGCCTGAAAGATAACTAACTTAAAGCTAACTCGCTTTTTCTTTGAAAGTGTAAATAGACAATACAAGCAATAAGACGGTGGTAAGAGTATTTTAGCGTTAAGCTAATACTTAACATGAGAGTTTGATCCTGGCTCAGAGTGAACGCTGGCGGCGTGCTTAACACATGCAAGTTGAACGGAAATAATTGGTGCTTGCACTGATTATTTTAGTGGCAAACGGGTGAGTAATACATGGGAATCTACCTTGCAGTACGGAATAACTATTGGAAACAAGAGCTAATACCGTATATTGCCGAGAGGTGAAAGATTTATCGCTACAAGATGAGCCCATGCAAGATTAGCTAGTTGGTGAGGTAAATGCTTACCAAGGCTACGATCTTTAGCTGGTCTGAGAGGATGATCAGCCACACTGGAACTGAGACACGGTCCAGACTCCTACGGGAGGCAGCAGTGGGGAATATTGGACAATGGGCGAAAGCCTGATCCAGCGACGCCGCGTGAGTGAAGAAGGCCTTCGGGTTGTAAAGCTCTTTCAGTAGGGAAGATAATGACGGTACCTACAAAAGAAGCTCCGGCTAACTTCGTGCCAGCAGCCGCGGTAATACGAAGGGAGCTAGCGTTACTCGGAATTATTGGGCGTAAAGCGTACGTAGGCGGCTTAGTAAGTTGGGAGTGAAATCCTTGGGCTTAACCCAAGAATTGCTTTCAAAACTACTAAGCTAGAGTATCAGAGGGGATGGCGGAATTCCTAGTGTAGAGGTGAAATTCGTAGATATTAGGAGGAACACCGGTGGCGAAAGCGGCCATCTGGCTGATTACTGACGCTGTTGTACGAAAGCGTGGGGAGCAAACAGGATTAGATACCCTGGTAGTCCACGCAGTAAACGATGAGTGCTAGATGTTGGGGGTTTTCCTCAGTGTCGCAGCTAACGCGTTAAGCACTCCGCCTGGGGAGTACGGTCGCAAGATTAAAACTCAAAGGAATTGACGGGGACCCGCACAAGCGGTGGAACATGTGGTTTAATTCGATGCTACGCGAAAAACCTTACCAGATCTTGACATGATAGTCGTACGGCTAGGAAACTAGCTGGTCGGTTCGGCCGGACTATCACAGGTGTTGCATGGCTGTCGTCAGCTCGTGTCGTGAGATGTTGGGTTAAGTCCCGCAACGAGCGCAACCCTTACCCTTAGTTGCCATCAGGTAAAGCTGGGAACTTTAAGGGAACTGCCGGTGAGAAACCGGAGGAAGGTGGGGATGATGTCAAGTCAGCATGGCCCTTATGGTCTGGGCTACACACGTGTTACAATGGTGGCTACAATGAGATGCAAAGAGGTGACTCGGAGCAAACCTATAAAAGCCATCCCAGTTCGGATTGTACCCTGCAACTCGGGTGCATGAAGTTGGAATCGCTAGTAATCGCAGATCAGCACGCTGCGGTGAATACGTTCCCGGGTCTTGTACACACTGCCCGTCACGCCATGGGAGTTGATTTTACCTGAAATAGGTGGGCTAACCGCAAGGAGGCAGCTTATCACGGTAAGATTGATGACTGGGGTGAAGTCGTAACAAGGTAGCCGTAGGGGAACCTGCGGCTGGATTACCTCCTTAAAGACAATTGGTTAAACAATCTAAATCGCCATCGTCTTAAGCTTTTATTGTTCTATTATTACTTTTGTTCTATTATTACTTGCTTCTTGCTGCTCAGTTTTCTTATGGCTAATGCCATGAAGTAGCAACGTAGGGTGCATGTTTGAAACGCAGCATTTTGCGCGCCTTACAGGCATTTTTCCCATTCTGCCATAAAGAATCACAATAAATTGACACAGATACCATCAGCTGAGCAATAAAAAGGCATTGCTAACTAAAGATAGATATCAGCAAGTCTTTATTAAAAAGCATTAGGATAGAGTTATAGATCATATCTATAGCCTTACTGTAACGTTTGGTTTTACGATGAAACCTGGCTAAATAGTGCCGTATTAATGAGTTGAATGATTCCACTAAAGACGTTTCTGCCTTAGTAGAATAGTGTTTTTTAGCAATCCTAAATTTTTCGTAAACGTCGTTGGTCACTGCATGATATCTCTATTTCATAGCTACTTTGTAATAGCATGGCAATCGGAAGATAGGATGCAAAATCCCTGACAATGCTCACTTCAAAATCAACAACTTTATTTCTGTCCCTATCAACAGCAAGCCAAATGTAGACTTTGTTAGTTTTTTGATGGTAACTAAAAAGCTCATCAAGCTCAATAATTGAGATTTACTTGACATCTTACGGTATAGATACTTCATTTAGTTTTTGTTTGAGAATCTGCAAAAACCTTCTAATCCACTTTATTATAAGTGGACTCCAGACCTTTTCTAATCTCTCTATTGATCTAATTCCAACTCCCTACAGATACATGCCTGCAACCTTCATCTTTTTATCAAGGCTATACTTTACTCTCATATCTCCAGATTTATAGGTCTTTTGACACCCTCGGCACTTATACATCTGACGCACTTTAATATAGCCATTCTTTGTATTTTCTATGCTGCCACAATGCTTACAACTTAACATATATAATGCTTCTATAGTATATCTCCTATCAATTAATAAAAGATAATGTTATATTATCTGTGAAATAAATAAGAGATATGTTATTGAGTTATATGGGCCGTATTCACTTGAGTTAAGAGAAAAGGTTATTTCATATATTAGACCTCTTGCATAACCTATTTAAAGCTCAAAGTTATAGATACCAGCAAGTAAATTAAACCTTAAACCGAATCGTTTTCTTCTGTTCCTATAACGATCAGCGATAATTTTAAATCGTTTGATCATGCCTATGACGTTTTCATTTAAAACACGTTCACTAGACAATTGACGATTTTTCTTTTTATCTTTCCTGCTTAGTGGTCGCTTTTTTGTCTTTTTCTTTGGTAACTCTGAATTATAATGCAACTTATCAATGCCTTGATAACCAGTATCTGTAAGAACTTTAATCTCAGGGTGGATGTGAACTCCGGATTCTTTAAATAACCTGAAATCATGACGCTTGCCATTAGAAAAATTAGTGCAAATGATTTCTTTTTTCCTTTTATCCACAATAAGCTGAGTTTTTAGAGTATGTCGCCTCTTTTTTCCCGAATAAAAGTGCTTCTGTTTTTTTTAGGTCGTTCTATCGGTGTTTCAGTAGCATCAATTAACACAAGTTCGTATTCAGAATCGCTTTTTAGTAATGCTTTACGTCCAGGTAGTGAAAATCGTTTATCTTTAATTAGAGTATCTTCAATCCAACGTATATTACGATAACAGGCACTTTCACTTATTCCATAACTGCGGGAAATATGAAAATATGTCCTGTATTCACGCAAGTACTCAAGCGTCATGAGTAATCGATCTTCTAAAGCCAATTTATTGGGTTTTCCACCTTGAGACTTTAAAATAGCTTCAGCTTCTTTTAATATACTTAGTATAACTTCAAACGTTCCTCGTTTAATGCCAGTAAGCCTGCGAAACTCTTCTGCGTATTCATCTTTGATGTTTTCAAACTTCATGTTATCCTTGATAAAATCAAGGATTTTAATCAATTTATATGGTTATGCAAGAGGTCTATTGAGCGAGGAGGTAGTAAGAGTTCTGCTGCCTTTGCTATAGGTCTTGATACAGTATATCGCTTGCTACGTCTTCATCGTTCAGGTTCTTTGCGCCCCAAACAAAGGAGCAATTACAGTAGGAAGGTTTTTAGATAAAGTCATATTGGATTACATCAAGGCTCGCCCTGATGATACGCTAAGGGAGATAGGGTTAGGCGTTGGACTACATTCTTCAAAGGTATGGAAGTATTTAAAGCGATTGAAAATTACGCTAAAAAAAGATCACACTATACAAAGAACGTGATGAAGTTAAGAGGTCTGCATTCAAAGAAAGAATCTCATCTATAAATACTTCTACTATAGTTTATATAGATGAATCTGGTGTTGATAACCGTATATTTAGAGCATATGGTAGAGCGTACACGCACCAAAAGTCTTGGAAGAGGCATAAAATAATGTTTAGAGTATCAAAATAGTGTTTTTAATCCGTAAGAAAATGTTATAATATCCCAAAAAACTTACGGATTTGTATTATATGCCATCAGAAGAAGTGCAAATTAATAATACTCAAAGTAGAATATTTGAGGAGAGATTATCTAATAGTTTGAATCCCAAACACAAGTTATATAAATTAAGATCGATAGTTGATTGGTGTGGTCTTGATGAGCGAATTTTTGGTAAAGTTTCTGTGAAACGATATGGTAGAAGCCGTAAAGACCGTCGTGTTATGCTTGGTTTGTTTATGTTGCAAGCCATTTCAAGTGCCTCTGATTGTTATACTGAGGAGGAGCTTCAGGAAAATTCCTATTGGCAGTATTTTTGTGGATATGACTATTTCAAAAATGACATAATTGTATCTGAAAGTTGCATAAGAAGATTTCGTCAAGCTTTAGGAGAATCTGGGTGTCGTGAGATATTAAAGGAGCTTGTCAGAATAGGCTGTAAGATTGGCACAGTTAAAAAAAAGATTTGGCAGCCGTGATTATTGATACGACAGTTCAGCCAAAGCATATAAAACATCCACATGATTGTCATCTAATGGAAAAGGCGCGTTTTCAGATAGTTGAGCTTTGCAAGGATCAAGGTATATCGCTAAATGATACATATGCAAAGTACTACAAGCGTGGAATAATGAAGGTTTGGAAATATCGTGATGATAGCAAGTCCAAAAAGCGGATTAATCAGATGAAGAAGCTGAAAAGCAGGCTTGGCCGTCTAATAAGATTTTGCCATCGTGGTATTGCAAAACTGTCATTGACTATTTCACCAGAAGCCGCAGCAATTCTAGAAAAAGCTAATATGATCTATAATCAATCTGTACTTTGCAAACGTGCCAAAGAGGATTACAAAAAAGAAAATAAGGTACTATATAGTTTCCATGAACCTGCTGTTGAGTGCATAGGCAAAGGCAAATTGCACAAACCATACGAATTCGGCAACAAGGTTGGTATAGCGGTGAGTGGCAGAGGTAATTTCATAGTTGGAATAAAGTCATTTCATGGAAATCCATACGATGGACATACACTATCTGAGATGGTTGATGAGGTGAAAAAGGTTGCAGAAGATCCCAAAAAGATATTTGTGGACCTTGGTTACCGAGGTAATAATTTAAAGTCCAAAAGCAAAGTATATACGCCATATACCAAGAAAAGCCTTAGTTTTGCTGATAAAAAGATGATGAAGCGAAGAAGTGCAATTGAGCCTATAATCGGACATTTGAAGCATTTTGGTCGTCTTGGACGTAATTATCTGCGAGGTATAATAGGAGATATAATAAATCCATTCATATCAGCCATAGGCATGAATCTGAAGGCGATAGAGCGCACCTTATCTGGCTAATCACCTGAATTTAAACATATCAAAATCAAATGCTACAAAGTGGCAATAGAGGACGCATGCTTAAAACGCAGCATTTTGAACGCCTTACAGACATTTTTCCCGTTCTGCCATAAAAAATCACAATAAATTGACACAGGTACCATTACATGAGCAGCAAAACACACAATATAAAGTTGTAACAAGGCATTTCAAAAGCTAAAATCCATACTTTTGGCGGATGGACTTTTTATGGCAAAATGGGAAAAATGTTTGTAGTACGCGCGCCAAAACTTGCTTTGCTACGCAAATAAATTTTTGACGGATAGACTAAATATGTTGTACCCTCCAAATCCTCGCAAAGTTATTAACAAACACATACTGCTCTTTCTTACACATCACCGAACCACAAAGACACAGCTGTTTCTTGATTGGTAGCATTATCAGTGATATCACAAGTAGCATTATTATTAAGGTCATAAGTAACATACTCAGTGATATCACAAGTAGCATTATCATTAAGGTCATAAGTAACATACTTAGTGATGTCATAAGTAGCATGATTAGTAGTCTCAGATCTTTGCAAGCTGTGACGTAGCATACCATCAACAGTCTCTATAACTATAGCAGAAATATAAGAAGCTATCTCATTGCCTGGCATAAAATCCGCAGCAAGACGGTAATTTAGTGTATTAATACCGCCTATGTTACCTTCATGTGGTGTTAATTCCTGAAAATATAGTTTGGATTCATGAAATATCTCCTGCGAAACTTTTCCAATAGCAAAATATGCAAGATATATTGCAGAGTTTAGCATCACTGGGTTTAAAGCAATATTAGCTTCCAATACTTCTTTAGTTTTTGCAAGTGCAGCAAACTTGAAGATGAAGCGCGTGGACCATATAGCAGAGTCTAAAACTGTCGGTATATAACCACTCAAAACACATCCTATTGGCAAACCTATTGCTCCTGTCGATACACCTTTTTGTAAAGCATATGCTACAAGGCTGGTCTCTGGCTCTACGCTACCGAGAGAATCCCAAGATATGAGTGTCATAGTAGCTATAGGCAGATTTTCTAATAATGCTTTAGACACAACACATCTAGAGAGAATATCACGCTCTTCAGCACATTTATTCAGCGCTTCAGTATTATCAAATCCATTTAACCAAAGCAGCCCTGGCTCTAACACTGACAATGCTAATTGAGTAGCAATTACACTATCCAAAAGTGACTGTGTAGAAGTCATGAAATTCGCACTACCAAAAAGATGTCCTGTTGCTAAAGCTATAAAGGCTGGCATAACAGCGTAAACACTATCTTGAACATTCTTATAACAGGGCGTTATTACTTCAGCTAAGGAAAAAGGTATCATACTTTCAACTCTTGATTCCATCATACTAATCTACCTGACAATTAAATGGTTGTAACAGTCTGATCATTACTATAATCTGTAATGTAGAAATTTATTTATAGAACTAGGCAAGTGCAAGCGAAGTGCAGAAAAAACACAAGAATTTACTCAACAAAGAGTTGTGTATTGTATAAAGCTATCTATATAATGTCAAGTACTATTCCTTGCGATTTATGTACCTCCTGTGAACAAGTCATTAAATCCTCACAAACCTTATAAATCTATGCTCTTTTACATGTAATAAACCGTTCAGATATCACCAGCATCTCGCTCTATTGTCGCATAAGATTGCTTTATATTGATATTAGAAGAATAAAATGTTACACTACTATGAATGGAAAATGTCATTTGCCATGTGGAACCAGTAGATTCTAAAACCTTACATGGAATCAGCGTGGGTGGTTGTAATTCTGCGCCACCACCAAAATATTATGTTCTGAAACAAGATCCAAATATCAACATAATGGTTATTTTTAATAATAAAAAAGAAAATAATAAAGCAGGTACTTATGAGAAGAATTATTTTATTTATGTTAATGATGCTTTATAGCACATATGCCTTTGCTAAGCAAGATTACGTAGTAGGGGGTGGTTTTGCAGGACCCACTGCTATTGCGCAAGTGATTACTGTTGAGCAAGCTAAAACAATGAGTGATGATACTATGGTAATATTACAAGGTAATATTATCAAACATATAGGTGGAGATAATTACATATTCAGTGATAGTACTGGTTCTATTAATATGGATATTGATCATAAATTATGGCTCGGTCAGGTAATTACTCCAGACGATAAGATAGAAGTGAGAGGGAAAGTAGATAGAGATTGGAATTCAATTGAAATTGATGCAAAACAGATAACTAAGATGAAGTAAGTTATGGCTTTTTAGCAAACCACTTTATACTTTCTAGCGTCTATCTGCCAAAAAATAGTATGCGCGCAAAAAGCCTCAGAAGAGGCATAAAATAGTGCTTGGAGCGCTAAAATAGTATTTTAAATCCGTAAGAAAATGTTATAAAAGACCCAAAAACCTTACGGATTTGTATTATATGCAAGCAGAAGAAGTGAAAATTAATGATACTCAAAGTAGAATATATTAAGATCGAAAGTTGATTGATGTGCTCTTTTAGGAGCGAATTTTTGGTAAAGTTTCTGCGAAACGATATGGTAGAAGCCGTAAAGACCGTCGTGTTATGCTAGGGTTGTTTATGCTGCAAAGCCATTTCAAACGCCTCTGATTGTTATACCGAGGAGTGGCCTTCAGGAAAATGCATATTGGCAGTATTTTTGTGGATATGACTATTTCAAAAATGACATAATTGTATCTGACAGTTGCATAAGAAGATTTCGTCAAGATCTGTGAGAATCTGGTTGTCGTGAGATATTAAAGGAGGTGGTCAGAATAGGCTGTAGGATTGGCACAGTTAAAAAAAAGATTTGGCAGCCATGATTATTGACACGACAGTTCAGCCAAAGCATATAAAGCATTTCCATGATTGTCATCTAATGGAAAAGGCTCGGTTTCAGATAGTTGAGCTTTGCAAGGCTCTAAAGGTTATCGGGCATTGTTACATAATGCCATGCAAGCCAGTTTTAAGCGGGCTTTTGGCAGATATTTTGTTGCCAAATGCGATATTAAAAGACAAATTGAGATGATTATTAAGGTAAGCACTCTAAATCTCTTGAAAAAAGACTTCATTCTTATATCTTCTAAAGCTTCTTGAAGTGAGAAGCTTTAGCATTTTATATATGTACCAATAATGAAATAGTCTCATTATGCAACAATGCCAGTCCGCAGGTAAATGAAGAGTTAGTATTTAACTTGCGTATATACAAAGTTAGACTTCAAAAGGAGCTAGGAAAGATAGGAGACGCATTATGTGTGCACTACTCATAAAGCCACTTGCGCAGACCTTTTTTGCTTCATTTTTCATATTACTTCGTCCGTCTGCCAAAAATTAGCACAGCAAATCAATTTTTGGCGGATAGAGTAAAAACCTATTCCAACAGCAATCAATTAACCAGCAACTCACGCTATACAATGTCTTGAAGCAATTTTACTGTATAATCGAATAGAATTTCACTGAGTAGTGAACATGTGATTACAAAAGTTACAGGTTCTCAAACGCTTGAGCATAAAAAAGGTATTGAAAAATATGATGCTTTATACAACATAAAATCATGTGTGATGCACTATTGACTCAGCGTAAGATACTGAACGTAACTTAATTTCAGGTGTATATTTAAGTCTGATACTGCTGCCAATTACTCTACGCATATTTGGCACAAGCAGACGTAAAGCTTCAAGATAAGCTTGAGTTCTGGAATCATCATGCACCGCGATGTATATAGTTGCAAGCCTCAGGTCAGGAGTAATTTTTACGTGAGCAATAGTAAGATATGTATTTTCTATTTCTGGATGAAATAATGCGCCAGAAACTAGCATAATAGATAACTCATTCTTAATAGCCTGCGAAACTCTAAGCTGTCTATTAGAGGGAGCTTTTTTCTCAAAAAATATACTATCAAACATTAAGTTTTTATTCATCTACATAGCACCGTAACCAAACGTTAACCTTAGCCTTTCTTTCTGATCAAAAGGTTGAGCACTAATTGGAATACCATAATCTAATCTTATATTCCCCAGTGGAGAAGCCCATGATATACCAATGCCAAATGAAGTTCTAAGTGCAGATTTATCAGTTAGCTTTTTTGCTTGTTCATATTGCTGTCTACATAAATCATTGCTGGAATCATCGCTGCTCTTACAGGCAACATCTACACCCCAAGAATCTCCAGCATCAAAAAATATAGCTCCGCGTATCCCAACTTCCTCAGGGAAACCAAGCGGGAAGGTTACCTCAGCAGTCGCATAGTAAAAGTATTTACCACCAAGTGCATCAGTGTATACTGGATTGCCATTTGCATCTAAGCGCATTTTACCATCTTTATCACGCGCTACATCTCTTGGACCTATACCATAATCTGCAAAGCCCCTTATTTGTTGCTTTCCAATTCGATAATTATCAACTAACTTAATTGGTTTATCTCCAATTCCTAGTATGTTTCCTGCTTTAGCAAACAACTGCAATATTACACCTTTACGATATAAAGTCCAATAAGTGCTTCCAGAGATCTGATTTTTTAAATATCTAGCATCTCCGCCAAGGCCCGCAAACTCCTGTGATAATTTTATGATATAGCCACTGGTAGGAAAAATATTACTGTTAAGCCTATTATAAATAAAAGATTGATTAATTGATGAGACTATCGTCTCTCCAGCTGCATCTTGAATTATTAAAGAAGTTGCATCCTTGGCAGGATTTACCTGACGCTTTGAGATCGTATAACCCAAAGAATGAGCTAAATACTCCCTTAGCGCATAAGTAGCGCTGAAAGAAGCTCCATATTTTGAGTCTTTATATGCACTTCCGTCTGTGAGATCTAAGCTATTAGCAAATACATCAAAGCCCGTTCTTAGTTCTTTTCCTAAGAAGTAGGGTTCTGCAAAACCAAAGGATACATCCGTTGTTTTTGTACCATAATTAAAATCAAAAGTTAATATTTGGCCCTTCCCAAGAAAGTTATACTCTGAGGCTAGTACTCCCAAACTTGGGCCAGTTTGTGAATTGTATCCGAGTGCGAATCTAAAAGAACCAGTTTCGATTTCTTTTACTCTAACATCAATATCAACACGGTCAAGATACTCAGTTTTTGATTTAGACAAGTCAACCATACTGAAGTAACCAAGGTTAGTAACACGCTGTTTAGAGCGATTTATATATGAAACATTATAAGGATCTCCTTCGCTTATTCTAAATTCTCGACGTATCACTCTATCTCTTGTGATAACATTATCAAACACATTTATTTTATTTATGTATATTCTCTTGCTCTTGTTGATATTGAACTTAACATTTACAAATTTGGATAGATTTTTATCCACTCTATCCAAATCATAATCAACGTTAACAAAAGCATATCCGTGTTCTCCAAAGTACTTTGTCAATACATCAGTAGCATTCTCGATACTTGCTTGTTTAAAAATACTTCCTTTTTCTATTTTTATTTTCTCTCTCAATAACGTGTTATCAAAACCTGGAATATGACTTTGTACTTCAATATCATTTATTCTATAGCGATCTCCTTCATGCAAGTTGAATGTTATTATGAAAGAATCTCTATTCTGAGATAGCTCAGATGTAACAGAAATTACATGAAAATCTATAAAACCAAGATTCATGTAATGCGTTCTCAGTAATTCTTGATCAAGTATTAATCTATCAGGTTCATATTTTTCAAATTGATTCAATATTCTATACCAAGCATATTCTTTGGAGAGAATAATAGATTCAAGCTCTGCGCTTGATACTTCCTTATTGCCAACGAAGTTGATTTGCATGATCTTCGCTTTTGAGCCTTTCTTTATTTTGTAGACTAGATCTACTCGATTTTGTGACAATTTCACGATCTGAGGGTCAACTTTTACTGAGTAATAACCTTTAGAACGGTATATTGCGACTATTTTTCTGATGTCATTCTGTAGTTTCGCAAGCGAATAAATGCTTCTTGGGAGCAGTGAGATTTCTTTTCGCATCATTTCGTCATCCGTACTTGAGGTGCCCTCAAACGCTACTCGATATACTATAGGATTTTCAGCTACTGCAATATGTAGAGCACTACCTACTTGCTTCACATCAACGTCAGCGAAAAGCCCCGTTTCAAATAACCTACGTATTGCGGTGTCAATCTTATCTTGATCATACTGCATTGGGAGCCTAAACTCTAAATATGCAATCACTGTTTCTTTAGAAAGCCTTTCTGTCCCGCTTATTTCAATAGCAGTTATCTTTCCACTATTTGCTAATGCAATTGAATAAAGTGAAAACAGTGACAGCAACACAATAAGACATTTTTTAACACTTCGCATGATCAACGAATCAGTCCTCTAATATCATTAAAAGTAGCAAACAACATAAGTGCAATGAGTATAAAAAATCCTAAATGCCCACAAAATTTTTGCATTTTTTGCGAAATTGAGCGTCCAGTAACGGATTCTATCAGATAGTACAACAAGTGTCCGCCATCTAGCATAGGAATTGGAAGCAAATTAACCAATCCTAAATTTAAAGAAATCATTGCAACAAACCAAATCATTGGCGCTAGACCAAGCTTCAACGATTCTCCTGAATACTGAGCTATTTTAATAGGGCCGCCTAAATCAGATGCAGAGTGATCATGAATTATGATGGATACAAGCCCTTCTAACATTGCAAAAGAAATAGTAATTGCGTCTGAAATAGAAGCTAAGACAGACTCTAGCAAATTCACCTCTTTTCGATTAGCTAAAAAATTCACTCCAAGCATAGAGTGATCTATGGTATTGTAATTTACTCCCGATCTATCAATAATCTCTTTTACATCATATATTTGTTTCTGACCATCACGCATTATTTCAATTTTTAAGTCCAAAATACTTCTAGCACTTGCTATAGAATTTTTAATATCTAGCACGTCGTTTATAGTACGATTGTTGATAGAAATAATGGTGTCACCAGGGAGTAGCCCAAGATAACTAGCAATACTCTTCTCTGCTACGCTTGATATCTGATTTGTTGTGGAAACTTTGCCATATACAGAAAACAATAGACTCATCAAAACTATTGCAAGCAGATAATTGAAAGCAGGACCTGCAGCGACAATGCATGCTTTTTTCCATAAAGGCTTGTGATAAAAAGATATACGCTTTTCTTCCTCATTCATATCTTGAAAAGCTTCAAAATCTGGAGCACTTACAATATTTTTATCTCCAAACATCTTCACATAACCACCCAATGGAACGGTACAAATTCTGAACTCCGTTCCATACTTATCAATCCATCTATAGAATGCTTTGCCAAAACCTATTGAGAAAACATCAACCTTAACACCACAAAGTCTTGCAACATAAAAATGCCCGAACTCATGTACAGAGACAGTCACAAGTACTACTACTAAGAACCCTAAAATGCTATAAAATAAACTCATCATTTAAATACCTCCGACCTTATTAAAGATAAGGCCTTCTATGACTAATAACCTTTTTTACACACTGACTCTTATAAATAACCAACTATTAAAACGTGTACTGGCCAAAGCGATCAATACTTGCAGCAACATGTATTCATTATCACTCAAGTAGAATCAAACAATACATTTACTCTTTTCAAAGCAAGAGCATCGTATAATGCTACAGTAATGCATACTCACCATACTTTTCAAAATTGGCGCCTTTAAAAATGCTCATTATATATTTCGTATACACACGGCGCCTAACGTTCTTCCTAGCTTTTTTAAAGTCTCACTTTTCGTGCATATAATAAATACCAACTCTTTATTTACCTGCTGTATATGTATTTGAAGCAATGAATAATCAAAAGCATGACATTAGAAAATGTAAAACTTAACGTTTCTTGCCGGATGTTGGATATAATCGGCAAATCAAACCACAAAACAGAGCTTGAGAAATGTAATGCAGAAGCTTTCAACTGGAAATACTATAGACTACAGAACAGTTCAAGGATTTATACCAGTAAATCTATTTTTGTACAAGCAACTATTAAATCAGCATTTAAAAATACAGTGTTAATTCCAAACTTCTCCAGCGGTGATGATTCTCACTGAATTTTCAACATTCAACAATAATTTACCGTCTTTATCAATGTCTATAAACTTTCCTCTTATTTCTTTATCAAGAAATCGCACATTTATGTCAGAATTGATAGATTGTGCGCGTTTGATCCACATTTCACGCACTGGAGTAAAACCATAACATTCCCAAGCTCTTAGTACAGAAAAAAATCTGTCTAATATAGAATTTATTAATGCTTTCCGATCTACTACAATATCTAAATCTTCAATACTTATAGGTTTTTTTGCTACGCCGCTTATTTGCTCTTTTTTTACTATATTTACACCGATTCCAATCAATAATGTAGAGCTATTATAAACCTCTAATAAAACTCCTGCAATCTTTCTGCTTTGTACTAGTACATCATTTACCCATTTATAAGTCACATCAAGATCATTTATGTAACTTAATATCGTTTCTCCAACTGCTATTGCACCTATATAAGCTACCTGAGACCATGTTTCAATTGCACATCTTGGAGATACTATAATGGTAAATATTGCGTCTCCTTCATCACTATGCCAAACTCTTTCGTAGCGTCCTCTCCCTGATAATTGTCTTTTAGTTGATATGATGGTTGTTTGTGCGCTGGGAGAATTTGAGAGTAGCCTTTTTGCCTCAAGCTGAGTGCTATCTAATTCTTCGTATTCTTTGAGTATATAATCGCCTATCATATTTTTAGGAAACATTATATAATAAATACTGTTTTTGAAAATGAGAAATAATAGCCAAATTTATGAAATATACAGGATACTGAATATCTCTCAAGCAATAATTTCTAAACATGAAATAACTATCGCGCATTTCTTAGAGCAATTTTATCAAGGTTTATCAAATGCCAAAAGCAGTTTATACGATAAACTTGAGCATATAAATACTGTTATAAGAATGATAGAGAAATTTCACTGTTATTTTCATTTCGAACAATCTTGGATATATACACTATATGCTTATATATTGCATAAGGCAGGAAAGTTTGATGACAAGATCAGATATGTAGAAATGGCTCTATTTCAAGATAAAATGAATGATGTTGTAAAAAATGATAATAGAGAAATATCTAGCTTATTCAAATATAATAAAAACTACCTGTATGAAACAGCTTTTCTAAAATTTGCATTAGGCAGTTTTAAGCGGGTAAAACAGGTAAAGCAGTTAGACTTATCGATTAAACTAATAATATCTGATAGAATAGATGATGCAAAGATTTTACTGGATGATATAACTTATGATTCTCATAGATTATACACATCTCTTGCTATTTGCGATATTTATAGGGCGGATACCGCAGCTTCTATAAAAAACATAGAGAAGGCCGCCAAATCTATTGAGACCGCTCATCAAAGATACCACAAATACGCTGCATATATATATGAATTGCGGGCTTCTATTTTTGTAGAATTACAACAATTTGATCTTGCTAGAAACGACAGTGTTAAAGCTAATAATTTATACCCTAGGGATCAAATCATTTAAATTTGCAAGCTGCAAGCTAATTTCTGTACATTTAACTTGCCACACAAATCTATTTACCCAGCAAATCGATTTTTGACTGATAGATTGTTTGATAAAATATTTCAGATTGGTTGAGCGTAGCATGCTACTTTGCATAGCAAAAGAAGCAGCATCTTAAATCATAAGCTTTTTATAGAAGTATTGAGACTCTCATATTGAAATACATGTAGTTTCCTATTTATAAGGCCAATTTTGATAAATAATTTAATTATAGCCAATTATCAGGCAATTTACTATATTAGCTTGTAATATAACCTAACTGTAAGGCAATATAAAAATGAATTGATAAGCAATAACTATGAATAGTGTGCGCATAAAATATGAATCAAGTGTTAATTGTTGATGATGAGTCTGATATTAGAGGGTTATTAGCTGAGATCTTAGAAGATGAGGGATACAACGCCTTGCAGGCTTCAAATGTATCTGGCGCTCTTGTGCATCTTGCAAATACAATTCCAGCTCTAGTAATCCTTGATATATGGCTTGAAGGCAGTCAAATGGATGGAATGGGGTTGTTGCAGATCATTAAGAAGGACTTTCCTTCTGTGCCTGTTGTGATGATAAGTGGGCACGGAAATATAGAAACTGCTGTGCAAGCGATAAAGCTTGGAGCATATGACTTTATAGAAAAGCCTTTTAAATCAGAAAAGCTAACGATTTTAGTGAAACGTGCTATAGAAGCGGGATTGTTAATAAGAGAAAATTCTGTGCTAAAGCGTCAGCTTTTTCCTCAAGAGCTTGTTGGCAATTCTAAGGAAATTCAAAAAATTAGGGGCACCATTAAGACTTTTGCAAGGACAAATAGTCATACGTTTATAGTGGGAGAACCTGGAACTGGTAAAAATACTATAGCAAAAATTATACATTCTACGTCCCAAAGAAGTGCAAGACCTTTAACAGTATGGCATACCGCTGGAAAATCTCATACAGAACTTTCATTGGAATTATTTGGCGGACTCTCAAATAGTAATGCAGCACTAGTTGAACAAGCACAAGGCGGAACTCTTTATATAGATGAAATTACAAATATTCCTTTGCAATTGCAAAAACAATTTTTGCAGATGCTACAGAATGAATGTTTCATTAATCCAGGAATGAACAAAGAAATTAAGTCTAATATAAGAGTAATAGCTGCATCAGCATTTGATCCAATGCAATCTATAAAAAATTGCAAGCTAGACGATCGCTTATACTACAAATTAAACATAGTAAGCATAGAAATCCCGCCTCTGCGAGAACATAGAGAAGATATACAATTAATGGCAGAGCATTTTTTGAGTAGCCTTTGCAAACAATTTTCTATTAGAGAGCTTGCTATTTCTGATGAGGCATATTCTATCATGCTAGCTTATAACTGGCCTGGTAACTCTAGAGAGTTGCATAACGCTATTGAGTGGCTCATAATGCTCGCAATAAATGGGAGGAAAGATATAATATCTCATGATATGTTGCCATATGAAATAGTTTCTTCCGTGAGTGGGCGGTATAGAGGTATTAATGCATCAGCAAACATTTTTCTCACAAAATCCCTAAGAGAAGCGCGAGATATATTTGAGAGAGAATATATACAAGCACAGCTTCAGAAATTTAATGGAAATATAGCCAAGACTGCAAGTTTTATAGGTATGGATAGGGCTGCGCTACACAGAAAAATTAAGGCTCTGTTATCAAATGAATAGGAAGTGTATATTTTATAATATATCATTAAAGTGTAGAAGTTTTTTATTGCTACGCCTACGTATTTTAGATTGAGTTGTTTTTTTCCAAATGCCATTCGGCTTTTTTGTATTAGAGTCAGAAGATTTTATCTCCGGCGTTAAGCAGCTGAGATCATAGGTTGGTTGCAGGTTACCGTCAAGATCTACTATATAGCCCATGATTTTATCGCTATTATATGGTTCGTTGTTCTTTCCCAAGGAACATTCAGATTCGATGTATTCCATATATTGAGCTAAGGAGCTTTTTGCAGAGTTGAAGTATCGTTTTATATCCATTAATATTTCTACTGCTTCTTTAGGTCCAAACAGTGCTATTAGCACTACGCCTATAATTGCAATTTCAGAAAACGACACATCAAACATTTCCTATTCTCCCAATTTATATTGCACGTTAACAGTACAATAGCAAAATTGCTTAATTGCCTCCATTGCTATCAGAGGCAAGATCATTCAAATGTTTCTTTATTACAACTAATGTTGAAATCAAAGATTCATCGGCGATATTTCCAATATCAGACAGCAGTTCCTCATAACGTCTTAGCTTTGCACAATTAAATATGCCGCAGCAGGTTAAGTTCGCATCTTCACTGGCTTCAGTGCCATTTTTGCTAGCATTTATATATTTTGCTATCAATGCTACTTTAATATCAGAAATCTCATCTACCGATTCTCTGAGTGCGACTGTATCAAGATAATGTTTTGGTGATGCATGCCCAACTCTTTCCACAATACTAAATATACTGAGTTTTGAACTCACTATAAAATAGGCAAGTGCGGCTTTTTCAATGCTAGATTTTGCATATTCTGCAATATGTAATATATCAAAAATATTACTAGCGGCGTTTAGTTCTTCTATATTGTCGACAACTTCCTGATAGAGGGGGTTTGTTTTATCAACAACATTAAGCTTGCATTGTAATGATATTTCACCTTTTGCAGTAAGTTCTTTAACTTTTATAGCTGTTTCTCTGTATGATTCTACTAGCTTTCCAACATCATCTATTACGTTGTGATGTTTCAACACCCATGTTATTCCGCTTGCTATTAATTTTTGTATAGATATGAATGAGCTTGCTTGACTCTCAAATGGAATCTTGTTACTCATTTCCTCTATCTTTTGCCAAACGCCTTGAACATCCATGCTATCACGCACTACCACGAAAGCCTTTATTATATTTTCAGCAGCATGCCCTCCATCGCTCAATAGCTGATGGAAAAAACAACACCCAAGCATGTTAACAAAGTCATTTACAAGAACTGTATGTATGAGCTCATTTCTGAGTTTATGTTCTAAAAATACATCCCTATAGCGTTCTTGTATTAATTTAGGAAAATATTGAATCAAACTCTGCATTAGATGGCTGTCTGATGAGAAATTAACACCCGCTATCTGTTTAAGAGCTGATGTTTTCGCATATGCCATGAGTACAGCAATCTCTGGTCTTGAAAGCTTTCCGTGTTTATTTTGTAGGGACACAAGATCTTCATTACTTGGTAATTTTTCCAGACTTCTATCTAGTTCATTTTGTGATTCCAAGTAGCGCATGAGCCAAGCCTGCATTTCCATAGCTTTGCTTCCAGAAAATTCTTCAAGAGAAATTAACTGTGTTTGTTTATAGTTATCTCTCAGTACTAAACTTGCAACATCATCTGTCATTTCAATGAGTAGTTCATTTCTTTCATCTAAAGATAATGTTCCATTCTGCAATAATTTGGAGAAACCAATTTTGATATTCACCTCATGATCTGAACAATCAACGCCCGCAGAGTTATCTATAAAATCAGTGTTAATCTTTCCACCTTTTCTTGCATATTCTATTCTGCCGAGTTGAGTGCATCCTAAGTTGCCACCTTCTGCAAACACGCGACACCTAAGTTCTGCTCCATTCACTCTTAAGGTATCATTGCTCTTATCTCCTATCATCTCATGTGTTTCTGAAGTAGCTTTAACATATGTACCTATCCCGCCATTCCATATCAAGTCTACAGGCGCTTTTAAAGCAGCATTAATAAGCTCATCAGGAGATAATGCTTCATCTGTAATATCTAATACTGCTCGTACTTCATCAGATATTGCTATGCTCTTCTCACTTCTTGAAAATATACCACCACCACTTGAAATAAGTGACTTATCATAATCAGACCACTGAGATCTTGGCATCTCAAACAATCGGCTGCGTTCTTTAAAGCTTATTTCTGGATCTGGATTTGGATCTAAAAATATATGTGCGTGATTAAAAGCTATCACCAGCTTGATTTTATCAGAGAGAAGCATTCCATTGCCAAATACATCTCCTGACATATCACCAATACCAAGAACAGAGAATGTTTGTTGTTTTATATCTATGCCAAGTTCTGTAAAGTGGCGTTCAACTGATATCCAGGCACCTCTTGCTGTAATTGCCATTTTCTTATGATCATAACCTGCTGAACCGCCTGATGCAAATGCGTCACCAAGCCAAAAATTGTATTTAGCAGCGATAGTGTTTGCATAATCAGAAAATGTAGCAGTTCCTTTGTCTGCTGCGACTACTAAATACGGATCATCTCCTTCATAACTAACCACACCAGAAGGTGATACAATCTCGTCATCTACTATATTATCTGTAACATCCAAGACGCCACATAAGAACTTCTTATAGCATCTAATTCCTTCCTCAAAAAAGATATCACGTCCGACTGCAGGTGTTACAGATTTAACAACAAACCCTCCTTTAGAACCTACAGGTACTATGACAGAATTTTTTGTCATTTGTGCTTTCATTAAGCCTAGAATCTCTGTTCTGAAATCTTCCATTCTATCTGACCAGCGAATTCCACCTCTTGCTACTTTACCACCTCTTAAGTGAATCCCTTCAAAAGCCGGAGAATAAACCCACACTTCGCGGAATGGTTTTGGAAGTGGAATCTCATCCATTTCTTCCGATGCTATTTTAAATGAAATATAACTACTACGCTCATTTTCTTCATTTAGCTGAAAATAATTTGTTCGCTTCGTTGCAAGTATCACGTTTAAATATAGACGCAGTATTTTATCATCTGTGATGCTTGGCACAGAAACAAGTAATTCTACAATTGAATCTTGAATTGCTTTTAGTTCTTCATCTGAAAAATCTTTTACTGCAGGGTCGAACTTGTAATTAAATAGTTGTACTATCTTTCCAGTAATCGTTGCATTGTTTGCCAGTGTTGTCGCAATAGCACCTGTACTATATATCAATCTTATCTGCTTAAAATATTTTGCATATGCTCGCAGCATTGAAACTTGTCGCCAATTTATCTTTGCATATGTAATTAGAGAATTAAATTCGTCATTCTCAAGTTCTCCTCTCCAAATTCTTTCGAATGCGTCTTCTATCTCTGACTTAATATTTTTATATATCTCTTTAAAATTTTTGTTCTTAGGTTCGAGTCTGAAGTAATCCACATATATTTCTTGCTCTTCTAGTAGAACTTTAGCTTGTGTTTTGAAGCTAAGCATATCTACAGCAAGGAAGCCCATGTTCTCCACTATAGGAAGTGTGGATGATAGAGGCAGAAGCTCACTTGGTGAAAAGATCTTTAGCTGAGCCAGCTCTTTTCCACTTTTTGCTGAGATGTAAAAGCTGAATTTAACGTCTTGACTAGCAATGGAAAGCTCCATCATCTTAATATCATGCACAGCCTGCTGCGCTACAAAACTTGCCTGATATTTTGCGTCAAAAGCATCTTTATATCTTTGATATTGGATTGTTGCTTCATTTCTAGAGTATTTAGCACACAATGCTTTAAATAATTCGTCTTGCCATGCGCTTATAGAGCATGTAACAAGTTCTTCTATTTTCTGTAGATTGTATTGAAGGCCTGCTTCTGAATTAAGCTTTACTAAGAACTGCAATCTTGTTAGTTGTCCTTCGCTGAGCTGAATATTGCGCCTTGCTATATGGCCATGAAGTTGTTGCTCTATAATTCGTTCTATAGCGCTGACGCTATTAGCGCTTGAGAGTTTTTTTGGTATGAATAAGATGAAACTAACAAACTTTTTAGAACCATCTGATCTTGCAAATGCTTTTACTCTCGGCGCGAGGCTAAGCGAAACTATACCAATCACCATTTCATAGAGTGTGTCTTCATGAATCTGGAATAAGTCGCTTCTTGGAAATGCTTCCAGTGCCGTAACTAGTTCCTTCGAGTTATAATTTGCTTCATCATGTCCATACTTTGCTAATATGTTATTGACCTTCATCCTAATAAATGGGATAGAGCGAACACTTTGGTAATATGTTGCCGAAGTGAAAAATCCAAAAAATACAGTTTTTTCAGTATTAACACCATTTGCATCAAATTTTTTAATGCATATACAATTCATATAATCAGTTCTGTGTACGACAGATCTGCTTTCAGACTTTGCAACCAGAACCACTTGATCTTCGTGTTCTTCAAATGCTATAGGCACGTTCTTATACATTGCATCTTTGCATATACCAAGCTCACTGCCCTTTACTATAGAAAATTCCGCATCTTTCTCAGTGCATTGTGAAATGAAAGCACCTAAAAATATGAAGTTTTTGTCTAATGTCCATTTCAAAAATTCAATATATTCGTTCTTTTCTATATTAGCTTTAAAATCAGTCTCTTGTACGTATTTTATATTACTACTAACCTTTTCTTTCATATGTTCCCAGTCGCTCACAGCTAGCTCAACACACTTGATTATTGCGTTTATTCTGGTTAGCAGGTCAGCATAGTATTCATATCCAAGCCAATTTGGTATATAGAAATGTATGATTAGTTCATTATGCGTCCCTTTATCGAGTATTTCTGTCAGATTCCCATCAGCGTCGCGACTTACACATATAACAGGATAAAGTATAAGCTTCACCTCTGTCTCTTGAAGCTTTAATTCATTGCTAATAGACTCGATTAAAAATGGTATTTCGCAACCAACTACTTGCAGCACACACCATTCGCTTGCTTCATCTAAGCGTGTAATCTCTACTTTTCTTGTATGTTCTTTTCGTGTTTTGAATAATTCAAAGGATTTTTTTGCAACATCGTATAATAACTCAGCTCCCAGACTCTTTAAATCTTCTTGCGGCGTATCAGAATACAGACGGCGTATAAATGACTTGAGCAGTTTGTCGGATGCCTCTGCTAGACTCTCAATAGAGTGAATAAAATCGTCTGTCATACTAAATACGACTCCAATATTTGTTTAAGATTCAATAAAAACTTGCTATTCCCACGCGACTTATAGCATTTTAGTAATTGCAGCGCAAGATTGCCTGCATAGAACATTAATGTCTAAGTGTGGGTCAATATTTTTAAATTCGTAAAACAAAATACAATAGTAGAATACTTACAAGCAACCTTAGCATACTTATAAATAACGCAACTTATCCAACACAATATGACAAATATAGATAGAGCCACCTGCAAATATTCCAGCAACAATATCATCTAACATGACGCCAAAAGCACCTTTGTAGTTTTTATCTATATTTTTTATAAAAAACGGCTTTGCTATATCAAAGAATCTAAAAGCACAAACTCCTATAATAAAAGATAGAGTCATAGTACGCATACTCACAGCTTCAAATTCGAAATAGAGAAACCT
This sequence comes from Candidatus Lariskella endosymbiont of Epinotia ramella, assembly GCF_964019805.1. NCBI lineage: Bacteria > Pseudomonadati > Pseudomonadota > Alphaproteobacteria > Rickettsiales > Candidatus Midichloriaceae > Candidatus Lariskella > Candidatus Lariskella endosymbiont of Epinotia ramella. The sequence goes on along the minus strand of NZ_OZ026472.1, from coordinate 17,897 downwards.
ACTAATATTATCAAGGAATTCGTATGAGATTGCAAACGTTAAAAGCTGTCCGACTATTTCATCTATTACAATCATTTGGTGATCGAAAGAATGAGTTTCTTTCTGAAAGACACTTACCGAATAAAGTCCTAAGAGCCAGAGTATAGCTGTTACTATAAAGAATGAGAGTGAAATCTCACTATATGATGTTGAGCTTATAATCATGAAGTAATATATTGGGTACGTACATATCGAGGCAATTGTACCTGGCATAATCGGAAATTTTCCTATATAGAACCAAGTTGCTACTACCGTAGAAAAGCTGAAACGTGTTTCTATAGTCATGCGCTTTGCATTCATAAGAAACATGGATGTGCTGCGAGCAGAAAACTTTTTTCTTCTAAACATTTTTGCTAAGCTCCAAGATTAATCATAAGTTAGGCTAGATAAACTAAATAATGTATTAATCTTTTAACTAGAAAATGGACTAGCAAAAAAATAGTTTAAATTGCCCAGAAGAAATCGTCATAAAATACGAGTGCTACTAATGACTACATGACAAAACTCCCAGTAAAGATGGCATGTGCATCATATGGATTCTATCACATGCTAGTGGAATTTAAAAAAAACTTTGTTTGATTTCGTTATACAAATAATCATCAGATTAACATTTAGCCCTATTACTTGGGCTTTTGCGCGATACTTTAACGTGTAAAAACTTTTGAATTTTATGCTATATTTACGAAGTGATATCTAAACGTAGCAAGTCTAATATATGTTGTATATCCTGAGGTAGAGCGCTCTCAAACATTAAATTAGTGTTAGTTATAGGATGTTGCAATGAGATTTTGTAGGAATGTAATGCTTGTCTGGACATAGAGGCGATAGCTTCTGTTGTTTCTTTGCTTAGCGTACTTAGGTTAAAATTCTTAGATGATATGTAAATCTTATCTCCAATGATAGGGTGGTTTTTGAAGCTCATGTGTATTCTGATTTGATGAGTTCTTCCTGTATCAAGTCTGCACTCCAGCATACTGACTTTATCTCTGAAAGTTTCCATTACTGTATAGTGTGTAACAGCTCTTCTGCCTCCGCTATTTGTTATAGTCATTTTAGTCCTATCTCTTGTACTTCTTTTTATATTTGCTGAGATTATACCACTTTGCAGCGATGGGACTCCAAACACTAGTGCAATATATAATCTCTCAACTTGCTTGCTGGCAAAGGCATCTGAAAGTATTTTATGCGCAGCATTATTTTTTGCAACTACCATAAGGCCCGAGGTGTTGGCATCTAATCTATGTACTATTCCAGGCCTTAGAGGCCCTGATATATCAGATAGATTTTTACCGCAGTGCAGTTTAAGCAAATCTACAAGAGTAATTTTATTTGAATTATTAGATGTAGGGTGCACAGCGATGCCATGTGGTTTATCTAATATGATGATGTCGTCATCTTCAAAAGCAACTAAAAGTGGAGCGCAGCTGTTTGGTAGTTGTTTTTTCTTTTGATCTTGAATTTTAGTAAACTCTACTAAAGCTGGATGTTTGACTTGATATGAGCAGTCTGTTACTATTTTTCCAGACACTCTTACGTTACCATTTTGTATGAGTTTTTGGATAGTTGCTCGCGAATAAGCTGTAAAATTTGAAGCTATAGCTCTATCTAACCTGATCGGTAGAGAGTCTCCTGATATACATATTTTATTTGGTAATTCTTCTTGTAGCACGGGGCGTATGTCTAGAAATTCAATATTTTATAAAGCAAAACAAGAGCCTATGTTATCAAAGTTATTTTGGCAGCTTACATATTTTATAATGTTATCCTGTGTTATGATTTTAGCTTACGCCACTTATCATAACAATAAGAATTTATTTCATGGCCTGTTCAATACGCTGGCTGGCAGTGTATAATGGCCCCAAGAAACGAACCAGAAAAAATAAAACAACCGATTTTTTGATAGTAAAATGAATCAAAAATAGGATTAAGTTAGTAGTATGAGTAAAAAGAAAAATTATACGGCTGAATTTAAGGCAAAAGTGGCTCTAGATGCCATACAAAGTCAAAAGGGGAAAGCTGAAATATGTAGTGAATACAAAATTCCTGCAACTAATTTATATGACTGGAAAGATAAGGCTATCAGGGATTTGTATCAGCTTTTTATTCCAGAAAGTGAGTATACAAAAAAGCAAAAACTCTCTGAGCAAGAAATAGAAAAATTGCATAAAATTATTGGCGAGATAAGCATTGAAAATAATTTTCTCAAAAAAAAATTGCAGAAATAAATTATGAAGAGAGAAAAAATATGTTAGAAATTTGTGCTGATATTTCTATAAGAAGACAAGCTGAGTTGCTGAATATTCCTAGAACTAAGTTGTATTACAAGCCAGTGATAAGTGATGAAAGTGAGATTGCAAATCTCATTAGGGAAATTTATTTATTATCAGATTGTAGATACGGGTATCGCAAGATAACAGCTGATTTGCATAACCAAGGTAAGATCATCAATGCTAAAAAGGTACTGAGAATAATGCAAGAAATGGAGATAGAAGGCTTATATCCTAAGAGCTATAGAAATACTACTATAAAGAATCCTGAACATAAAATTTATCCTTATTTACTATCAGGAATTGAAATCAATAGGATAAATCAAGTATGGGCAAGTGATATTACATATATAAAAATTAATGGCAAGTTCATGTATTTCACGGCTATTATTGATTTACACAGTAGATATATTATAGGCTATGATTTATCATATTCTCTGGAAGCAGGATTTTGCATAGCATTATTAGAAAGGGCATTGGCAACAAGAGTTCCAGAGATATTTAATACTGATCAAGGTTCGCAATATACCAGTAGTGAATTTATACAAAAATTACAACTAAAAAATGTAAGCATCAGTATGGATCATGTTGGCAGGTGTTTTGATAATATATATGTAGAAAGACTTTGGAGAACTTTAAAGCAAGAAGTGATCTATTATTATAGACCTGATGATATAGGCAGCTTGGAAAAAAGGATAGAAGAATTTGTACCTTGGTATAACAACAAAAGGTTACATCAAGCTTTAAAATATAGAACACCAGCTTCTATATATTTAAGCTAATTTTTTGCTAAAAAATCGGAGCATTTAAAACAAATGGTTTGAATTAAGGGTGCAGTATAGTGATGTATTATTCCAAAGTGATATCTCTTCAGAAAAGTGCAAGTATAATGAAATAAATTTAGACATTGCTATGGATGTTGCGAATGTTATATACTCCGGCAATAGAGCTCTGGTCCTTACCAAAACACATCGTGGTACACAAGAGATCTTGTTAATAGATCTTTGTAGTGGCGATGTTATAAACAAGACAAAATTAATACTAAAACAAGAGCAGGATGCTGGGCAACACGTGTACAACGAATATACAGGATGATTGCTAAATAATGAAATGTCCCTTTTGTGGCTTTCTTGATACGTTTGTTCGTGATTCTAGACCTATAAATGACTCAAGCGCTATAAGAAGAAAGCGTTTTTGTTCGAATTGCGGTGGAAGATTTCTAACGTTTGAACGTATGGAAGCGCATGAGATGCTAGTGTTAAAGAAAAACGGAGTAAAAAAATCGTTTGACCGCGCTAAACTGTTAAAATCTCTCACAATCGCAACAAGAAAAAGGCCAATAGAACCAGAAGATCTGGAGAATATAGCGACTAATATAGTAAAAAATCTAGAGAAGCTTGGAGAACTTGAAGTAAGTAGTACTAAGATCGGAGAACTTGCTATGGATGAACTTGCTATGCTAGATAAAGTAGCGCATGTAAGATATGCGTCTGTTTATAAAGATTTTCATGATGTTGAAGACTTCGTAAAATTTGTAAACGCCATCGGTAGCAATAAACAGACTTAAAAAGCTTTTGGCTAGTAGAGTGTATAGTCTGCCCATCAAAAATTTATTTGCATAGCAAATAAATTTTTGGCGGATGGAATATATGGCTAATCACCTAAATTTAAACAGACAAAAATCAAATGCTACAAAATCCATAAGGTTTTTGACTTTGTAAATATTCTACTTTTTTGCTATCAAGCTGTGAGTTATACCAAGCTCTTTCAACTGCTTTGAAGAAGCAAATGACGGAGCATTCATCAAAAGATCTTCTGCATTCTGATTTAGAGGAAATGCTATCACTTCTCGTATATTTGGCTCATCTGCCAGCAACATGACAATTCTATCTATACCAGGCGCAACTCCTCCATGAGGAGGAGCTCCATACTTAAAAGCTCTGATCATTCCACCAAACCTCTCATCTACGATCTCTCTGCTATATCCTGCAATTTGAAAAGCTAGATACATCAAATCTGGATGATGGTTTCTTATGGCTCCACTAGATAGCTCCACCCCATTACATACGATGTCATACTGATAAGCTGTGATAGAAAGTTTTTTTTCATTAGTATCTGCATTAATCAGAGCTTGCATTCCACCTTGTGGCATTGAGAAAGGATTATGTGAAAAATCTATTCTCTTCTCATCTTCATTCCATTCAAAAAATGGAAAATCCACTATCCAACAAAATCTAAACGCATCTTTTTCTAAGATATCTAATTCATCAGCTAACTTAGAACGAACCTTTCCTGCAAGTTTTGGCGCACTCACTATGTTATCACACACAAAAAACACAGAATCTCCGGTTTTTAGACCAGCTTTTTCCTTTAGCAGTTTCAGTTGCTCTTTTGACAAAAATTTAGCTATAGGACCTTTTGCAGTATCATCATTTTCAAATACTATATAAGCGAGTCCAGCTGCACCAAGCTCAGTTTGAGCGAATGCAATCATTTTATCAAAAAAACTTCTGGACGCAGCAGCAGTATTGGGTGCAGGTATAGCCCTAACACAATTACCCTTAGATATCCCCTCTCTAAATATGGTAAAACTTGACTCTGCAAATACTTCAGTTACATCGCATATAATAATTGGATTCCTTAAGTCAGGCTTATCAGTGCCATATTTCAAAATAGCATCACTATGCTTCATTCTAGGAAAAATAGAATCTACTTTTTTATTTGAGAATTCTTTGAACAGACCAGATATTACAGGTTCTATTGTAGAAAATACGTCCTCTTGAGTAACGAATGACATCTCTATATCAAGTTGATAAAATTCACCTGGCGCTCTATCAGCTCTTGCATCCTCATCCCTAAAACATGGAGCGATTTGAAAATACCTATCAAACCCAGAGATCATAAGCAACTGCTTGAATTGCTGCGGTGCTTGAGGCAATGCATAAAATTTTCCTGGATGTAACCTACTTGGAACCAAAAAATCTCTAGCTCCCTCAGGAGAACTTGCAGTCAAAATAGGAGTTTGAAACTCAAAAAATCCTGCTTCCTGCATCCTTTTGCGTATACTTTGTATTACGCTATTTCTTAACATTATATTGGAGTGCAATTTTTCTCGTCTCAAATCAAGAAATCTATATTTTAATCTAGTTTCCTCTGGGAACTGCTGATCTGAATTAACTTGCATTGGCAAGACATCAGCAACAGATTCTACAATCAATTCTCGAATTGCAACTTCAATTTCTCCAGTTGGAATGGATTTATTCACAGTATCATCAGAGCGCTTTAAAACCTCACCTACTAAAGTGATCACTGTTTCATAACTTAGCTCAGATATTGTATTATACGCACTTTCGCTTAATCCAAAATCTTTAGAGGCCACTATTTGTGTGATTCCATAATGATCACGAACATCAAGAAATAATAAACCACCGTGATCTCTTTTTCTATGAACCCAGCCTGAGAGTTTAACTGTTTGACCAATATGAGAAATTCTTAACTCACCACAATTGTGTGTACGATACTTATGCATTTTAAAATCTATAACTCAGTTTTTACCTTAAGTAAAATAAACATTTACAAGAAAGCTTCTCAGAGATCAACTCATACTGCTAGACTAAATAAATATACTCGTCACACTTTTCAAAATTGATGCCTTTTCAAGAGCGCTCATTATGTATTGAACACATGACTCCAACACTCTTTCTAGCTCTTTTTGAAGTCTAACTTCGTGTGTATGCAAATTAAAATACCAACTCTGTATTTACCTTCTGTATACAACAAAACTCCAAAGCATCTTCAAATAAATGAAAAAGCTCTCTCTAAAAAGTGCATAACGTGGATTATATGCGATCTATAATAGCTACGTAAAGTAAAAAGTCAGAATAAATCTCTTGATATAAAGTTTTCAGTCTGCATCAAGACCGAAAACAAAAACACCAAGTTCATCAGCTCTTCTAATTGTCTCTTTTTTATCAAGAATTAACGAAACTCCAGCTTCCACAGCAACACCATGAAAATGATACTGATGAAGACGTGTAATTGTATCAGGTCCTATACACGGCAGATCAATTCTCTTATCCTGCTGAGGTTTCGTAACCTTCAGCAAGATACATGATTCACCTTTTTGCTGAACCTTCCCACAACGTTCAATTAGCTGATCAGTTCCCTCCACTGCCTCAACACCAAGCACTAAGCCATTTTGCATAACAAGCGCTTGTCCTATATCAAAAGCTGCAATTCCTTTTAAAATCTTAGCACCTTTCCGAATATCTTGCATCGCGCTAGGAGTTGGCTTAACAGATCCCATGCTCCCGCTTTTCGCTACAATTTGAGTCGCTATCTTCTCTGGTGGAATTATTACAAACCCTTCCCTCTCCAGAAATTCCAAAACTGCACCAAGTATAGCGTTGTCATTGAGTCCAGCTTTCATAATCATCGCCAGAAGCTTTGCTGCCTTAAAATCTAAAAGCAGCTTTGAGAGACTTGTCCTCTTAACTACTCCAGCACATACTACATATTTAATCCCAATAGCATTCATCTTATTAATTATTTTTTTAACAGAATGAACTGGAAAAAATTCAATCTCCACTCCTTGAAATAAATCCCTGGACGTCTGATTTTCAAGACCGATTACATGTACTTCTATTCCTTGTTCTATACATGCATCATAAACATGCCTAGGCAATAAGCCACTGCCCGCTATAATACCAAGCTTATCTATTTCTACAGGTTGCTCTTTGTAAGGGAGTTTTATCTGTGTCATCTGAATTATTCGTCCGCTGTATCTTTATGTTGTGTTGTTAAACAAATTGTTCTTGTACTATTTGTAGTAATAAATTCGAATATCTCTTTTACATTAATGCAATCCTGATATTTTGCTGCAGCCGTCGCAGCTCTTTCTTCAAGCGTTCCTCCAGTTTCCTGCACAAAAATCATCTCAAATGCATCTAAAGCAGCTCGAATCTGTTTTCTAGAGAAATTTCTTCTCTTCATACCAGTAATGTTAATTCCTAGTAGTTTTGCTCTATCTCCAGCAACACTAGCATAAGGAATTACATCCTTAACAACCGCGCTCAAACCACCGATTATAGAGTGTCTACCGATTCTAACAAATTGGTGAACTGCTGCAAGCCCTCCCAAAATTGCAAAGTCTCCAACTACAACATGTCCACCAAGAGTAGCATTATTAGCTAAAATTACATTATCTCCAACAACACAATCATGTGCAACATGCGCTCCAACCATAAATAAACAGTTATTCCCAATTACAGTCTTCATACCTCCTGAACTTGTGCCAGGGTGCATAGTGACATATTCCCTGATTATATTATTTTTCCCTATTATAAGTTGTGAATCTTCCCCATTGAACTTTAGATCTTGAGGTGGATAACCTATAGAAGCAAATGGAAATACTTGAGTTTCAGAACCAATGTAAGTATGCCCATCTACACAAACATGCGAATGAAGGGTAACATTGCTTGATAGCTCTACATTTGGCCCTACTATACAGTATGGCCCCACTTGAACTCCATCGCTGATCTTTGCCGATCCGCTTATTATAGCTGTTGGATGTATATTATTCATAATACTACAACTTATTTTCTCTATCCACTAGCATTGCAGAGAAAACTGCCTCTGCTACTACAACTTCATCTACACGAGCCTCTCCACGCATCTTACACACATTCTGTCTACCCTGAATTTTGCTGACATGTAGATATAGCGCATCTCCAGGAATTACTGGCTTGCGAAACTTAGCATTTTCTATAGACATAAAATATATAACCTTATCTGAAGAATGTAGACCCTGATCCAGTGTAATGAAAGCAGCAGCAGCCTGTGCCATTGCTTCTATTATTAGAACACCAGGCATCACAGGATGACTAGGAAAATGTCCAACAAAAAAATTCTCATTTATAGTTACATTCTTAAGTGCAATAGCACCCTCGCCCGCCTTTACTTCAAGAAGACGATCTATCAATAAAAACGGATACCGATGTGGTATTAGCTCCATTATTTTTGTAACTTGAAGCGTTGAAAAATTTTTATCCATAAGATTTAAAACTCTTTATACTACTTAGAAGTTAGCTTTTTTAATGTAATAGTCTGTCTATGCCATTGCATCATAGGAACAGCAGGGCACCCACCAAATTTTTGATTTTTAGGAATATCAGTCATTACTCCAGACTGAGCAGCAACAGAAACATTATCTGCAATATTGAGATGTCCTGCAATTCCTACTTGTCCTCCCAGCATGACAAAGTTTCCTATTGTTGTGCTACCAGCTATACCAACCTGTCCGGCAAAAAAACAACTGGAACCTACCGAAACATTGTGCGCTATCTGTACCATATTACTAAGCTTAGTATTATCTCCAATCACAGTATCTTCTATTGCTCCTCTATCTATGCAACTATTTGCACCAATTTCAACATTTTTCCCTATTATAACTCTGCCCAACTGTTTCACTTTTATTATTTCAACACCATCATTTGCAAAACCAAATCCTTCATGCCCAATTCTCACACCACTATGCAATATACATCTTTCACCTATTTCTGCGAATAATATAGTCACATTAGGATTTATAACTACATTACTACCTATAACAACAGCTTCTCCTATATAACTATTGCCTCTTATTATACAATTATCTCCTATAATAGTCCTAGAACCTATAAAAACTCCAGGTTCTATCAAACAATTTTTACCAATCTTAGCAGTGCCATCAATATATGCATCCGAAGAGATAGACCTTTTCTCTTCTTTATCTAAATAAATAAAATCCAAAGCTTTTGCCCAAGCTACATAAGGATTTTTTGTAACAAGACATGTTAGACCTTTTGGCGCAAACTCCATGTCACTCTCTTTTATTATGCAAGCTCCAGCACTCGTATTTTTAAAATCCTCTAAATACTTAGGATTATTAAAAAATGATATGTCTGATTTTGCAGCATTCTTTAGTGTTGCAACACCTTCTACAATGGAATTTGAACTTCCAACTATTTTACAATCAGATACAGAAGCTATCTCTTTAACACTAGTCCTTCTAGAATGCCAAAATGAATCATACACTCCCATTATTTATACCTTAGTCAGTTCCTATTACAATTCTCAAACTAGAAATCATCTTGCTATTGTATCATATCTAAACTTGCATCTTTAGAGCATTAAATTGCGTATTTTTACTAGCATACCCCTTAAGAAATCACAACATCACGTAATTTAGCAATATTATTACCGAGGCCAGTATCAAACAAATCTTTTTGAATAGCAAGCCGAATTATATTCATTAACTCTTGATAATAAAAAATATTATGCCATGTCATCAACATGGAACCTAATATTTCTTTAGACTTCACAAGATGATTTAGATATGCTCTACTAAAATTTAAGCATGTATAGCACTTACAACTTGAGTCAAGCGGTTCTTGATCATCTGAATATTTTGCATTTTTTATATTTATCACTCCATCCCAAACAAAAGCTTGCCCGTTACGCCCTGAACGTGTAGGAATAACACAATCAAACATATCTACTCCTCTTTCAACAGCACCTATGATATCAGAAGGCTTTCCTACTCCCATCAGATATCTAGGCTTTTCTTGTGGCAACACTTCAGAAACCGCTGCAATTGAATCAAACATCACATCTTGCGGCTCACCAACCGCTAAACCACCTATTGCAAGACCATCAAAATCTAGGTCTATCAAAGCCTTTGCAGATTCAATGCGTAGGTCATTATAAGTTCCACCCTGAATTATACCAAATATTCCGTATCCCTCTCTCTTTTTATAAGCATTTTTAGATCTCTTAGCCCACCTCAATGATAATTCCATTGATTTCTTAACTTCACTATAGCTTGTAGAGTATGCCACACATTCGTCAAATATCATAGTAATATTACTTCCAAGAAGATGCTGAATTTCTATAGAACGCTCAGGTGATAAAACATACCTCCTGCCATCGATATGAGAGTTAAATATTACACCTTCTTCCGTGACTTTTCGCAAAGCACCAAGAGACATCACCTGGAAACCACCTGAATCTGTTAGAATTGGTTTGTTCCATTGCATAAACTTGTGCAATCCACCGAGCGAAGCTATTCGTTCTGCCCCAGGTCTTAGCATTAGATGATATGTATTTGATAGTATAATATCAGCTCCAAGATCTGAAACTGAGTGAGGTGTCATAGCCTTAACGGTGGCTGCTGTTCCAACTGGCATAAATGCAGGTGTCTTAATATCACCATGCGCCGTGCTTAGAGTCCCTAATCTTGCAGCAGTTTTTGAAGAGTTAGCTTTTATATTGAATTTTAATGACACTTCTAATCTCGAGTAACTTGTTAATCTTACATCTGGCATATAACATGCTTAATTCGCAACTAGTTCAAATAGCATTCATGGACTTCTAAAAACACGCGGCAACCGTATGCTGTCATTTGTGAGAGTTGGTATTACGCCAATCTTGCACATTGACCCAATTTACATTTTGAACTCATTAGACTTCTTCTTCAAACACGTTTTTCCAGCAGCAAATTACTTTATCGCATCCTTAAGCCTCTTTTTCAGGATGTCATGCGCTTCTCTGTATACTCCGCGCCTCCTCCTTGTGCTTTCGTATGCTCCTTGCACTTGCTTTACCGGAATAAACTTCCTAAGAAGTCTATTTTTTGCAAAGCCAATTATAACAATTAACAAACATTTTATGCAAGATGTTACTATAGCAGGCTTGCACATCTTACATATATATCGATATATAACATATGTAATAACCTACACATCTAGCAGAACCTTATACACAGTCTATCCGTCAAAAATCTATTTGCTGCACAAATAAATTTTTGCGGAAAGTGAAATGTACTAAAATTAATTTCGGATATATAATTTGTCCGCATAACATATCACTACATAAAACTATACAATGATATCTTTACATTACTTAGAAAATACTCAGCTCAATATCCGTAAACATTAGACAAAAAGGTTACTTCAACACAGCTGTTGCCTTATAGCTTTCTAGAATGGAATTTCATCCTCTAAGTCTGGATTATATGATGCATTACTAACAGGTTGCGTAAAATCACCTTTTTCTTTATCATTTTTTTGCCAAGACCCTTGTTGCGCCCCCTTATTCGAATCTAAAAGCACTATAGTACCGCTGTATGGTTGCAGCACTATTTCAGTTACATGACGCTCTACCCCAGACTGATCAGCCCATTTTCTCGTTTGTATAGAACCTTCGATATATAACTTAGACCCCTGATGCACATAATTCTTGACAAGCAGAACAAGTGGCTGTGCAAATACAACTATCCTATGCCACTCTGTCTTGTCTCTTTTTTCACCAGATGCCTTATCACGCCAGACCTCAGAAGTGGCTAATGAAAAAACAGCTACTTCCTTCCCTTCTTGTAACGCCTTTATTTCGGGTTCTCTTCCAACATTCCCTATTAAAGTTGCGCGATTCAGACCGCTAGCCATATTTATATCCTCTTACTTTCTTATAAATAATGAAAACACAAAAGCATTAGATGCCTTCGACTTGTTAGTTGCATATGCATGCACATACATAAGATACATTTGCTAAAATTGGTGCAATAAAAAGAATTACAAGTAACGATTCTGATATAATCAAACACTAAAGTAAGTCAAATTCATCATTTTACTAGAATCCTTTCAAAAATCTCCAATGTAATAAAAGACTAGTTTAGAATATTAAAACTCTACTCTTTGACTAAAACAATTAGCACTAAATAGCTTCACGTACATTTATTACTGCATAATATAGCATTATTAACAAAGGCATTGTGCAGGTCTTTTTGACATAATGTTCCATACTTCGTTAATTTCTTTGCAAATATGTAAAAGTATAAGGTGCGGCAATTAACTTGTATTCTAAAAAATCATGCCACCAAAATCCATGCGCATGTACTTTGTTATCAGTACCATATAACACTTCTTCAAGCAGAAAATTAGTCTTATAAAGTGTCACTGTCTGCTAAAAGAATATTTTTGTTATTAAGCGTTCTATATCTAATTCTCATAATTAGATATAGAGACAATAAAAAAGCATTAATATAAAATTTACCATATAGCAACCTATAATAAATTCTTATACAACAATCAATGCAAAATAATTAACGTATTATTTAGGGAAATCTACAATATTCCACTAGTACAACATTTATTCACTATTCAATAACAATTACAACTCAACTTTAATATAAAATTATTTCTGACATTTGATCATGATTTAAAAAGAGCAATCACAATAATTTTATACTCAAGTCTTGACATGAGTTTTAATTCTAGATTTTAAGTTGAGAATTATTGCACTGCCGGTAAAGTCACTTTCGCAGACTCCTTTGGCCTGATTTTTAAAGTATCACCTCGTTAACTTCTTCGCAAATATATATATATAATGTTTGGCTTAGAAACTAACCAGCACTCTAAAAATCATACTAAAAACCCTTACACAAGCATTTTATCTACGCGCAATAACAAAGGAGGTGATAAATATTATATATTTAAAGTAAAATCTACAGTATAACGAATGGCTTGGAAGTTTTGCACTAAGAATCTAATTTTAGCTTTAAAATTTAAACCACATATTAATCCTATAATATTCTCAAATTCCCTTACTAACCCGAATTATTGATTAACAATAGAAGGCTTTTTAGCTTTTAAAATATGAATAAAAGCATTGACTTAGAACATATGCCTTAAATGTTTGAGATAAAAAATAAATTTATGATATCTTTTTCATTGGTAAGCTTCGATTATTGTTACAAACTTATCTTTACCTACTTATCCATATTCTGGCAATTTTGCTTAATCCATAATTCTGGTTACTATATAAGATGAGTTGTTAATTATTTTATGATTAGCCCACAATATATGTAAAAATTGAGTTATGAGTGGCTTTCCTAGTTAAATGTGCAAAAATATGCCGCAAACACTACTTTCACAAAATCCGTAAGGTTTTTGCGTTTATTATAACATTTTATTACGGATTTAAAGCGCTATTTCATGCTTGTTCCGAGCCCCCTTTTGACGCGCATACTAAATAAAGCTCTATAAAACATGCATGGCAAACGAGTACTTAAAATAAAATTTTATTCACTTGAAATATGCAATATAACTCTATTTTAGGCGAGAGGCTGACTATTAAATATTTAACAGAGATTTTGACTGAATCAATTTTGAAAAGTATCACTAGAATATCATAATAACTTCTAGACTTTTAAAGCATGTTTATATTGATGATCTTGTAAAACTGAATTTATTATACTTCCATACCAATGGCACGCTTGTATATATCAAGAAGTTCTTCTTGCTCACTCAACTTACTCTGATCCATTTGCCTTTCTCTTATAATCTGTTTCATAATTTTTGTATCCAGACCAGATGATTTAGCTTCTGCATAAACATCTTTTATTAGATCAGTAACTTGCTTTTTCTCTTCCTCCAGCCTCTCTATTCTTTCTATATATTGCTTGAGAGTTGATCCTGAAATTCCACCAATCACTATGTTATTCATATAATGTATTGTAAATTATTATTTTATCAGCAGCATTATAATTCTTTTCACTATTTACAGCAAATTATAAAACGTACTTTTATAATATTTTTTCATTAAGTATTTTCCTATAACCATGAGTACAGCAGCAGTTGGTACAGCAATTAGAACACCAGTAAGACCAAACATATTACCGCCAAGTAGTAAAAAGAAAACTATAAATACAGGATGAAGCCCTGTTTGATCACCTATTAATTTTGGTGTAAGAAACATTCCCTCAAGTAATTGTCCAATTGAAAAAATCAATACTAGAATGCCAAAAGACTTTAGAGTCCCTATCTGCAATACAACAATAATTGCAGATGTAATAAAACTAGCAACTGGACCAAGGTAAGGTACAAAAACTGAAAAACCACTCATTATGCCAAGAGCTATTTTAGTATCGACGCCTAAAATGTAAAATCCAATTGTGTAATAAACAGAAAGAATAGATGCTACATAGAACTGCCCACATAAATAAGAAAAAAGCGCATTGTTTATATCAGATAGTATTTCACATACTTCGTTCCTATATCTTTCTGGAATGATATTATTTAAAAAACTTTTTATCTTTTCTAAATCCTTCAATATAAAAAATGTGATAAAAGGTGCTATTAAAATGTAAGATATAGTATTGAATATAGTCATGCTAGACTTTATTACACCCTTTGTTAACCATCCAGAAATAGTAAAAAATTGTCCCATTGTTTCCTTAATTCCAGATTTTAATATATTCCCTAGCTCAGGAAATGTATCGCCTATATATGTAAGAGCATATGATACATATTGATTTTTCATTATTGAATTGTAAGAAGGTATATAACTCCCAACCACAACTAGCTGTCTATAGATCATAGGAATCACAGAAAAGCATATAACAATCAAAAATATGAAAAATATAGCTATCACAAGAATTCCAGAATATTTTCTTTTTATTCTTAAAACAGAAGACAACTTCTCAACTATAGGATTGAGTATATAACAAAATACCATAGATAACACAAAAGGTGTAATCACAGGCAAAACAAGCCACACAGCCGCAAGAAACAGCAGAGCAAAGCATGTAACTGCAACAATATTACTACTTTTTGTCATATTTCAGCTTTTATTGATTGATATTGTATATAATATTAAAATATAGATTATTAAAAATCTTCACTTCTCAAACTCAAATTTATTAAGGAAAAAGAGATATAAGCTGAGAAATTAGCCGGCTCTATTCTTACTTAACACTTATCACAGTAATAAATACTAATTTCAAAACAACTTCTTTAGATATAAGCTAAAAATAACATTTTTTATTCTAAATTCTTATATTTATCTAATGCTTCACTCATTAAAAACTTTTCAATATTACAACTAATGTTATAACTTAATATTATTTTTATTATTTAATTTTTACTCCTACATATTGCTCTTTATTTTCTGTTTGAGAGATTTCTTTAAATATTTCAACATTTTCACTATCTTGAATTTACATACTCTGACTACCAGCAACATACATATTTTGAAAATTTGTAGTTTCATTATCAAACCTTAAGAAACAGTTTCCTGTTGGTCCATTTCTCTGTTTTGCAACTATTATTTCCGCAATATGTTTAACTGCATTTACTTTTTCCTGCCATTCCATGTTCTCCTGATTATCAATTGGAGTCTTTTTATCTAAATAATACTCCTCTCTATATAAAAACATTACAACGTCTGCATCTTGCTCTATGTTTCCGCTATCCCTTAAGTCAGAAAGCTGTGGTTTTTTGTCAACTCTAAGCTCTACTGCTCTTGATAATTGCGATAAAGCTATAACTGGAATATCAAGCTCTTTTGCTATTTCCTTAAACCCTTGTGAGATCTCTCCAATCTGTTCAACCTTACTCCTGTTTTGAGAGGCGCTTGAGGGTCTCACAAGCTGAAGATAATCAACTATAAGAAGCCCTATGTTATGTTGACGCTTCATTCTCCTTACTCTACTTTTTATAGTAGATATTGAAAGAGCTGGTGTATCATCTATAAAAATAGGTAATTCTTTTATGTTACCAGCTTCGTAGATTAAATTTTTTAACTCATCTTTATTAAACTTTCCTGTTCTTATT
Organism: Candidatus Lariskella endosymbiont of Epinotia ramella; assembly: GCF_964019805.1. Taxonomy (NCBI): domain Bacteria; kingdom Pseudomonadati; phylum Pseudomonadota; class Alphaproteobacteria; order Rickettsiales; family Candidatus Midichloriaceae; genus Candidatus Lariskella; species Candidatus Lariskella endosymbiont of Epinotia ramella. Next base: position 1,942 of record NZ_OZ026472.1, on the reverse strand, counting down.
CTCTTCCCTTCAAGCCCAGTTTTGATAGATAAAATACGATTTACAATTTGCTCAGCAGACATTTCAAGAGAAATTATAGCAACAGACTTCTTTTTTTCATTCTCTCCATCTTCACTTAATTCATTGACAAAAAATTCTGCTGCATTCAATCCTATCTTGATTGCAAACGCTGTCTTTCCCATAGAAGGCCTTGCAGCAACTATTAATAAATCAGAGGATTGCATTCCACCTATTAACTCGTCTAGCTTATCAAATTTTGTAGGTATTCCTTCAAAAAGCCTTCGATTTTTTGATAAATATTCAATCTTATGTATAGAATTTGATATTGAAGTATTTATATGTAAAAAATCATATTCCCTAGTACCTACAGATGCTATATTGAATAGTTCATGCTCAACTTTTTCTATTCTATCATTAATTGAGATATCTAAATCATCTTTATAAGAGGTATTTACTACATCCTCACCGACTCTTATTAATTCACGTCTAACTGCAAGTTCATGTATTAAAACAGCAAGATCACGCACATTTAATATTACTTGAGCGTTTGTGACAAGCTTTACAAGATATTCATAAGGACTTATTCCAGAAACTTTAAATACTTCATCGTCTTCCAAAAACTTTTTTAAACTCAGTGGATTAGCACTTATTCCTTTCTCAGAAAGCCTTTCAATCATGCTATATATTTTAGCATGCAATTCATTGAAGAAATATTTAGGCAAGAAGAAGCTATTTATTTGATCTATTTTTTCATTATCATTTAGCAGTGCACCTATTAGAGCTTGCTCCGCTTCTTCATTGCTTGGCATTGTTCTAATTACAGGCGAATTCATTAGCAAAATATAAAATTAAAATTTATCTAATTACCTTCTATAGCTACGCACTAAATCAATAAGATATTCTACATTTTCAGTTGGAGTATTTTTTAGAATTCCATGGCCGAGATTAAATATAAAACCACCGCAAGACATTTTTTCTAGTATCAAATCAGCTGCAGATTTAATATCACTTTTTTCGCAAAGGAGCAATACATTATCCATATTCCCTTGTAATACAAAATTATTATGCAGCTCATTTAGTGCCCAATCTAAAGGTATTGTATGATCTATAGCTATGCAATCTGGTGATACTTCATAAGCATATCTTTTATATAAAATGCCAGATCCTTTTGGGAAACAGATTATTGGAATTTCAGGAAACTCAAGTTTAACCTCATGCACTATTCTTTTTGAAGGAGAAATCACCCACTTTTCAAACTCAGCTTCTGGAAGAACTCCAGCCCAAGAGTCGAACAACTTTACTACAGAAGCTCCATTTTTTATTTGACCTTTTAAATAATAGATTGTGATTTCTGTTAGTAAATCTATAAGCTTTGCAAAATCATTTTTATTTTTGTATGCAAATTTTCTCACTTCAGTAAAGTCTTTATCTTTTCTTGAATCAATCATATAACATGCAACAGTCCATGGAGAACCAGCAAATCCTATTAACGCTTTTCCAGGAAAATTTTTATTCAGTTCTTCTCTAACTAAAGCTATAGCAGAAAAAATTTTAGAGAATACTTCTTCTAAATCTTTATACTTAGTTTTTAACGCAGTTATATTTGATTCGTTAATGAGTGGTGTAATCTGCGGTCCATATTCTTCCAAAAAATCAACGTTTAAGCCCATAGCCTTTGGTAAGATTAGTATATCCGAAAATATTATAGCAGCATCCAAGTCAAATCTTCTTAAAGGTTGTAATGTTGCTTCAAGCGCAGCGTTTTTATTCAAACAAAATTCTATAAAGGAACTAAAGCCTTTCCTCAAAACAAGATATTCAGGAAGGTATCTTCCTGCTTGCCTCATAAACCATATTGGTATTTTATTCGTCTCTTTTTTTCTCAAGACATCTAATAATATATTCATAATAACTGATTCTTTATATATATGTTGTAGTAACA